>NZ_CP040818.1:990000-1327500 GCF_005887635.2 Paroceanicella profunda | reverse complement strand
CAGGGCGGCGAATTCGCGCCATTCACCCTTGCTCATGCCCGAGCTTTCCTGGGTGACCTCCTCACCGCGGAGCATGCGGCGCACGGCGTCCAGCCCGCGGCCCGAAAGCTGGGCCGCCTCCAGCCGGTAATCCTCGAAGGCGGCATAGGCGGCGGGCACCCAGTCCGCCACCATGGCGCAGATGGCCTCGGCATAGACGCGGATCTCGTATTGCGCGTGGGCGTCCGCGCGCAGGCGCAGGAAGTGGAAGAGGTTGTGCAGGTCCACCTTCCAGTACCACTGGGTGTAGATGTTGGCCGGCAGGTTCATGCGCGCCAGCTCGCGGGCGAGGCCCTGCTGGCCGTCCTGGCTCAGCATCGCCTCGTAGTGATCGTAGGAGCGGTTGGCGTCGGATTTCAGCATCTCGAGCACCTGCGCGGCCTCGGCCCCCTCCAGCACCGCGCCGCGGCCCTGGTTGTTCACCGTGGACTGGGCGGCGAGCTGCTCCGGCGCGGGGATGTAGAACTCCCGGTCGAGGATGGAGTAGCGGGCGGAATACTCGTTCACGTTCGCCGTGCGGTGGCGGATCCACTGCCGTGCCACGAAGACCGGCAGCTTCACGTGCAGCTTCAGCTCGCACATCTCGAAGGGCGTGGAGTGCCAGTGGCGCATCAGGTAGCGGATGAGCCCGGCATCGTCGCGCGCCTTCTTCGTGCCTTGCCCGTAGGAGACCCGGGCCGCCTGCACGATGGCCGCATCGTCGCCCATGTAGTCCACCACGCGCACGAACCCGTGGTCGAGCACCGGCACGGCCTTGTAGAGGTGCTGCTCCATGCCCGGCGCGGTGGCACGCAGGGTCCGGGAGGGCGCCGCGCGGGCCGCATCGATTTCGGACTGTTGCTCGGGCGTGATCGACATATGTAAGTCTCCTGAAGGCTGAGACACGGAATCGCAGTTTCAGGAGCCAGATGCAATATTTGCGGAGGTCGCACCGCCGGCCGATGACGAGGAGGCAAACATGACGATGAAATACCTGCACACGATGGTCCGGGTGCGCGATCTGGACGCATCCCTGAAATTCTACTGCGACCTGCTGGGGCTGGTGGAAACCCGCCGCATCGACCGGCCGGAGGGCAAGTACACGCTGGTGTTCGTCGCCCCTCCGGGCGGCGGCGCGGGCGAGGAGGTGGAGCTCACCTTCAACTACGAGGACGAGGGCGATCTGGGCGAGGCCCGCAACTTCGGCCATCTCGCCTATGCCGTGGACAACATCTACGACACCTGCCAGCGCATGATGGACGCGGGCGTGACCATCAACCGCCCGCCGCGCGACGGCTACATGGCCTTCGTCCGCTCGCCCGACAACATCTCCGTGGAGCTGCTGCAGGCCGGCGAGGCCCTGCCCCCGCAGGAGCCCTGGGCCTCCATGCCCAACACCGGAAAATGGTGAGAAACCTCCGGTTTCCCCCTTCAATTCCGGGGGAAACCGGACTATATCAGGCTTGTTCCCGGCAACGGGAACTATGGTGATAAACGCGCACGTAATACGCGGATCGGACCCGGGGGCGGTACCCGGCGGCTCCACCAACACCCCGTTCATTGGCGGGCGATGGGGCCGAAACAGGATCGACGGACGTCTAAAGGTGTTTGCTTTTACCCGGTGAGGTACCACCGTTATCGGTCCGACATGTACAGTTGCCAATGACAACCGTGCTCCGGTGGCGCTCGCAGCGTAAGCTGTTCGCAAAACCGATCTTAAGCCCTGTCCTCTAGCAAGGCCAGGCGGGGTTCGCAGGCACCTGGCAACAGAAGCCTGCACTACCCTCCCTCCTCCGGATTTCCGTTCTGAATGGTGTAGCGCCGGCTGCGGAGCGCGCCTGCGCCAGCGCCGCGCGGAAGCCCCATCGGCGGCGGGCCGCTGAGCGATTTTCCGCCAGACGGTAGATCTAGTACACGCGAACTGCCCCTCCCCCTCTTTCCTCCGTCCGAAAATCGTCTATGGTCAGGGCAACCCGAAGGGGAGATGACGATGGCCTCGCGTGGCTTCAATTACGGCCAACTCATGCAGCGCGCCCTGCGCGGACTGCTCGTGGAAGTGCTGACCGAGGTAGCGGAAAACGGGCTGCCGGGGGATCACCACTTCTTCATCACGTTCGACACCGCGCACCCGGGCGTGGACATCTCGCCTGCGCTGATGCAGCGCTATCCCAGCGAGATGACCATCGTCCTGCAGGACTGGTTCGACGATCTCGCCGTGGCGGGAGACCGGTTCACCGTCACGCTGAACTTCGGCGACGTGCCGGAGCGGCTGGTGATTCCCTTCGATGCGGTGCGGGTGTTCGTCGACCCTTCGGTGGAGTTCGGCCTGCGCTTCGACCATCACGAGGGTTCGGACGACGACCCGGATGACGACCCGGAACCCACCGAAGACGACGACGAGACCGAGGAAAACCACGCCGGCGGCGACGTCGTGCGGCTGGACCGCTTCCGCCGCAACTGAGCCCGTCCGCGGCGCCCCTGTCCCGCAACTGCGGCCCCCTGCGGAGCTGTTGCCCAGCAATCTATACTCCCCTCGGGGCCCTCGCCCCGCACCTTGGGCTCCCCGGGGCGCCCCCGCCCCGCGCCTTGGGCTCCCCGCGGGGCCGCTGCCCCGCATCTTGGGCCCCTTGCGGCGCCTGTGCCCCGCAACCCACGCGAATCGCGCAGGTTTTCGTGACAGGACGGTGACGGCCGGGCCCGCCATATTCCTGTCTTTCGTCGGATTGCGCCGGCCCGCTCCGCTGCCTAGGTCTGCGGTCACCACACCGGGCACCCGGCGGATGGAGACCGATGACAATCCAGATCGACCCGGCCGCGCCGGGAAAACCCAGCCATCTCGGCATATTCCTGTCGCAGTTCCTGCGCCGACCGGGCCGCATCGTGGCCCTGTCCCCCTCCTCCCGCGACCTGGCCCGGATGATGACCGCCGGGCTGGGGCCGCGCACCGGCCCGGTCATCGAGCTGGGCAGCGGCACCGGCAAGATCACCGAGGCGATTCTCGCCCGCGGCGTGGCCGAGGCGGACCTCACCCTGTTCGAGATCGACCCCGTCTTCGCCGACCTGCTGGCGGCGCACTACCCCCGGGCCTGGCTGCTGCGCATATCCGCCAGCCATGTCGGCGAGGCGGGGCGGCCCGACAGGCCCGCCGGCGCGGTGATCAGCGGGCTGCCGCTGCTCTCCATGCCCCGCGGCGTGCAGCGCGACATCCTCTCCGGCGCCTTCGACATCATGGGCCCGGGCGGCGTGTTCGTGCAGTTCACCTACGGGTTCCGCCCGCCGGTGGACCGCGCGCTGCGCGCGGAACTGGGCCTCAGCTGGACCCGGTCGCGCCGGGTGTGGAACAACCTGCCGCCGGCGCGGGTCTATACCTTCCGCAAGGCGGGATGAGCGCCGCGAATAGGCTCAAAAAGATGCATTTGCGGTTTCCCTGTGCCTGTGTGCCGCAGTATACCGCTTGGGATCGCATCCGAGGAGGAGAGTGCAGATGACTGATACGAGCAAGGGCACCCGGACGGAAACGGACAGCTTCGGCCCGCTCGAGGTGCCGGCGGACAAGTACTGGGGCGCGCAGACGCAGCGCTCGGTGCTGAACTTCCCCATCGGCTGGGAGAAGCAGCCGGTGGCCATCGTCCGTGCCCTCGGCGTCATCAAGCAGGCCGCGGCCGAGACCAACATGGCGCTCGGCAAGCTGTCCCCCGAGATCGGCAACGCCATCGTCGCCGCCGCGTCGGAGGTTGTCGCCGGCAAGCTGGATGACAATTTCCCGCTGGTCGTCTGGCAGACCGGTTCGGGCACCCAGTCCAACATGAACGCGAACGAGGTGGTCTCGAACCGCGCCATCGAGATGCTGGGCGGCGAGATGGGCTCCAAGAAGCCGGTGCACCCGAACGACCACTGCAACATGTCGCAGAGCTCGAACGACACCTTCCCCACCGCGATGCACATCGCCGCCGCCGTGACCGCCACGCAGGTGACCATCCCGGGGCTGGAGAAGCTGCACGCCGCACTTGTCGCGAAGGCCGAGGCCTTCAAGGACATCATCAAGATCGGCCGCACCCACACGCAGGACGCGACCCCGCTCACCCTGGGCCAGGAATTCGGCGGCTACGCCTATCAGGTGGAGCAGGGCATCCGCCGCGTGACCGCCGCGCTCACCAACATCTATCCGCTCGCGCAGGGCGGCACCGCCGTGGGCACCGGGCTGAACACCCATCCCGAGTTCGCGGAGCGCGTGGCCGCCGAGATCGCGAAGATCACCGGCCTGCCCTTCATCACCGCCCCGAACAAGTTCGAGGCGCTGGCCGCGCATGACGCGATCGTGGAGATGTCGGGCGCACTGAAGGTGGTGGCGGCCTCGCTGTTCAAGATCGCCAACGACATCCGCCTGCTCGGCTCCGGCCCGCGCTGCGGCCTGGGCGAGCTGATGCTGCCGGAGAATGAGCCCGGCTCCTCCATCATGCCCGGCAAGGTGAACCCCACCCAGTGCGAGGCGCTCACCCAGGTCTGCGCCCATGTGCTGGGCAATGACGCGGCCATCGGCTTCGCCGGCACCCAGGGGCATTTCGAGCTCAACGTCTACAAGCCGATGATGGCCTACAACCTGCTGCAGTCCATGCAGCTTCTGGGCGACGCCGCCTCCGCCTTCACCGACAATTGCGTGACGGGCATCGAGGCCGACGAGGAGCGCATCTCGAAGCTCATGTGGGAAAGCCTGATGCTGGTCACCGCGCTGGCGCCCGAGATCGGCTACGACAACGCCACCAAGGTGGCCAAGACCGCGCACAAGAACCGCACCACCCTGAAGGAAGAGGCGATCGCCCTCGGCTTCGTGGACGCGGAGACCTTCGACCGCGTGGTCCAGCCGAAGGACATGCTCGGCCCGAAAGCCTGAGCGGCAGTCGGCCCGGCGGCGCCTCCGCCGGGCCGACCCTTCCCGCGCCACGGCGCGGCTTGACTCCCCGCGCATGTTTACGGAATGTTCTCACCTTGCTCATGAGGGGAGGCCGATGCCATGCGCAGGACCGTGCGGTGGAGCGATGAGAGCGGAACCGGGCTGGAGCACCTGCTGCTGACCGGAACGGAATGCGGCTTTCGCGCCGAGAGCCTGGTGATCGGGGCGGAGGAGGGCGTGGGCTTCGCCCTGCGCTACCGGCTGGAGATCGACGCGCAATGGCGCCTGCGCGCCGCCGTCGCCGCCTGCCTCGGCGGGCCGGAGCTGCACCTCCTCGCCGATGGCGCCGGGCATTGGCGCCTCGGGGATGGCACCGCATTGCCGGAGCTGGACGGCTGCATCGACATCGACATCGCCGCCACGCCCTTCACCAACACCCTGCCCATCCGCCGGCTGGGCCTCACCGACACGCAGGCCTGCGAGATCCGCATGGCCTACCTGCCGGTGCCCGGCCTCACCCCGTCCCCCATGCGCCAGCGTTACACGCGGCTGGGCGCGGGCCGGTATCTCTACGAGAGTGTGGAAAGCGGGTTTCGCGCCGAGCTGCCGGTCGATGCGGACGGGCTGGTGGGCGATTACCCCGGGCTGTTCCGGCGGCTGGAGGCCTGAGCCCGCGCCGCCGGACCCTGGTCAGACCTGCTCGACGGTGGCGGTTTCCGGGTAGAAGGCGATGTAGCCCTTCACCCGCGCGGCCGCCGGCAACGGGTCCTCGTAGCTCCAGGCGGCATTGTGGATCGGGCCGCTGCGCGCGGCGATGTCGTAATGCGTGGCCTCGCCCTTCCACGGACAGGTGGTGGTGTGGGCCGATTTCTCCAGGAAGGCCATGCCCGCGTCCTCACGCGGGAAATAGGTCACCGGGGGGTAATCCCCCTCGATGAGCTGCAGGGCATCGCGGGTCTCGGCGATGACCGCGCCGCCGGCCCGCACCACCCAGGTGCCCGGGCTGCGGATGATGGTGATCTTGCGCTCGGTAATCATGTCAGTTCTCCCCAATCTCGGGCCAGCCTGACACGCGGAGGTGACATTACCGTCAATCCCGGGCGTCGGGCCGGGCCCCGTCCCCTCCTGCGCGGCCCCCCGGTCAGAGGGGCGCGCAGGCCTCATCCAGCCAGCCGGCGGTCTCGGCGTCGAGGCGCGGACGCACCCGGGCCAGGACCTCGGCATGGTAGGCGTCGAGCCAGACACGCTCGGCCGCATCCAGCATATCGGGTCGGATGAGCCTCCGATCAATCGGAACGAAGGTCAGAGTCTCGAATCCGAGCATTTTGCGAGTGCCGCCCTCGGGAATCTCCGCCGGGGTGACGGCCAGGAGATTCTCGATGCGGATGCCGAAGGCGCCCTCGCGGTAGAAACCCGGCTCGTTGGACAGCACCATGCCCGCCTCCAGCGGCACCATGTTGCGCCGGGAGATGGCCTGCGGCCCCTCGTGCACCCCGAGGCAGGCGCCCACGCCGTGGCCGGTGCCGTGATCATAGTCCAGCCCCGCCCGCCACAGCGCGACCCGCGCGAGCGCGTCGAGGTCACGCCCCGCCACGCCCTGCGGAAAGCGCGCGCGGCTGAGCGCGATCATGCCCTTCAGCACCAGCGTGAAGGCCCAGGCCTCCTCCACCCCCACCACACCGGTGGCCATGGTGCGGGTGATGTCCGTGGTGCCCTCGGCATATTGCGCGCCGCTGTCGACCAGCAGCAGTTCGCCCGGCTGAATGGTGCGGTTGGTGGCCTCGGTGACCCGGTAATGCACGATGGCGCCGTTCGGCCCGGCGCCGGAGATGGTCTCGAACGAGATGTCGGTGAGGCCGCCGGCCTCGGCCCGGAAGGCCTCCAGCCGGCGGACCACGTCGATCTCGGTCAGCCCGCCCTGCGGCGCGGCGCCGTCCAGCCAGCACAGGAACCGCGCGAGGGCGACGGAATCGCGCGCCTGGGCGCTGCGCATCCCGTCCAGCTCCGCGGCGGTCTTGCGCGCCTTGGGCGCCACGCAGGGGTCCGCCCGCCAGAGGATGGCCGCGCCGGCGGCTTCCAGCAGGTCGGCGACGCGCGCCGGGGCGGTGGCCCGGTCCAGCGTGACCCTGCGCCCGGCAAACCCCGTGAGCGCCGGCTCCAGCGCGGACCAGGGCTGGACGTCCACCTCGTTGCCCAGGTGGGCGGCCACCTCCGCACCCAGCTTGGCCGGGTCGGTGAACAGGCTCACCCGGCCATCGGCGCCCAGCAGGGCGAAGGCATGCGCGTAGGGGCTGCGGGCGATATCGCCGCCGCGGATGTTCAGCAGCCAGGCGATGCTGTCGGGCAGGGTGATGAGGGCGGCCTCCGCCTCCGCCGCCGCAAGCTCCGCCCCCAGCCGGGCGCGCTTGGCGCCATGCGTCTCGCCGGCCAGCGCGTCCGGGTGCACCCGCAGCGGGGCCGCGGGCGGCGCGGGCTGGTCCGGCCAGACGGTATCGACGAGGTTCTCCACCGCGCGCAGCGTCACGCCCAGCGGCGTGAGACGTTCCGCAAGCCGGCCGAGTTCCTCGCGCCCGTGCAGCCAGGGGTCATAGGCCAGCACCTGGCCCTGTGCCATGGCGCCGGCGAGCCACTCCGCCGGGGCGGTTTCGTGAATGGCGACGGGGGTGAAGACGGCGAGGTCCACCTGGTCGCGCACCTGCAGGGTGTAGCGCCCGTCGATGAACACCGCGGCACGCTCCGCCAGCGCGGCGCAGAGGCCGGCGGAACCGGTGAAACCGGTGAGCCAGGCCAGGCGTTCATCGCGCGGGGCCACGTTCTCGCCCTGGAAGGCATCGGCGCGGGGCACGAGAAACCCGTCCACCCCGGCGGCACGCATCGCCTCGCGCAAGGCGGCGAGCCGCGCGGCGCCGGTGGCGGGTGTGGTCTTCGCATCGAAGGTCTGGAACATGGGCGGGCCTCCCCGGGGTCTCGGCGTGTCTTTCTTGCGGATCTTCCGGGCGGTTGCCCCGGAGGAACGGGGGCCGAGGCGGCCCCGGAGCCCTGAGAGATGACATGTTGCGGGGCAGGTCAATCCCCGTTAGCGTTTTCGCAGTTGCAGCAGGAGGACAATCTTGGCCCGGGGTCTCGGACTGGTGCTTATCCTCGCGGCGCTCGGCCTGGGCCTGCTGGACTGGCGGGAGAGCGGCGGGCAGCTGTCGACGCTGCACCTGCGAAGCATCGGAACCCTGTGGGCCGAGATGAACCCGGCCAGCCTCTCGGACGCCCGCGCCTGGGTGGAGGCGATGTTCCCGGACTGGCTCTGGGACCCGGCGATCACCACCGCGCTGCTCATCCCCCTCGCCCCGCTGTTGCTTGGGCTGGGCCTGATGATGGTGATCCGACGCAAGCGGCGGCGCAGGCGGTATCGGTGAGGGGCCTGTTCGTGGTAAGCTGAAACTTGGGAGCATGAGCGGGAGGGCGCACGGAGGAGCGCCATGTCTGCCTGCAAGCTGCTGCACCAATTTTTCGATGCGATGCCCCGTCTTTCGCCGGATCTGTGTTCTGCAAACATACCGGCAAATGGCATCTATGCCGTCTTCGAAGTCGACGAAGAGGCCCATGGCGGGAACAGAATCGTCCGAATCGGTACGCACACCGGACAGGGAAACCTCCGCGGGCGGCTGATCGAACACCTTCTCAAACCCAACAAGGATCGGAGCATCTTCCGCAAGCATGTCGGCCGCGCCATCCTTGCCGAGAGAAATGACCCCGCCTTGGATCAATGGAACTTGAAACTCACCCGCCGCAAGGCGCGCGCCGAGCACGGCCATAGGGTGGATCCATTGAAGATGACGGCCGTGGAAACCGAAGTTTCTCAGAAGCTGCGGGCGCGAATGTCTTTCGCTGTGCTGCCGCTATCGGGAGGAAAAGAGGATCGGCTGGCGTGGGAGAAGCGTATGCTCTCAACCATAGCCGCCTGCCCGGATTGCCGGCCCTCCCCGATTTGGCTCGGCCTCTGGCATCCCGACCCGCGGATCGGACGAAATGGACTCTGGAATATCCAGGGCTTTCGCGGCGAGGTACTTTCGGAGGACGACGTCCGGAGCTTCACAAGGCTCCGGACCTGATCTCACCCCGCCCGCCTTGCACCTGCGGTAATCTGCTGGCGCATGGCACGGCCGGCGGCGCGGGGGTCGATGTCGAACAGCGAGGCGAGCTGCTCGGTCATGGCGCCGGCGAGCTGGTCCACGTCGGTGATGGTGACGGCGCGCTGGTAGTAGCGCGTCACGTCATGGCCGATGCCCACGGCGATCAGCTCCACCGCGCGGCGCTTCTCGATCATCGCGATCACGTCGCGCAGGTGCTTCTCCAGATAGTTGGCCGAGTTCACCGAGAGGGTGGAATCGTCCACCGGCGCGCCGTCGGAGATCACCATCATGATGCGGCGCGCCTCCGGGCGGCCGGCAAGGCGGCGGTGCGCCCATTCCAGCGCCTCGCCGTCGATGTTCTCCTTCAGCAGGCCTTCCTTCATCATCAGCCCGAGGTTCGAGCGTACCCGCCGCCAGGGGCTGTCGGCGCTCTTGTAGATGATGTGGCGCAGGTCGTTCAGGCGGCCGGGCGCCGGCGCGCGGCCGGCCTGCAGCCAGGCCTCGCGGCTCTGCCCGCCCTTCCAGGCGCGGGTGGTGAAGCCGAGGATCTCCACCTTCACCTGGCAGCGCTCCAGCGTGCGGGCCAGCACGTCGGCGCAGATGGCGGCGATGGAGATCGGGCGGCCGCGCATGGAGCCGGAATTGTCCAGCAGCAGGGTCACCACCGTGTCGCGGAACTCGGTGTCCTTCTCCACCTTGAAGGAGAGCGGCGTGGTGGGCTGGGCGACGACGCGGGCCAGCCGGCCGGCGTCGAGGATCCCCTCCTCCAGGTCGAATTCCCAGGAGCGGTTCTGCTGCGCCTGCAGCCGGCGCTGCAGCCGGTTGGCGAGACGCGAGACGGCGCCCTTCAGCGGTTCCAGCTGCTGGTCGAGATAGGCGCGCAGGCGCTCCAGCTCGGCCGGGTCGGCCAGGTCCTCGGCGCGGATCACCTCGTCGAAGGCGGAGGTGTAGACCTTGTAATGCGGGTCCGCGTCGGAAGCGGGCTTGGGCGGCGGCAGCTCCGAGGGGGGCTCGCCGTCGATCTCGTCCGCCTCGGCGGCCTCGGATTCGTCGGTGTCCTCGATGCTGACCTGGGCCTGGGCCTGGTCGGAGTCTTCCTCGGCGCTGTCGTCCTGGGCGGTGTTCTGGTCGTCGGAGTCCTGCTCCTGCTCGCCACCGCCCTCGGTCTCGTCCTCTTCGCTGAGCTCCTCGCTCTCCTCCGGGTCCTCGTCGTTCTCCAGCTCGTCGGGGTCCTCGCCGAGCTGCTCGCCATAGCCGAGCTCCTCGATCACCTTGCGGGTGAGGCGGGCAAAGGCCTTCTGGTCGGAGAGGCAGCCGTCGATCCGCTCCAGCGAGCCGCTGGCCTGGGATTCGATGAAGCCGCGCCACAGCTCCATCACGTTCTGCGCGCCGGCGGGCAGCGGCCGGCCGGTGGCGAGATGGCGCACGAGATAACCCGCCGCCTCGGCCAGCGGGGCCTTGGCGGCCTCGGTGATGCCCTCGTAGCCGAAGCGCCGGGCCTCGGAGGCGATCTTGGCGTCGATGTTGTCGGCGGTGCCGGGCATGGCGCGGGCGCCCATCGCCTCGCAGCGCGCGGTCTCCATCGCCTCGTACAGGGCCTGGGCCACTTCCCCCGTGGGGGCGTAGCGGCGGTGCGTGGCATCGTTGTGGAAACGGCGGCGCAGCGCGAAGGCGTCCGCGGTGCCACGGGCGAGCATCACCTCGTCCCGGGTCATCCGCCGCGAGATCTGCGGCAGCCGCGCCGCGTCATTGGTCAGCCCCGGCGGGTCGACCGAATAGGTCACCGTCATCTCGGGCTCGTTGGCGAGCGCACGCGTGGCGTCGCTCAGCGCCTTCTTGAACGGCTCGGACGGATTTTCTGGCTTGTTGCTCATGGCACGGACCCTCCGGGGTCGGCTCCGGGACCGGGGCGGGCCCTCCCGCGGGCGGGGAGGGCGGCGCGCCTCAGCCGAGGCTCAGCGAAGCGGCGCTTTCCGGCAGTTCCTCACCGAAGCAGCGCTGGTAGAACTCGGCCACGGTGGAGCGCTCGAGCTCGTCGCACTTGTTGAGGAAGGTGAGCCGGAAGGCGAAGCCGACCGACCCGAAGATGTCGGCGTTCTGCGCCCAGGCGATCACCGTGCGCGGGCTCATCACGGTGGAGAGGTCCCCGTTCATGAAGGCCGAGCGCGAGAGGTCCGCCACCGTGACCATGCGCGAGATGGTCTTGCGGCCGGCCTCGGTCTGGTAGGACGGGTTCTTCGACAGCACGATCTCGGTCTCCGCGTCATGCGGCAGGTAGTTCAGCGTGGCGACCAGGCTCCAGCGGTCCATCTGGCCCTGGTTGATCTGCTGGGTGCCGTGGTAGAGGCCGGTCGTGTCGCCCAGGCCCACGGTGTTGGCCGTGGCGAAGAGGCGGAAATACGGGTGCGGGGTGATGACCTGGTTCTGGTCGAGCAGGGTCAGCTTGCCGTCCACCTCCAGGATGCGCTGGATCACGAACATCACGTCCGGCCGGCCGGCGTCGTATTCGTCGAACACGATCGCCACCGGGTTGCGCAGCGCCCAGGGCAGGATGCCCTCGTGGAACTCGGTCACCTGCACGCCGTCCTTGAGCTTGATCGCGTCCTTGCCGATCAGGTCGATGCGCGAGATGTGGCTGTCGAGGTTCACGCGCACGCAGGGCCAGTTCAGCCGCGAGGCCACCTGCTCGATATGCGTGGACTTGCCGGTGCCGTGGTAGCCCTGGATCATCACGCGGCGGTTGTGGTTGAACCCGGCGAGGATGCTCAGCGTCGTGTCATGGTCGAAGCGGTAGGTCGGGTCCTTCGCGGGCACGCGATCGGTCGGCTCCTCGAAGCCCTTCACGATCATGTCGCTGTCGATGCCGAACACTTCGCGCACCGACAGCTCTACCGTCGGTTCCATCGCCATTTCCATCGCTCCATCCGCCATGTCTGTCCCGTTTCTCTGGTCTCGAGTCCTGTCAGGCCCGGTCATTGACCCTCTGCATACGATCTATGTCGCAAAGCAGCAAGTGAAAGACAGGGCCATTTCCGGTCGCCCCCGCCGGTGGTCCGGCGCGGGTCCGTGTCATCGTTGCGGCGCCCGGCGCAGGGCCGTCTCAGTCCGGAAAGCTGCGCGAGGCGCGGATCTGGTCCCAGGCCCAGAACACCTCCTGAAGGCGGGCCTCGTCCTCGCGGCTGCCGCCGTTCATGTCCGGGTGCAGGTTCTTGACCAGCTCCTTGTACAGCCGGCGGATATCGCGCTTGCCCATGTCGTCGCGGGCATCGAGGATCTCCAGCGCCCTGCGCTCGGTTCCCGGCAGCATCCGGCGGCGCGGCGCCTCGGTGGGGCGGTCCGCGGTGCGGGCGGCCCCCGGGTTGATGGTGGCGTTCGCGCCCAGAACGTCCATCGGGTCGGAGAAGCCGAAGCGGCGCCAGGCCTGGCCGTCGGTGTGCTGGTTGATCGGCTTGGAGCCGCCCGCCGCCCGCCCGAAGGACCAGGTCGGCCGGCCCCAGAGGCGGTCTGCCTCGATCTGCTGCTCCAGTTCCTCGCCCGACAGGTCCTGGAAGAAGTTCCAGCGCCGGTTGTACTCCCGCACATGGTCTATGCAGAACCAGTAGTAGTCGTTGATCTGCTCGGGGCTGCGCGGGGCGCGGTAGGTGCCGCGGGCCTCGCAGCCCGGATGGTCGCAGCCGCGCGAGGAGGATTCGAACGCACCCGACATGCCGCGCTGCCGGGTGCGGCGCGCCTTGTCTGCGGAAACCGAGATGTCGTAATCGAGTGGCGAACGGCGAGTCATTGCGTCAGATCTATCAGGTGAGGGCGGCCCCGTCCGTGCGGGGCTTTCCTTAGTTTAGGGTGTCGGGGCGGGCTGTAAAACATATCGGCACGAAAATGAGGTGAAAAAGATGACCATGGCAGACACGATCCGCACCAAGCTGGTGGCAGCCTTCGCCCCCGCAAGGCTCGATGTGATTGACGAAAGTCACCATCACCACGGCCATTCCGGCTGGCGCGAGGGCGGGGAAACACATTTTCGCGTGGTGATCCGGGCCGATGCCTTCAACGGGCAGAGCAGGGTTGCCCGGCAGCGCGCGGTGAACGCGGCGCTGCGCGAGGAACTGGCCGGCAGTGTTCATGCGCTGGCGCTGGACGTGGACGGCACCGCGGCCGCCTGAACGGCGTCTCAGTCCTCGTCGGTGGCGCGCGCCCGGATCTGCGCGCGCAGCGAGGGCAGGTCCTCCTCCTCGGCCGGAGCGGCGGCCGTGGCGCCGAGGATGGCCATCTCCGGCCCGGCCGAGCCGACGCCCTGCCCCACCACCCGGCGGAACACCAGCAGGCTCTGCCGGTGCTCCTGGCGGGTGCGGAACCAGCCCTGCCGCGCCTCCTCGATCAGCGCGTCGGAGCGGAAATACTCCCAGCCGCCGCTGGCCTCCGCATTCACGACATCCGCCACGGTCGCCGCGAAGCGATCGGCGCCGGTGCGTCCGCGCAGCCGCTGTGCACGGCGCGGTGCCGCCACGATCTTGTATTCGTACTGCGTCATCAGACTGTCGCTTTCCTGAAACCCTCGAGCCCGCCGGCCTCGGCGGCGACCGTATCGCGCTCCGACCTTCGGAGCCAAGATGTTAACCTTAAATTAACGCGTATCGCGCGATCATCGAGCCCTCAGCAGGAAAATGCGGAAAATCGGGTACATGCGCGGGGGCGTCGTCATGTCAAAACCAACGCAACTCCAGATCGGCAAGGTGCTGGCTGCCGCCTGCGGGGAAATCGGCGGGGAAGACGCGCGGCCGCCCCCGAGGTTCCGCGCGCCCTGCGCCCCGCCCCACGGCACCCTGCGGGAGACGCCGGAGGACGGGCCGGCACGCCCCGGTCACCCTGATTCGCCCCCCGCCGGTTCCGGCCGGGACGGCAGGCTGCACCTCCTGCCTGCCGCCCGCCCGACCGCCACGGCGGCGCGGGACCAGCACGCGCAGGCGGCGGAGGACGCGGTGATGGTCGGCGCCGAAACCGCCGCCCACATGCCCGCCGGCGGCCTGCCTCCGCTGGCATGCGGCGACGGTAACGCCAGCAATTACCTCGCCTGGAGCAATCTCGCCTGGCTGACTGACAGCCACCTGCACGAGAACGCCACCGTCCTGCCGCCGGCCACCCGCACCATGCTCGCCCAGATGCGCGACCTGGCGGAGGCGATGCGCGAACAGTCACGCTCCGCGATCGACCGGCCCCTGGCGCAGGCTCCGGCTCCCGCGGCGCCCGGGCTGCCGCCGCTCCTGCCTTCGGAGACACCCGGGGCCGACACCATGGACTTCGCGGAAGAGGATGCCGCGTCGGGTGACGACACCGTGTCAGTCGCGCCAGCTTTCCCCGGCGCGGCGGGCGACCCCGCCGGTACAGGCCGCCTTCGGGCGCCGGCGCGGCGTCTCCCGGGGCTGGTCGCGGCCTGCGCCGGGGCGCTCGCCCTCGCCGCCGCTCTGCTCGGGCCGCAGCCGGAGCCCGCGCCGGCACCCGCCGTCGACATGGCGCTCGCCCCCTCTCCCTCCGAGCCCATCCTGCGGCAGATGCTCACCACCCGGCTGGACCATGCCGCCGCCGAGCCGGACCGGATCGACCCCCGGCTGATGGACCGGACCGCCCGGCTGCCGGAGGATTTCTGGCCGCTGGACCAGCTCACCGTGGAGGCCGGCCTCACCCGCTCCCACCTCACCCGGGTGGACCTGCAGCGGCGGCTTTCCCTGGTCAGCGGCGCGCGGCTCTCCACCGACGGGTTGTTCGGCCCGGAAACCCGCCGCGCGCTGCGCATCTGGCAGGCCGCGAACGGCCTGCAGCCCACCGGGCATTTCGACCTCGCCAGCATCGGCCTGCTGCGCGCCCGGACCAGCGCGACGCCGAACCGCTCCGGGCCGAACGGCGGCACGAGCGGCGAAGTGATGCTTGGCGCCTCGCGCTTCGGCACCCTGTGCTGGCACGGCAATACAGCCCAACAGGGCGCTTCCGACGTCCTCCGCTGCGAGGACGCGCTGCCGAACTGGGTCTTCGCCTCCCTGGTCCGCGTGCGGTGAGAAGAAGGCCAGCGCCCGGCATGACACCTGCCGGTGGGCGGTCCCCCCGGGCCGCCGCGAGGGCATCGCCCGGGCCCTGAAGCGATCGGGGGGTAACCGGCACCTCCCGGCTGGCTCACCGCCGCGCGGGCCCGTCCATTCTGCCGGAACCGCCTGAGGCAACTGCGCGGCAGTCCCTGCCCCCCGCCTGGCACAGGCCGGAGCCGTCTCTTGCCGGAGGTGACTGTTCGTAGGGCGGGGTGGATCTGGCCACCCGTGCCGCCCCGGCCTGCTCAGCGCGTGCGCGTGGACAGAAGGCTCCGGTCCTTGCCGGAGCGCAACCGGCGCGCAGCTTCAAGGCGCCTCGGCTTTGGGTTGACGGTAGGGCGGGGGCGCCGGCCTGCTCCGCGGCGGGCCGGCAGTCACGTTCACTCGATGCCGAGCTTCTCGCGCACCAGGGCGTTCACCGCCTGGGGGTTGGCCTTGCCGCCGGTGGCCTTCATCACCTGACCCACGAACCAGCCCGCCATAGAAGGCTTGGCCTTCGCCTGCTCGGCCTTCTCCGGGTTCGCCGCGATCACCTCGACCACCGCCGCCTCGATGGCGCCGGTATCGGTGACCTGCTTCATGCCCCGGCTCTCGACCAGTTCCTTCGGGTCGCCGCCCTCGGCCCAGACGATCTCGAACAGATCCTTCGCGATCTTGCCGGAGATGTCCCCCGCCGCGATCAGGTCGATGATCCCGCCGAGCTGCGCGGCCGACACCGGCGAGGCAGACACCGCGATCCCCTCCTTGTTCAGCCGGCCGAACAGCTCGTTGATCACCCAGTTCGCCGCCTGCTTGCCGTCGCGGCCCCGCGCCACCTCCTCGAAGAAGGCGGCGTTCACCGTGTCGGCGGTCAGCACGCCGGCGTCGTATTCGGTCACCCCGAAATCGAGCACGAAACGGGCCTTCTTCGCGTCCGGCAGCTCCGGCAGCGTGGCGGCGATGCTGTCCACCCAGTCCTGCCCGAAGGTGAGCGGCAGCAGGTCCGGGTCGGGGAAATAGCGGTAGTCATGCGCCTCTTCCTTGGAGCGCATGGAGCGGGTCTCGCCCTTGTTCGGGTCATAGAGCCGGGTCTCCTGGTCCACGCTGCCGCCGTCCTCCAGGATGGCGATCTGCCGGCGGGCCTCGTAGTCGATGGCGGCCTGGATGAAGCGCATCGAGTTCATGTTCTTGATCTCGCAGCGCGTGCCGAGATGGGAGAAGTCGCCGCTCTCGCGGAATTTCTCGTAGGCCCCGGCCTGGCAGACGGAGACGTTCACGTCGGCGCGCAGGGAGCCCTCCTGCATGTTGCCGTCGCAGGTGCCGAGGTAGCGCAGGATCTGGCGCAGCTTGCGCACGTACTCCGCCGCCTCCTCCGGGCCGCGGATGTCGGGCCGCGAGACGATCTCCATCAGCGCCACGCCGGTGCGGTTGAGGTCGACGTAGGAGTTCTCCGGGTCCATGTCGTGGATGGACTTGCCGGCGTCCTGTTCGAGGTGGATGCGCTCGATGCGCACCCGCCGCGCCACGCCGGGCTCCATGTCCACCAGCACCTCGCCCTCGCCCACGATGGGGTGGTAGAGCTGCGAGATCTGGTAGCCCTGCGGCAGGTCGGGGTAGAAGTAGTTCTTGCGGTCGAACTGGCTGAAGAGGTTGATCTGCGCCTTCAGCCCGAGGCCGGTGCGCACCGCCTGCTCCACGCAGAAGGCGTTGATCACCGGCAGCATGCCGGGCATGGCCGCGTCCACCAGGCTCACATGGGTGTTGGGCTCGGCGCCGAAGCCGGTGGAGGCGCCGGAGAACAGCTTCGCGTTCGAGCGCACCTGCGCATGCACCTCCATGCCGATGACAATCTCCCAGTCGCCCCTGGCGCCGTGGAGGATCTTCGGTTCGGGGTCGCGATAGGCAAGCTCGGTCATCGGAGGCTCCGTGGTTTCCGGCCCGTTCATACCGGCGGGGCGGGCGGCCCGCAAGAACTCAGCCGCCCTTGCGGATGAGGAAGCGCCGCTCCGGCCCCTCGCCGGTCATCTCCACCAGCGCATGGCCCTGCTCGGCGCAGAAATGCGGGACGTCGATCACCGCCGCCGGGTCATCCGCCAGCATGGCGAGCAGGGCGCCGGGTGCCAGCGGCTGCAGCCGCTTGCGCGCCTTGAGAACGGGCAACGGGCACAGCAGGCCCCGGGCGTCCAGTTCGGTGATCTCGTCCATGCCCGAAGGCCTAGCCCGGCGGCCCGCGCCTGTCCACCGGCTTCATGCGCCGGCAGACGCGAAGCGCCGCGCTCCGCGCCCGCCGGCACGAAGCATCCGGCCATGCGCAAGCCGGCGTGCGCTGCCTGTCCCTGTGCGCACCGGCGTGCAATTCTGCCCCTGTGCGCACCGGCGCGCAATCAGGCTTCCCGCGCCGGTGCGTGTTCTGCCGGACTGCACGCAGCGCTGGACTGCGCATGCAGGTGCGCGCTCTGCCCGATTGCGCGTACCCCCATGCTCTGCCCGACTGCGCGCACCGCCATGCACCGTGGACCTGCGCGCACCGGCCCGCCCTGACTGCGCCGCGTACCTCTCGCATCCTGCCTCCGCACGCTGGCGCGCAGCTCTCGCATCGCGCGCCCGCAGGGCGCACCGCCGGGTCCGGGCCGCAGGACCGGGCCCGGCTCGGGAGGAATGCCGAAGGCTCCGCCGGATCACGCGTCCGCTTGCCCCCTGCGCCCCGCTGCCGGTGCCCCCCCGGGGCACGTCACACACGCCTGCGCCGCGGATCACACGCCCCTGCCTCCCGCTTCAAGCGAGCCCGCCGCTCGCGCAGCTCGCGGCGAAGGACCGGGCGGCCGCGCCGCCGCTCACCGCCCGCGCCTCCGGCCGCGTCCTACGCAAACGTGACGCCGTGTGCAGGTGACACCGGCGCGGCCGCCCGGTATCACCTGAGGCAAGCATCATCGGGGGGAGCATGTTCGGGATAGACTTCATCGAGGCCTCGGCAGGCATCAAGCTCGCCATCGCCCTCGTGGCCGGCATCGTGAGCTTCCTCACGCCCTGCGTGCTTCCCATCGTGCCGCCCTACCTCGCCTTCATGGCCGGAACCTCGCTGGACCGGATGACCGAGGACGGCGCCCCGGACCGCCGCCGCGTGGTCACCGCGGCGCTGTTCTTCGTGCTGGGCCTCTCCACGGTGTTCGTGCTGCTGGGCGCGGTGGCCTCCTCGCTCGGCCAGGCTTTCCTGCAGAACCAGCTGTGGTTCTCGCGCATCGCCGGCGTGGTCGTGATCGTGTTCGGGCTGCATTTCCTCGGCGTGTTCCGCATCGGCCTGCTCTACCGCGAGGCGCGGTTCGACGCCGGCCGTGCCGCGGGCGGGCCGCTGGGGGCCTTCGTGCTCGGCCTCGCCTTCGCCTTCGGCTGGACACCGTGCATCGGCCCCATCCTCGGCACCATCCTCAGCCTCGCCGCCCAGGGCGCCTCCGACCAGGCCATCTTCCTGCTCGGCACCTATGCCATCGGCCTCGGCGTGCCCTTCATTCTCGCCGCGCTGTTCATCGGCCCCTTCACCCGCTTCATGCGCCGCTTCCGCAGCCACATGGGCACGGTGGAGCGGGTGATGGGCGGCATGCTGGTCCTCGTCGGCATCATGATGGTGACGGACAGCTTCTCCCGCTTCTCCTACTGGCTGCTGGAGACCTTCCCCGCCCTCGGCATGATCGGCTGATCCCCCGCGCCGCCCTGCGCCAGCACGAAGGCCGCCCGCCCGGCCGCCGGCACGCAGCAGGGAGGGCACACCGTCTCAAAGCCGCAGCGGGCATGGCCCGCCCCGGGTCGCGTCCTGAGGGGCCCGTGCGTCACCCACGCTCCGCGTCCCGCCGGCAGATCTCCCGCCGGGATGGGGAGAAGAACACCCGCCACCCGCAGCGCGACCGGCTGCAAGCGCGCCGGCACAGCCCGGCCGCCAAGCGAGAGACGGCCCGCCACCCCGGCAAACCCCACCCCTCCCGAATGCCGGCCCCGGGCGCACAGGCAGGACGGCGGGTGCGCAGCGGCCCGGGGTCGATCCCGTGACGGGAGAACACGGCACCCGGGCCGGGCAGCCACCCGTCAGGCAGGCCCGCCCGGACCGGAGGCGCGGCACTCAGGCGCACGCATCCGGGACCGGCCGGGCGGAGCGCCTCGGGGGGCATCGAGCCCCCGCTCGGCGCTGGCCGCAGGGCGCGGCCGGTTCCGCCTGGCCGGAAGGGCCCGCACCGGGCCCGACGCGCCTGCCGAGGCGGGGGCTTGCCCCCTCCGAGGCGGGCGCAGCCCGGGCGGGACGCAAGCAGGCCGGGCGGGCTGCCCCTGCCCTCCCCGACGTCCGGAATACGGGCTGACCGGGGCGCCGGAGGAGGGCCCGCAGGGGCGCCGCCGCCGGCCCCGACCCGGGCGAAGAGGCCGGGCCAGGCAGCGACAGGGCGCCCGCGCGGGGCAGCCTCGGCACTGATGATCCGATGATGGCGATGGCGTCAACGGGAGCGAGGCGCGGCACCGCCTTGCCCCGGCGCGTCTGACATCTCTCCGGAGGCGGCACCGGTCGGCGGCCGCTTGATTTCATGCAGTATGGTGGTATGGTACCATACCGGAGGAGACAAAACCGACTCATGACCAACCCGCTGAGCTTCACGCCTGCCGCCTCGATCGGCACCACGCTCTATCGGCAGCTGCGCTCCGACATCATCCAGGCGCGCCTGCGCCCGGGGCAGGCGCTGTCGGAGGCCGAGGTGGCGCGGCGCTATTCGGTGAGCCGGCAGCCGGTGCGCGAGGCCTTCATCCGGCTGGAGGACGCCGGGCTGGTGAAGGTCATCCCCCATCGCGGCACCTTCGTGCAGAAGATCTCCCAGCAGGCCGTCACCGAGACCCGCTTCGTGCGCGAGGCCCTCGAGATCGCCATCGTCCGCGCCCTGGCCGCGAACCCGGCGCCGCTGCCGGACCTGCGCGCCCTGGTCGAGCAGCAGAAGGACGTGGAGCACCGCGACAATGCCTCGTTCCTGCTGCTGGACGAGGCCTTCCACGCCGGGCTGGCCCGCGCCGCGCAGCATTCCTTCGCCTGGGCCGTGATCGAGACCACCAAGGCGCAGATGGACCGGGTGCGCTACCTCAGCTTCGGCGAGGCGACGCCCTTCCACATCCTCATCGAGCAGCACACCGCCATCCTCGACGCCGCGGAAGCGGGCGACGCGGATGCCGCGGAAGCGGCGATGAGGGTGCACCTCACCGAAATTCTCAAGACCCTGCCGCACATCCGCGAGCGGCACATGGACCTGTTCGAACCGCCGGCCGAAACCATGACCGATCCCGGCATCGGCTGACCCGATTTTCCGAAACGGACCGCCCGCGTGAGGTGCCGGAAGGGCACCGGCGGGCGGGCCGCACTGCCGCGCCTGAACCATATGCAAGGAGGAACACCATGAAGAACTTCACCAGGGCCGCGCTCACCGCCTCGGCACTCGCCTTCGGCCTCTCGGGGGCCGCGTTCGCGCAGGAGACCACGCTCCAGCTCGGCCACCTCGCCAACGAGGACAACATCTGGAACAAGGCGGCGCTGAAATTCGCCGAGGAGGCCGCCCGCCTCTCCGACGGCCGCATCAAGGTCGAGGTCTACCCCAACGAGACGCTGGGCAAGGAGATGGACCTGATCGCCGGCATGCAGCTGGGCACCGTGGACATGACCATCACCGGCGAGAGCCTGCAGAACTGGGCGCCGATGGCCGCCCTGCTCGCCGTGCCTTACGCCTACCCGACCCTCGAGAAGATGGACGAGGTCGCCTCCGGCCCGATCGGCGAAGAGATCAGGGAAGAGATCATCGAGAAGGCGCAGGTCCGCCCCATCGCGTATTTCGCCCGCGGCCCGCGTGAGCTCACCTCCAACCGGCCGATCTCCTCGCCGGCCGACCTCGACGGGCTGAAGATGCGCGTGCCCAACGTGCCGCTGTTCCTCTCGGTGTGGAAGACGCTGGGCGCCAACCCCACGCCGATGGCCTTCTCGGAGGTGTTCACCTCGCTGCAGAACGGCACCATCGACGCGCAGGAGAACCCGCTCGCCCTGATCAAGAGCGCCAGCTTCAACGAGGTGCAGAAATACGTGAACCTCACCGATCACGTGCGCAGCTGGATCTACCTCGTGATCTCCGAACAGCGGTTCCAGAGCCTGTCGGAGGACGACCAGAAGGCAGTGCTGGAAGCCGGCCGCCTGGCCCAGGAATACGAGCGTTCGATGTTCCTCGACGACGAGAAGCAGCTGCGCGCCGATCTCGAGGCCTCCGGCATGATCTTCAACGAGGTCGACAAAGCCGCCTTCGCCGCCCAGGCGAAGGACGCGGTGCTGAGCGGCGTCTCCGACGAGATCAAGCCGATCGTCGAGAAGATCTTCGCCGACTGATCCCCGCCTGTCCGCGGCGCGCCCCGCCGGGCGCGCCGCCCGAACCCCGGAAGCCAACCGCACATGCAACGCCTCGTCTCCCTGATGGTCACCGTATCGCGCGCCGCGGTCGGCATCACCTTCCTGCTGCTCATCGGCACGGTTCTGCTGCAGGTGTTCGCACGCACCTTCCTGCCCGGCTCCCCGATCTGGACCGAGGAACTCTCGCGCGCCGCGCTGATGTTCCTCGCCGCCTGCGGCGTGGGCCTGTCCATCCGCAGCGGCGACCTGGTGAACGTGGACCTCGTGGTCTCGATGCTGCCGCGCAATGCGCGCCGGGTGGCCCTCGGCCTCTCCGCCGCGCTCACCGCCGTGCTGGCGGGGCTGATGATCCTGCCCGCGCTGAAATTCATGAAGGTGGGCGCCATGCAGACCGCCCCGGCCCTGGGCGTCCACATGAACTGGATCTACCTCGCCATGCCGGTCTTCGCCGTGTCGCTCTGCCTCTTCGCCGTGCTGGCCGTGCTGGAGATCATCGGCGGGCGCGACTCCCTCTCCGATATGTCCGAACTGGAAGACTGACCTCATGGACGTGAGCATTCTCTTCGCCGTCTTCGCCATCGGGCTCGTGATCGGGGTGCCGGTGGCGGCCTGCCTGGGGCTGTCCTCGCTGGCCTATATCCTGGTGCGCGGCATGCCGCTCGTCATCCTGCCGCAGAAGATGTACGCGGGCATCGACGTGTTCGTGCTGCTGTGCATCCCGGGCTTCATCCTGGCCGGCAACCTGATGGCCGGCGGCGGCATCACCGAGCGCATCATCCGCTTCGCCTCCGCCCTGGTGGGCTGGATCCGCGGCGGCCTGGGCCTCACCAACATCGCCGGTTCCATGCTCTTCGCCGGCATCTCCGGCACCGCGGTGGCCGACGCGGCCTCCATCGGCGGCGTGATGATCCCCGGCATGAAGAAGGCGGGCTATCCCGGCGGCTTCTCCGCCGCGGTCACCGCCGCCTCCTCCACCGTGGGGCCGATCATCCCGCCCTCGGTGCCGATGATCATCGTCGGCTCGCTCACCGGTGTCTCGGTGGGGCGGATGTTCCTCGCCGGCGCCGTGCCGGGGCTGCTGCTGGGCTTCGGCATGATGGTGACCTGCTACATCATCGCCCGGCGCAACAACTACCCGCGCCAGGAATGGGCCGGCTTCCGTGAGCTGGGCCTCGCCTTCCTGTCCTCCTTCTGGGCCATCGCCATGACGGCGCTGATCATCGGCGGCCTGCTCTCGGGCATCGCCACGCCCACGGAGACCTCGATCATCGCCTCGCTCTACGCCTTCGTGGTGGGGGCCTTCATCTACCGCGGCGTGCGGCTGCGCGACGTGCCGAAGATCGTGATCGACAGCGCGGTCAGCTCCGCGGCCATCCTCGCGCTGGTGGGCTTCGCGAACGTGTTCGGCTGGATCCTCGCCTCCGAGCGCATCCCGGAGATGATCGCCCAGGCCGTGCTCGCCGCCACGGACAACAAGTTCCTGGTGATCCTGCTGATCAACCTGCTGCTGCTCTTCGTGGGCATGTTCATGGAAACCATCGCCGCGCTCATCATCCTGTTCGGCCCGCTCTCCGCCGTGGCGATCGGCGTGGGGGTGGACCCGGTGCATTTCGCCACCTTCGCGGTGCTGAACCTGATGATCGGCCTCACCACCCCGCCGGTGGGCGTGTGCCTGTTCGTGTGTGCCAACATCGCGCGGCTGCCGCTCTCCGTGGTGGTGCGGGCCATCACGCCTTTCCTTGTCGGCAATATTCTGGTCCTCCTGTTGGTCTCCTACATCCCGGCGCTTTCGCTGTGGCTGCCCAATCTCGCATATGGGAACTGAAACCATGACTTCCGAAACCCGCGTCTGCCGCATCCATTCCGCCCGTGACCTGCGCATCGACACGCTGGAGCTCGGCGAGCCCGGCCCCGGCCAGGTGCTGCTGAAGATGCGCGCCGGCGGCATCTGCGGCTCCGACCTGCACTACTACCAGGACGGCGGCTTCGGCGCGATCCGCGTGCGCGAACCGATGGTCCTCGGCCACGAGGTCTCCGGCGAGGTGGTCTCCACCGGCCCCGGCGTGGAGGGGCTCGCCCCCGGCACGCGCGTGGCGGTGAACCCCTCCCACCCCTGCAACGCCTGCGCGTTCTGCCTCAGGGGCCTGCAGCAACACTGCCTGAACATGACCTTCTTCGGCTCCGCCATGCCCTTCCCCCACTCCCAGGGCGCGTTCCGCGAGCGCATGGTCGTGGCCGCCACCCAGTGCGAGCCGCTGGGCGACGTGGTGAGCTTCGGCGAGGGCGCCTGCGCCGAGCCGCTGGCCGTATGCCTTCACGCCGGAACCCGGGCGGGAGACCTGAAGGGCAAGCGCGTCATCGTCACCGGCGCCGGGCCCATCGGCTCGCTCTGCGTCGCGGTGGCGAAGTTCGGCGGCGCTGCCGAGATCGTGGTGACGGACCTGCAGGACGCCACGCTGAAGGTGGCCGAGGAGATGGGCGCCACCCGCGCCATCAACACCCGCACCAACCCCGACGGCCTGAAGGAATTCGAGGCGAACAAGGGCTGTTTCGACGTGGCCTTCGAATGTTCGGCCGCCGCCCCCGCCATCCGCTCGCTCTTCCCGGTGCTGCGCCCGCAGGCGCGCTTCGTTCAGGTGGGCACCGGCGGCGATGCGACCATCGCCCTCGCCATGCTGGTGGCGAAGGAAATCGAATGGGCCGGCGCGCAGCGCTTCCACGCCGAATACCCGCTGGCAGTGAAGATGATCGCCGAACGCCGCATCGACGTGCGCCCGATCATTACCGGCACCTTCCCGCTGGCGGACGCCGTCGCCGCCTTCGACGCGGCCGGCGACCGCTCGAAAGCGGTGAAGGTCCAGCTCGAGCTGGCATGAGCATGGCGGCCGCGGTGGACATCCTCGCCCTCGGCGAGCCGCTGATCGAGTACAACCGTGCGGGGGACACCCCCCGCACCTTCCTGCGCGACGTGGGCGGCGACGTGTCGAACTTCGCCATCGCCGCCGCCCGGCAGGGCGCGCGCGCCGGCGTGCTTTCCGCCCTCGGGGCGGACGAGCACGGCGACGCCATCGTCTCCCTCTGGGACGCGGAGGGCATCGACCACGCCCATGTGAGCCGCCACGCCTCGGCGCCCACGGGGGTGTATTTCGTCAACCACGGGCCCTCGGGCCACGTGTTCAGCTTCCTGCGCGCCAGCTCGGCCGCCAGCCTCGTCGGCCCGGCCGACCTGCCGCGCGCGGCCATCGCGGGGGCGAAGCTGCTGCATTTCACCGGCATCTCGCTGGCGATCTCCGGCAGTTCCTGCGACGCGTGTTTCGAGGCCGCGGCCATTGCCCGCGCCGCCGGCCGCCGCGTGTCCTTCGACACCAACCTGCGCGACAGGCTGTGGAGCCGGCCGCGCGCGAAGGCGCTGATCGAGGCCGCCCTCGCCATGACCGACATCGCCCTGCCCAGCTCCGACGACATGGAGAAGATCTTCGGAGACCCGAGGCCGGAGGCGATGGCCGAGCATTGCCTCGCCCTCGGCGCGAAGGTGGTGGCGCTGAAGCTCGGGGCGGAGGGCGCGCTGATCGCCACGCCGGAGGGGCGCCACCGCATCCCGCCGGCGCCCTGCACCCCGGTGGACGCCACCGGCGCGGGCGACACGTTCGGCGGCAGTTTCGTCGCCCGCCTGCTGGCCGGCGACAGCCCGCAGGAGGCCGGCACCTACGCCGCCGCCGCCGCTGCGCTGGCCACGCAGGGCTATGGCGCCGTTGCGCCGATCCCCCGGGCGGAGGCCGTGCGCGCCGCCCTCGGGGGCAAGTGATTTCCGCATCCAAGGAGAGACCAGAATGCGACAGACATGGCGGTGGTTCGGCCCGGTCGACAAGGTGACGCTGCGCGACGCGCGCCAGGCCGGGGTCGAGGGAATCGTGACCGCCCTGCACCACGTCCGGACCGGCGAGGTCTGGTCGAAGGAGGAGATCGCGAAGCGCCAGGCCGAGGTGCGCGGCACGGGGGCCGCCCCCACCGGGCTCGACTGGGAGGTGGTGGAGAGCATCCCGATCTCCGAATCGATCAAGACGCAGACGGGTGACTGGCGCGCCCATGTGGAGAACTGGAAGCACTCGCTGCGCCACCTGCACGAGGCCGGCCTGCGCACCATCTGCTACAATTTCATGCCCGTGCTGGACTGGACGCGCACCGACCT
This sequence comes from Paroceanicella profunda, assembly GCF_005887635.2. Classification (GTDB taxonomy): domain Bacteria; phylum Pseudomonadota; class Alphaproteobacteria; order Rhodobacterales; family Rhodobacteraceae; genus Paroceanicella; species Paroceanicella profunda. The sequence continues at coordinate 1,301,810 of NZ_CP040818.1, read as the reverse complement.
CACCTGGGAAGTGGCGAACGGCGCCAAGGCCATGCGCTTCGATTTGCCCGATTTCGCCGCCTTCGACATCCATGTCCTGAAGCGCAAGGGTGCGGCGGAGAGCTTCCCCGAAGCCGTGGTCGAGGAGGCCGCGCGCCGCTACACCGCCATGCCGGAGGCCCGGCAGAAGCAGATCGCGCAGAATGTCACCGCCGGCTTGCCGGGCGCGATGGAGAGCTGGTCGCTGGAGGAGCTGCGCACCCAGCTCGCCACCTATGACGGCATCTCCGAGGAGACGTTGCGCGGCCATTTCATCGACTTCCTCTCCGAGGTGGTGCCGGTGGCCGAGGAGCTTGGCATGCGCCTGTGCTGCCACCCGGACGACCCCCCCTTCCCGCTGCTCGGCCTGCCGCGCATCATGTCGACCGAGGCGCAGTACCGCGCCGTGCTCGACGCGGTGGACAGCCCGGCCAACGGTGTCACGCTGTGCTCCGGCTCGCTCGGCGCGCGACCGGACAACGACCTGCCCGGCATGGCCGAGCGGATGGGCCCGAAAATCCACTTCGTGCACCTGCGCAACGTGCGCCGCGACACGGAGGAGACCCCCTGCTCCTTCTTCGAGGATGACCACCTCGCCGGGCACACCGACATGGTGGCCCTCGTCGCCGCGCTGCTGCGCGAAGAGGCCCGCCGCCGCGCCGAGGGACGTGCGGATGCCGAGATCCCCATGCGCCCGGACCACGGCCAGGACATCCTGAACGACAGCGAGCGCGGCTCGCAGCCCGGCTACCCGGCCATCGGCCGCCTGAAGGGGCTGGCGGAGCTGCGCGGCGTGATGGCGGCGCTGAAGGCCACTGCCGCATGACCCGGCTCACCAGCCTCGCCGGCCTGCCCGAGACTGTCGGGCAGCCGGGCTACGACCGGGACGCCCTGCGCCCCGGCATCGTGCATTTCGGCCTCGGCGCCTTCCACCGCGCCCACCAGGCCGTGGCCACCGAGCAGGCGCTCGCCGCCGCCGGGGGAAACTGGGGCATCACCGGGGTCAACCTGCGCTCGCGCGATACCGAAGAGCGCATGGCGCCGCAGAACGGGCTCTACACCCTGCTGGTGCGCGGGCCCGGGGGCACCTCGGCCCGGGTGATCGGCTGCATCCTCGGCGTGAAGACCGCGCGCGACGATGTCGCCGCCGTGCTCGCCCTGCTGGAGGACCCCGGCACCCGCATCGTGAGCCTCACGGTCACCGAGAAGGCCTACGGGCGGGACGCGGCCACCGGCGGGCTCGACCTCGCGCACCCGGCCATCGCCCATGACCTCGCACATCCCGAGGCGCCCTCGGGCGTGGTGGGGTTCCTCGTCGAGGGGCTGGCGCGACGCCGGGCGGCGGGCCTCGCCCCCTTCACGCCGCTCTGCTGCGACAACCTCCCCGACAACGGCCATGTGCTGGAGCGGCTGGTGCTCGACTTCGCCCGCCGGCGCGACCCCGGCCTCGCGGAGTGGATCGCGGCGAACGTGCCCTTCCCCTCCACCATGGTGGACCGCATCACGCCCGCCGCCACCGAGGCGACGCTGGCCGATGCCGCCGCCCTCATCGGTGTCGAGGATGCCGCCGCCATCGAGACCGAGCCCTTCACCCAATGGGTGATCGAGGACCGTTTCGCCACCGGCCGCCCGGCCTGGGAGGCCGCGGAAGGGGTGATCTTCACCGATGACGTGGCGCCCTTCGAGAAGATGAAGCTGCGCATGCTCAACGGCAGCCATTCGCTCATCGCCTATGCCGGCGCGCTGGCCGGGCTGGAGCATGTCTTCGACGTGATGGAGGACCCGGCGCTCGCGCCCATGGTGCGCGCCCACATGGCCGCCGCCGCCGCCACGTTGGAGCCGCTGCCCGGCATGGATTACGCCGCCTATGCCGACGCGCTGGCGCGGCGCTTCTCCAACCGCGCCATCCGCCACCGCACCCTGCAGATCGCGATGGACGGCACGCAGAAGCTGCCGCAGCGGCTCACCTGGCCGGCGCTGGAGGCGCTGCAGGCCGGGCAGCCGGTGGGAAGCTTCGCCTTCGCCGTGGCGGCATGGATGCATTTCGTCGAACAGGCCGTCGCGGCCGCGCGGCCCCTGGACGACCCGCAGGCCGGGGCGCTGGCCGCCTGCGTGGCGCGCGTGGACGGAGGGTCGGCGGAGGCCATGGTCGCGGCGCTCTCGGCCCCGCCGGGCCTGATGCCCCCCGCCCTGAGGGACAACGCGGTGTGGACCGAGGCCTGCGCCCGGGCGCTCGCGCTGCTGCGGGCCGAGGGGCCCCGCGCCGCGGCCGTCGCGATGCCGCTCCACTGATCTTCGCGCCGGGGCGCCCGCGCCCCGGCCGGCCACGACGCGCATGCATGCATTCGGGCCGGAATGGCCATGGGTTCTTATTGTGCAGCGCGGCATTCTCTCATATCATATATTCTTGTCGGGGTTTCGGGACACGTTCGTCGCCTCGCCCATGTCTGTGCGCCGGCCACACCCCACCCGTGAACGGCCAGCGGGGGGGCAACCGGCCGCTCCGCCCGAGGCCGGGCAGCGATGGCGCGCGCGACGGCCCGGGGCTATACTTCCGGCGCGGTCCGCACGGCCTGCTTGACCGGGGGCGGCGCCGCCTGAAGTCTGCTCCGTGACCGGCGACGGTCCGGGCCATTGCCAGGGTCTTTCACGCGAAAGGATCGCGCAGGACATGACGCCGGACCAGATCGCCCTCGTGCAGGACAGTTTCAGCCGCATTTCCGCTGACACCAGCGCGGCCGGCGACCGGTTCTATGCCCGGCTGTTCGCCCTTGCGCCGGAAACCCGCGAGCTGTTTCCGGGGGACATGTCGTCCCAGAAGATGAAGCTCATTCAGATGCTTGCCATCGCGGTGAACGGCCTCACCAGCCTGCCGCAGATCCTGCCCGCGGTGCAGGCGCTCGGCCTGCGCCACGCGGTCTACGAGGTCCAGGAGGCACATTACGCCATCGTCGGCGAGGCCCTGCTGGAGACGCTGGCCGACGAGCTTGGCGACAGCTTCACCGAGGAGACCCGCGCCGCCTGGGCCGAGGCCTATGCCCTGCTCGCCGGGGTGATGATCGAGGCCCAGCGCGGCGCCCTGCGCTGACCGCACCGCCGCCTTTCGAAACCCTGCCCGAATCACCCCGCCGCGCCCCTGCCGTGCTGCGGGCAGCGCGCCCGCCTGACCGCTCAGGCTTCGGGCAGGCGCGCGCCCATGCCCGATTGCCGGGCAGAAATTGCACTGAGATGTCAGAAACCCTCTGGTAACATCTCAGAGGCGCGGCTAGCCTCGCGGCATGTATGATCGGTCCTCGCCATTTGTCGCCCGCCCCGCCGCGCCCGGAACCCTGCCGGGAACGGCGTCCAAATCCGAATTCGCGGTCGACCGGCTGCGCGACGCCATCCTGACCTGCGCGCTCGCGCCGTCGCAGATGGTGAGCGAGCAGGACCTGACCGAGCGATTCGGGCTGAACCGGGCCGCCACGCGCGCGGCGCTGGCGCGGTTGTCCGGGGAGGGGCTGGTGCTCGCCCTGCCGCGCCGGGGCTGGCAGGTGGCACCGGTGACGGCGGAGCTGGTCGGCGGGCTGATCGCGGCGCGCCGGGTGCTGGAACCCGCGCTGGCTCCGCTGTCCCGGACGGCGGAGACGCGCGCGGCGCTGAGTGCGGTGGCCGAGGTGTGTCGCGCCCTGGCCGGGCGCACCGACCCCGGCGCGCCCGAGGCGCTGCGCGGCTATGACCGCGAGCTGCTCGGCCATCTGGCGGCGCCCGCCAATGCCTGGATGCGCGGCTGGCTGGCCCAGGCCTGGGACAATTCCGACCGCATGCTGCGCCATCTGGAAGCCGGAAGCGGCCTGCGCCACCCCACGCCGGACCGCCACGCCCTGGCGCTCGCGGTGGCGCGCGAGGATGCCCATGCCATCGTCGCGGAGCTGCTTGCGGCGCTCGACGCCTTCGAAGCCTTTGCCGGGCGCGCCCTGCTTGCAGGCGCGCTCGACCCGGCCGCCGGGGCCCGCCCCGCCCGGCCCGCTCCATCGACGGACCCCCACAGAACGGGGGCGCAGGACGCGCAACCCCGCAGGCCGTCACCCACCCAACAGGAAGGGAAGACAGACCAATGAAGAGCCTCCGCAGCTTCGCCCCGCCCGCCCTGGCCTGCGCCGCACTGGCGCTGAGCCTGGCCTTCTCCGCCGCCGGCACCGCCGGTGCCAAGGACCTGCTCACCATCGACCTGGTGAACGAGCCCTCCTCGCTCGACCCGCAGGGCCAGTGGAACCCGGACAGCTACTACGTCTACCGCAACATCTTCGACAACCTGGTCACCCGCGACAACGACGGCACCATCGTGCCGGAGGTCGCCGTTTCGTGGAAACGCCTCTCGGACACCGAGATGGAGTTCACCCTGCGCGACGACATCACCTTCCACGATGGCACGAAGCTTACCCCCGAAGACGTGGTTTATACGGTAGACCGCATCACGGACCCGGCCTTCGGCAGCCCGCAGCTCGGCCAGTTCAACAAGATCGTGAAGGCCGAGGCCACCGGCCCGAACACCGTGGTGCTGACCACCGACGGCCCCTATCCGGTGCTGCTGCCGCAGCTGGTGAAGCTCTCCATCATCCCCATGCACGTGGTGGAAGAGGTGGGCAAGGACGCCTTCAACCTCTCCCCCGTCGGCTCCGGCCCCTACAAGTTCGCGAGCTGGGACCGCGGCGTGCAGGTGACCCTCACCCGCAATGACGATTACTGGGGCACCAAGGGCGCCTTCCCCAACGTGAGCTTCCGCGCCGTGCCGGACGCCGCCACCCGGCTGGCGAACCTGCAGGCCGGCGCGGCGGATCTCGTCGTCACGCTCGATTCCGACCAGGCCGCGCAGCTGGAGGGCTCGACCACCGCCAGGCCGCTGATCGTGCAGACCGAGCGCGTGGGCTACCTGGCGCTGAACTCCACCAAGCCACCGCTGGACGACGTGCGCATGCGCCGCGCCATCGCCGAGGCGATCGACAAGGAGGGCATCGCCGAGGGCATCCTGGCCGGTGGCGAGCGGGTGGTGGGCGAGATCGCCTCGCCGGCGCATTTCGGCTGGGTGGACGGGATCGACCCCTTCCCCTACGACCCGGAGGACGCGAAGGCGCTGATCGCCGAAGTGGGCGACGCGGCCGCCACGCCGATGGAGCTGGCCACCTCGCCGGTGTTCGACCAGCGCGTGGTGCAGGCCATCCAGCAGATGCTCACCGACGTGGGCCTGAAGGTCGACATCCGCATGACGGACATGGCCACCTGGCTGAAGGACCAGCAGGTGGATGACGCGGCAGCACCCATGCTCACCTTCTCGCGCTGGTCCTGCGCCTGCCAGGACGCGGACGGCATCATGTTCCCGCTCCTGCACTCCTCCTCCGGCTGGTCGCGCTGGTCCTCGCCGGAGGTGGACGCGGCGCTGGAGGAGGGCCGCTCCGTGCTGGACGAGGAGGACCGTCTCGCCGCCTACACCCGGGTGCACGAGATCGTGAAGGACGAGGTGCCGATCATCCCGCTCTACCAGGCCGCCATCATCTACGGCGGCAACGCGAAGCTGGAATGGCAGCCCACGGCGAACGAGAGCATGTTCCTCAACCGCATGAGCTGGGCCGAGTGACGCGCCCCCGGGGCGGGCGGCACCACGCCGCGCGCCCCGCCGACAGGACGGGCAGGCGCCACCCGCCTTCCCCTTGCCCCCAGACGAGGTATCCCCGCATGAAACGCCTGCTTGCAGCAACCGCCCTCGGCCTTCTGGCCGCCCTCGCCTCGCCCGCCGCGCAGGGCGCGCTGGCGAAGGACCTGATCACCGTGGACCTGGTGAACGAGCCCGCCTCGCTCGACCCCCAGAAGCAGTGGAACCCGGACAGCTACTACGTCTACCGCAACATCTTCGACAATCTCGTCACCCGTTCCGACGACGGCGAGATCGTCCCGCAGGTGGCCAGCGCCTGGGAGCAGCTGTCCGACACGCAGGTGAAATTCACCATCCGTGACGACATCACCTTCCATGACGGCACGAAGCTGACGCCCGAGGACGTGGTGTTCTCCGTGAAGCGGATCATCGACCCGGCCTTCGCCAGCCCGCAGCTCGGCCAGTTCAACAAGATCACCGGCGCCGAGGTGACCGGCGCAAACGCCGTGACGCTGACCACGGAGGGCCCCTACCCGGTGCTGCTCGCCCAGCTGGTGAAGCTCTCCATCGTGCCCGAGCACGTGGTGACGGAGATGGGCGACGACGCGTTCAACGCCGCCCCCGTGGGCTCCGGCCCCTATGCCTTCGAGGCCTGGAACCGCGGCGTGGACGTGACGCTGAAGCGCAACGACGCCTACTGGGGCGACAAGGGCGCCTTCGCCGAGGCCCGTTTCCGCGCCGTGCCTGACGCCTCCACCCGCGTGGCGGACCTGCAGGCCGGCGCGGCGGACCTCGCGGTCTCGCTCGATTCCGACCTCGCGATGCAGCTCGAGAGCGCCCCCGGCGTGACGCCGCTCACCGCGCTCACCGAGCGCGTGGGCTTCGTGGGCATGAACACCCGCGTCGCGCCGCTGGACAACCCCGAGCTGCGCAAGGCCATCGTGATGGGCGTGGACCGGGAGGGCATCGTGGAGGGCATCCTGGCCGGCGAAGGCGCCGTGGTGGGGCAGCTGCTCTCGCCCGCGCATTTCGGCTGGGCGGATGACATCGCCCCGATCCCCTACGATCCGGAAGCCGCGAAGGAGATCGTCGAGAGCCTCGGCGACGCGGCGAAGACCGAGCTCAGCTTCGACACCTCGCCGGTCTACGACCAGCGCATCGTGCAGGCCGTGCAGCAGATGCTCACCGAGATCGGGCTCAACGTCTCCATCAACATGATGGACATGGCGAGCTACCTCAAGAAGGCCCAGGGCCCGGAGGAGAACCGCCCGATGCTGAGCTTCGGCCGCTGGTCCTGCGCCTGCCAGGACGCGGACGGCATCATGTATCCGCTGCTCCAGTCCGGCAGCAACTGGTCGCGCTACTCCGACCCGGAGATGGACCGGCTGCTGGAGGAGGGCCGTTCCACGCTGGACAGGGACGCCCGGCTGAAGGCCTACCACGCCGCCTCCGAGCTGATGAAATCGGATGCCGCCCTGCTGCCGCTCTACCAGGCCGCGGTGGTCTACGGCGCCTCGGACAAGCTGGAGTGGACGCCCACGGCGAACGAGAGCCTGTTCCTCAACCGCATGGGCTGGTCCGAGTAGGGCCGGGAAGGACAGAATGGGACGCTATCTCGCCAGGCGCCTCGGGCAGGCCGTGGTCGCGCTCTTCGGGGTGATGACGCTGATCTTCTTCGTGCAGCGCCTCACCGGCGACCCGACCTACCTGCTGGTGCCCGAGACGGCGACCCAGGCCGACATCGAGGCCATGCGCGCGAGCCTTGGCCTCGACCGGCCGCTGATCGTGCAGTACGGCACCTTCCTCGTCGACATGGCGCGGCTGGATTTCGGCCGCTCCTACATCCAGAACATCCCGGTGATCGACATCATCGCCTCGCGGCTGCCCTACACGCTGCAGCTCGCCGGCGGCGCGCTGCTGGTGGCCTTCTGCATCGGGGTGCCGCTGGGCGTGTGGATGGCGGTGCGCCGCGGCCACGCGGAGGCGAAGGGCTTCATGGGCCTCGTGCTGGCGGCGCAGAGCATGCCCACCTTCTGGTCCGGCATCCTGATGATCATGGTCTTCGCGGTGTGGAACCACTGGCTGCCGCCCTCCGGGGCCGGGGGCTGGCGGAACCTGGTGATGCCCTCGGTGGCGCTGGGGCTGCTGAGCATGGCAACCTTCGCCCGGGTGGCGCGCACCTCCGTGCTGGAGGAGCTCTCGAAAGATTACGTGCGCTCGGCCCGGGCGCGCGGCGTCACCACCGGGCGGCTGGTGCGCCGGCACCTTCTGCGCAACGCCTCCATCCCGGTGATCTCCATCGCGGCGATGGAGATTTCCCAGCTGCTCGCCGGCGCGGTGATCGTGGAGACGGTCTTCGCCTGGCCGGGGCTGGGGCTGCTCACCGTGCAGTCCATCATCAGCCGCGACTTCCTGGTGGTGCAGGGCGTGGTGCTGCTGGGCGCCTTCGTGACCATCGCGCTCAACTTCGTGGCCGACCTGCTCTACAGCCTGGTCGACCCGCGCATCCGCCTCGGGGGCGCGTCATGAGCGCCGTGGCGGAGACCATCCGCGAAAAGGCCACCGGCCGGCGCCGCGGCCCGGGCAGCCGCGCGGTGCTGCCCTTCCTCGCCATCTTCGCGGCCTTCGTGCTGATCGCCGTCTTCGCGCCGCTCATCGCCCCGAACGACCCCAACAGCCAGAACCTGATGGGCCGGCTGAAGGCCCCGGGGGTGACGGCGCGCGGCATCACCTACTGGCTGGGCTCCGACGAGCTGGGGCGCGACCTGCTCACCCGGCTGATCTGGGGCGCGCGCATCTCGCTCAGCGTGGCGGTGCTCTCCGTGGCGCTGTCGGGCGTGGTGGGCACCGTGCTGGGCATGGCTGCGGCGCAGGCGCGCGGCTGGGTGGAGACGGTGATCATGCGGCTGGTGGACGTGTTCCTCTCCATCCCCGCCGTGCTGCTGGCCATCATCACCGTGGCGGTGCTGGGGCCGGGCTTCACCAACGTGGTGATCGTGCTCGCGCTCACCCGCTGGCCGCGCTACGCCCGGGTGGCCTATGGCCAGACGCTCTCGGTCGCCAACATGCCCTACGTGCGGCTGGCCCGCTTCATGGGGGCGTCGACGCCGCGGATCCTGTTCATCCACATCCTGCCCAACATCATCGGCGCCATCACCGTGGTGGCCACGCTGGAATTCGGGCTGATGGTGCTGTTCGAGGCCGGGCTCTCCTTCCTCGGGCTCGGCGTGCAGCCGCCCACGGCAAGCTGGGGGGCGATGCTCTCGGTGGGGCGCAACTATGTCGGCTCCGCCTGGTGGATCTCCGCCTTCCCGGGCCTCTGCCTCTTCCTGCTCGTGCTCTCGGTGAACCTGATAGGCGACCACCTGCGCGACCGGCTCGACCCCAAATCCAGATAAGTCCGAAAGGCTCCTCCCATGAATTTCGAAGGCGAATTCGCCGGACGCGGCGTTGTGATCACAGGGGCCTGCGGCATCTACGGCGCCGGCCTGGCCCGCACCTTCGCGGCAGAGGGCGCGAGGCTCTGCCTCACCGACCGTGACGGCGCGGCGCTCAACGCCCTGCTGGCCGAACTGCCCGCCGCCGCCGGTTCCTTCACCCAGGTGGCCGACCTGGCGGACGATGCCTCCCTGCAGGCGCTCGTCGCTCGGGTGGGCGCCGAATGGGGCGCGGCGGACATCCTGGTCAACAACGCCGGCATCTACCCCAGCGGCTTCCTGCTCGACACCACGAACGCCCAGTGGGACGCCATCCTGGGCATCAACCTGCGCGCGCCCTTCATCCTCACCCGCGATCTCGCCACCCAGATGGTGAAGGCGGGCCGGAAGGGCGTGGTGATCAACATCTCCTCCGGCGCGGCGCGCAAGATGCGGCGCACCGCGGCGCCCTATTCCCTGTCCAAGACCGCGCTGGACCGGCTCACCAAGGGGTTCGCCATCGAGCTGGCGGAATACGGCATCAGGGTGAACGCGCTGGAGCCGGGCTTCGCCGCCGGCTCCGCCGTGAGCCGCCTCACCCCGGCGCATGTGAGCAAGGTGACCGCCGGCATCCCGCTGGGCCGGGCCAGCACGGAGGCCGATGTCGGCGCCGCGACGCTCTACCTCGCCAGCGACGCGGCGGCCTATGTCACCGGCGCCACGCTGGCGGTGGACGGCGGCAACTCCATCGGCTCGCTCGACGTGCACCAGGACAAGAAGCAGGCGCTGTGATGGCAACCGACCGCTACATCTGGCCCGAGGGCTTTGCCTCCGCCACCGCCTTCACCGTGGACGTGGACGCCCATTCCCCCTGGCTCTGGCAGATGCGCGACAGCAGGCCGCGCACCATCGGCCACCTGGAACAGCGCCGCTTCGGGCCGCGCGTGGGGCTGGGGCGCATCCTGGACCTGCTGGAGGCGCATGGCATCAAGGGCACGTTCTTCGTGCCCGGCATCGTGGCCGAGGAACACCCGGACATGCTGCCCCGGTTGCTGGAGGGGGGCCACGAGATCGGCCTGCACGGCTATTTCCACGAACTGGTGGACGACATCTCCGACGCGGAGTTCACCCATGCGCTGGAATGCTCCCTGGAGCTGTTCGAGCGCCAGACCGGCCGGCGCCCGCTCGGCTTCCGCTCCCCGGCCTGGGAGATGACCCCGCACATGCTGGCGGAATGCCGGCGCCTCGGCCTCTACGACAGCTCGCTGATGGGCTACGACCACCCCTACACCATGGACGGCGTGGCCGAGATCCCGGTGCAATGGGGCATCGACGACGCGATCTTCTTCAAGTTCCTCGGCGGCGGGGCCGACAAGTGGCCGCCGCAGCCCACCGGCCCGGTGGGCGAGACCTGGGCCGAGGAATGGCGCCTGCTGCACCGCTGGGGCGGGCTGTTCATGCTCACCGTGCATGACTGGATCTCCGGCCGGGCGCAGCGCATCGCCATGCTGGACCGGCTGCTGGGCGAGATCCGCGCCGCCGAGGGCGTGTGGATCGCCACCGTGGGCGAGATTGCCGCCCATCACATGGCCACCCAGGCCGGGGCCTTCGCGCAGGCCTCCGCCCTGCCCGGCCCGATCTCCTCCCACCCGGCACGGACCCCCTCCTGATGCAGACCTGGAGCGGCATAGAGAAACACGCCCGCCACTCCGCCGGCGGCCTCGTCGCGGCCCAGCACGGCGGCGCGGCGGAGGCCGGCGCCCGGGTGCTCGCGGCCGGCGGCAACGCGATGGACGCGGCCGTGGTCACCGCGCTGGTGCTCTCGGTGGCCGAACCCTGGCTGAGCGGCATCGGCGGCGGCGGCTTCCTGCTGCACGCCAGCGGCGACACCGGCGCCGTGGACACGCTGGACTTCAACGTGCGCGCGCCGCAGGGCATCTCTGCGGCGGATTACCCGCTGCGCGGCGGCCGCGGCGGCGACTGGTTCGACTGGCCGGCGGTGGAGGGGGACCGCAACCTCTCCGGCCCGATGTCGGTCTGCGTGCCCGGCGCGATCGACGGGCTGGCCACGGCGCTGGCGCGCTTCGGCACGCTCTCCTGGGCGGAGGCGCTGGCCCCGGCCATCGAGGCGGCGGAGCGCGGGCTGGAGGTGGACTGGTTCACCCGGCTCTGCATCGCCATCGACGCGGGCAACCTCGCGGCGGACCCGGCCTCGGCGGAGGTGTTCCTGCCCGGGGGCCAGCCGCCGGACCCGGGCCGCACCCCGCGCCTGCCCATGCCGGCCAAGGCCCGCACCCTGCGCCGCCTCGCGCAGGCCGGCGCGCGGGATTTCTACGAGGGCGGGATCGCCGCCTCCCTCGCCGGCGAACTGGCCATGGCGGGCGCGAAACTCTCCGCCGCGGATCTCGCCGCCTACCGCAGCACCTGGCAACCCCCGCGCACCGCCAGCTACCGCGGCCATGAGGTGCATGTGATCGACGGGCTCTCCGGCGGGCCGAGCCTGCTCGCGGCGCTCGCCGCGCTCGACATCGGACCGCAGACCGGCCCCGCCGAAGCGGCGCTGGCCTATGCCACCGCCATCCGCGACGCCACCCGGCTGCGGCTCACCACCATGGGCCACGCCTCCGCCGGGGGCGACTGCACCTCGCATGTGAGCGTGGTGGACCGGGCGGGCAACATGGTCTCGCTCACCAACACGCTGCTGTCGCGCTTCGGGGCGAAGGTGACGCTGCCCTCCACCGGCTTCCTGCTCAACAACGGCATGATGTGGTTCGACCCGAGGCCCGGCGTGCCGAACCGCATCGCCCCCGGCGCCCGGCCGCTGGCCAACATGTCGCCGCTGCTGCTCACGCGGGGCGGGCGGCCCACCCTCGCCATCGGCGCGGCCGGCGGGCGGCAGATCTTCCCGGCGCTGGTGCAGCTGCTGTCCTTCATGCTGGACGGCGGCATGGGGCTGGAGGAGGCCTTCCACGCCCCCCGGCTGGACGCCAGCTCCCCCACCATCCGGGTGAACCGCCGGGCCGCGCCCGACGTGGCCGCGAAGGTGGCGGAGGCCTTCCCGGTGGAGCTTGTCACCGATACGCTGCACCCGGTGAACTTCGCCATTCCCTCCGCCGTCGCGCGTGACCCGGCTTCCGGGCGCAACAGCGGCATGGCCCATCCCACCAGCCCCTGGGCCGCGGTGGCCGCCGAGACCGAAGGAGGCCCGGATGCCTGAGCCCGACCTGCCCGGAACCGCCCCGCCCGAAACGGACCGGCCCGGCCCCCACCCGCCCGCCACCCCGGCCGGGCCCGTGCTCAGCGTGCGCGACCTCGTCACCCGCATCGGCGGCAACGCGGTGGTGGACGGGGTGAGCTTCGACGTCGCCCCGGGCGAGGTGGTGGCGCTGGTGGGCGAGAGCGGCTCGGGCAAGAGCCTCACCGCGCTCTCCGTCATGGGCCTGCTGCCCGCCGCCGCCCGGGCCGCCGGCGGCGCGGTGCGGCTGGACGGCGAGGAGCTGCTCGCCGCCCCGGAGCGCCGCATGCGCCGCATCCGCGGGCAGAGCCTGTCGATGATCTTCCAGGAGCCGGTGGCCTCGCTCAACCCGCTGATGCGGGTGGGCGAGCAGGTGGCCGAGAGCCTGGTCGTCCACGGCCGCGCCAGGCCCGCGCAGGCGCGGATCCGCGCGGTGGAGATGCTGGCGCGCGTCGGCATCCCGGACCCGGCGGCGCGGGCCCGGCAATACCCGGCGGAACTGTCGGGCGGCATGTGCCAGCGGGTGATGATCGCCTGCGCGCTGATCTCCGAGCCGAAGCTGCTCATCGCCGACGAACCGACCACCGCGCTCGACGTCACCATCCAGGCGCAGATCCTCGCGCTGATGAAGCGGCTGCGGGCGGATTTCGGCACTGCCATCCTCATCATCACCCATGACATGGGCGTGGTGGCGGACATCGCGGACCGGGTCTGCGTGATGTACGGCGGCCGCATCGTGGAGACGGGCACGGCGGAGGAGCTGTTCTCCCGCCCCTCGCACCCCTACACGAAGCTGCTGCTCTCCACCATTCCGCGGCTCACCGGCCCGCGCAAGGAGCACCTGCGCTCCATCGAGGGCAGCGTGCCGGACGTGGCGGACTGGCCGGAGGGCTGCCGCTTCCGCTCCCGCTGCCCGCTGGCGCGGGAGGACTGCGCGCAGGTGCCGCCGCATGTGCCCATCCCCGGCCAGCCCGGCCACACCGCCGCCTGCCTGCACCTCGACCGCATCGGAGAGATGACATGACCGGAGCGCCCGCCCCCCTGCTGCGCGTGGAGAACCTGCGCGTGCACTTCCCGCTCACCGGCGGGTTCACCGGGCGGCGCACCGGCGCGGTGAAGGCGGTGGACGGCGTGAGCCTGGAGATCGGCCCGGGCGAGACGGTGGCGCTGGTGGGCGAGAGCGGCTGCGGAAAATCCACCGCCGGCAACGCCATCCTCGGGCTGGTGCGCGCCACCGGCGGGCGCATCCTGTTCGAGGGCGAGGACATCCTGGCCCAGAACGCCCCGCGCCAGCGCGCCCTGCGCCGCGACATGCAGGTGATCTTCCAGGACCCGGTCTCGGCGCTGAACCCCAAGCTCACCGTGGGCCGGTGCATCGCCGAGCCGCTGGCGATCGCCGGCTGGCCGAAGGCGGAGCGCGCGGCCCGGGTGGCGGAACTGCTCGGCCTCGTCGGCCTGCTGCCCGGCCACGCACAGCGCTACCCCAACGAGCTTTCCGGCGGCCAGCGCCAGCGCGTGGTCATCGCCCGGGCGCTGGCGCTGAACCCGAAGCTGATCATCTGCGACGAACCGGTCTCGGCGCTCGATGTCTCCATCCGCAGCCAGATCGTGAACCTGCTGATGAGCCTGCAGGCGGAGCTGGGCCTGTCCTACCTGTTCATCGCGCATGACCTCTCGGTGGTGCGCCACATCTCGGACCGGGTGGTGGTGATGTATCTGGGCACCGTGGCCGAGGAGGGGCCGACGGACGCGCTCTTCGACCATCCCACGCACCCCTATACCGAGGCGCTGCTGGCCGCGATCCCCCTGCCGGACCCGGCGGCGCAGCGCGCCAAGCCCCCCTTCGCGCTGGAGGGGGACCTGCCGAGCCCGGCGCTCCCGCCGCAGGGCTGCCCCTTCGTGACCCGCTGCCCGGAGCGCGGCCCGGACTGCGCCACCCTGCGCCCGGTTCTGGCCGACACGGGCCACGGCAGTCGCGCCGCCTGCCTCATGCGCCTGCCCGCAGCCCGGCCGGGCTGAGCCGACGGGCGGGAGCGGCGCAGAGCAGAGCTTCATCCGGCGCCCTGGCTCAGGCCGCGCCCTTGCGCCCCGCGCCGGCCTTGCGGGCGAGGTGGCTGCGCCAGTCGCCCAGGGCGGTGATGTCCTCCGCGCCGCGGGTGGCGATCTCCTCGCACAGGAAGCCGGGCACGGCGCTGCCGTCCTCCAGCGTCACGCGGCCGATGCCGAGCGGGCCCGGGATGCCGGCCACGAAGGAGCCGAAGGCCTCCATCGGCATCGCCCAGACCTCCACCGCGATGGCCGCGCCGGTCTCCGGCCCCACGCGCACCAGGCCGGGGCGCACCCCGTCGGGCAGGGCGAAGAACCGGTACTCCGGCGCCGTGCGGCAGGCGCGCAGGAAGCGGCCGGCGCGTTCGGCGATCTGGTGGTTCAGCCCCAGCCCGGACATGTGCGCGCCGCAGACGGCCACGGCGACCTCGCCGGGCACCGGCTCCGGCGCCGGCACCGGCGCGGCCGGGCGGTGCCAGCCGGTGGCGCCCAGCGGGCCCGCCTCCACCAGCCCGGCGACGCCGGCCAGCAGCCCGTCCTGCCCGGCGCGGCCCAGCAGGGTGACGGAGGCGGGCCGGCCGTCCTCCCGCGTTCCGCAGGGCACCGCGAGGCCGCACATGTCCAGCAGGTTCACGAAGTTGGTGTAGGTGCCGAGACGCGAGTTGTGCAGGATCGGGTCTGCCGCGTCCTGCTCCCGGGTGACGAAACAGGGGATGGTGGGCACGCAGAGCAGGTCGATGCCCGCCATCGCGGCGGTGCAGTGCCGGCGCAGCTCCGCCAGGCGATAGATGCCGCGGAAGGCGTCCACCGCCGTGAGGGCGAGGCCCTGCTCCACGATGGAGCGTGTCACCGGGTGCAGCGTCTCCGGCGCCTCGGTGAGGCGGGCGCCCACGGCGGCGGTGCGCTCGGCCACCCAGGCGCCCTCGTAGAGCATGGCCGCCACGTCGTAGAAGGGCGTGAAGTCGATCTCGCGGATCTCCACGCCCCGGGTGCGCAGCTCGGTGAGCGTGGCGCGGAAGGCGGCCTCCTGCACCCGGTCGCCGAAGGTCTGGAGGCTGGCGGCATCGGGCACGGCGATGGTCAGGCGCGGCGGCACGGGGGAGAGCGGCTGCGCCGGGAAGGCGCGGGAGTACGCGTCCTCCGGGTCCGGCGCGGCGGCGACGGAGTGCACCGCCCAGGCGTCCGCCACGGTGAGCGCGAAGACCGAGATGGTGTCGAGCGTGCGGCAGGCCGGCACCATGCCGGAGGCCGAGAGCGCGCCGAGCGTGGGCTTCAGCCCCACGATGCCGTTCAACGCCGCGGGAACCCGGCCGGAGCCGGCCGTGTCGGTGCCCAGCGAGAAGGCGACGATGCCGCGCGCCACCACCACGCCGGACCCGCCGGAGGAGCCGCCGGGCACGATGGCCGGGTCTAGCGCGTTCAGCGGCACCGGGTGGGGCGTGCGGGTGCCCACGAGGCCGGTGGCGAACTGGTCGAGATTGGTCTTGCCGATGACGATGGCGCCGGCGGCGCGCAGCCGGGCCACCACGAAGGCGTCCGCCTCCGGCGCATAGGCGAACTCCGGGCAGGCGGCGGTGGTGGGCATGCCGGCCACGTCGATATTGTCCTTCACCGCGAAGGGGATGCCCCAGAGCGGCCGGCCGTCCGGCGCGCCGAGGGCCCGCGCGGCGGCCAGCGCCGCCTCGCGGTCCGCATGCAGGAAGATGCCGGGGTCGTTGGCGGCGTCGAGCCGGGCGAAGACCTCCGCGATCACGGCTTCGGGGCGGGTGCCGGCGGCATAGGCGTCCCGCAGGGCGGAAAGGGTGAAGGGAAGGTCAGAGAGCATCTGAGGGGGTCCTTGAAGCTGCGTGGTCAGGCTGCGGGAGACACGGAGGCCGGCGCCGGCGCCTTCGGCGCGGCGGAGAGCAGGGTGCGCGTGTAGTCGGAGGCGGGGTCGGTCATCACCCGCTCGGTGGGGCCCTGTTCGACGATCTCGCCCCCCTTCATCACGATCACCCGGTCGCAGAGCAGGCGCACCACGTTCAGGTCATGGCTCACGAAGAGGTAGGACATGCCCAGCCGGGCGCGCAGGTCCGCGAGCAGGTTCAGCACCACGGCCTGGATGGAGACGTCGAGCGCCGCCGTGGGCTCGTCGAGGATGAGGAAATCCGGCTCCGGCGCGATGGCCCGGGCAATGCCAACGCGCGCCTTCTGCCCACCGGAGAGCTGATGCGGAAACCGGTCGAGCAGGTGCGGCGGCAGGCCGGTCAGATGCGCGAGCTCCTCCACCCGCGCGGTGAGGGCGGCGCCGGAGAGCCCGGTCATGCGCTTCAGCGGCTCGGCGATGGACTGCCGGGCGGAATGGCGCGGGTTGAGGCTGTCGGTCGCGTCCTGGAACACCATCTGGATCTTCGCGCGCAACGGGTGCTTCGCGAACCCGGCTGCGGGCAGCGCGGCCAGATCGGCCCCGCGAAAGCGGATCTCGCCGGAAGTGGCGTCGAGCAGCCGCACCAGCATGGCCGAGGTGGTGGACTTGCCGCAGCCGCTCTCGCCCACCAGCCCCACGCTCTCACCCTCATGCACGGTGAAATCCACGCCCTTCACCGCATGCACAGGGCCGGATTTCCCGGCATAGGTCTTCGTGAGGCCGCGCACCTCCATCAGCGGCGTGGCGGAGACGGTGCGGGGCGCCAGCGGCGTGCGCTCGGCCTCCGGCAACAGCGCGCGCAGGCTGGCGCCGGGGCGCGGCGTGGCGTCCACCAGCTTGCGGGTATAGGCGTGGACCGGGCGCACGAACAGCTCCGCCGGGGCGCCTTCCTCCACGATCCGCCCGTCCTTCATCACCACGATCCGGTCACAGTATTCCGCGGCCAGACCGAGGTCATGGGTGATGAGGATGGAGGACATGGCGCGGGCGCTCACCAGCTCGCCCACCAGGTCCATCACCGCCTTCTGGGTGGTGATGTCGAGCCCGGTGGTCGGCTCGTCGGCGATGAGCAGCTTGGGGTCGCAGGCGAGCGCGATGGCGATGACCACGCGCTGGCACATGCCGCCCGACAGCTCGAACGGATAGGCCTCGTAGCGGGCCTCCGCGTCGCGGATCTTCACCGCCTCCAGCGCGGCGATGGCCTTCGCGCGGGCGTCGGCGCGGGTGGCGCGGGCGTGCTGGCGCAGCACGTCCTCGATCTGGTGGCCCACCTTGCGGATCGGGTTCAGCGCGGCACGCGGGTTCTGGAAGATCATCGAGATCTCGCGGCCGCGCAGCGCCTTCATGCTCCGCTCCGACGCCCGGCGCAGGTCGATGCCGGAATAGACCGCCTCGCCGGCCTTGATGCGGCCGCCCGCATCGAGAATGCGCATCAGCGCGTAGGAGGTGACGGACTTGCCGGAGCCGCTCTCGCCCACGATCCCCAGCCGCTCGCCCTTCGCCAGCTCGAAGCTGATGCCCTTCACCGCCTCCACTTCGCCCCGGCGGGTGCGGAAGGCGACCTGCAGATCCTTGATCGACAGCATCTCAGGTCCTCCGGCGGGGGTCGACGATGTCGCGCAGACCGTCGCCCATCAGGTTGAAGGTGAAGACGGCGAGCATCAGCCACAGGCCGGGGAAGAGCGCGAGCCACCATTCCCCGGAGACGATGAAGTTCGCCCCCTCGGCCACCATGATGCCCCATTCCGGCGTGGGCGGGCGCACGCCCAGCCCGATGAAGCTCAGCCCCGCGGCATTCAGGATGGCCCAGCCGAGGTTGAGCGAGACCTGCACCATCATCGGCGGCAGGGCATTGGGGAAGATGTGGAAGGCCACCACACGGGCGTCGGAATTCCCCGCAAGCTTCGCGGCCTGGGTGAAACCCGCCTCGCGGCGGATGTTCACCTCGGCCCGCACCAGCCTTGCGTAGAAGGGCACGTTGATGATGGCGGTGGCGTAGATGATGTTCGCCACCGAGTTTCCCAGCGCCGCCACGATGCCCATGGCCAGCACGAAGAGCGGGAAGGCCATGATGGTGTCCAGCACCCGGTTGAGGACGATGTCGGTCCAGCCGCCGCGATAGCCCGCCACGGCGCCCAGCACCGAGCCCACGACGAAGGAGAGCGCCACCGCGGCCACCGAGATCACCAGGTCGAGCCTTGTTGCCACGATCACGCGGGAGAACACGTCGCGCCCCAGACTGTCGGTGCCGAACCAGTGCGCGGCGGAGGGCGCCTGCAGGGCGATGGCGGCTTCCGTCGCCAGCGGGTCGTAGGGCACCAGCATGGGCCCGACCAGGGCCGAGCCGAGGAAGAAGGCGAAGAGCGCGAAGGACAGCGCCGTCACCGGGTTTTCGCGCAGCACGTAGGCCACGTGGACCAGCGTGCCGGAGCGGGTGGGGGTTTCGGCAGGGGCGGTCATTTCGCCTCCGTTCCGAAGCGCGGGTCGATCACCGAATAGGCGAGGTCGATCACCAGGTTGAGGGCGACGAAGAGCAGCGCCATCGACAGCACGAAGCCCTGCACGGCGGCATAGTCGGAGACCACCAGCGCCTCCACCGCGTAGGAGCCGATGCCCGGCCAGGCGAAGACCTTCTCCACCAGCACGTTGGCGCCCAGCACGAAGGAGAATACCATGCCCAGCGTGGTCACCACCGGCAGCAGCGCGTTGCGGAAGGCGTAGCCGTAGAGCACCTTGCCCCGGCTCAGGCCCGCCGCCCGCGCCGTGCGGATGAAATCCGCCGAGAGGGCGGAGAGCATGGCCGCCCGGGTCATCCGCGCAAGGGGGGCAAGGGTGAAGAGCGCCAGTGTGATGGCGGGCAGCACGAGCTGTTTCAGCGCGCCGAACCAGGTTTCCCAATCCCCCATCAGGGCCGCGTCGATCAGATAGAACCCGGTCACCGGGTCCGGCTCCAGATAGACGAAGTCCAGCCGGCCCAGCGGCGAGGGCGCGATGCCCAGCAGGTAGTAGAACACGTAGATCAGCACGATGCCGGTGAAGAAGGTGGGCAGCGAGACCCCCGCCGTCACCAGCAGCCGGCAGAGCTGGTCCACCCAGCTTCCCGGCCGCGTGGCCGCCAGCACCCCCAGCGGGATGGCGACGGCGCAGGAGAGGATGAGCGCGGTGAGCGTGAGCTCCAGCGAGGCCGGCAGCCGGGCGGCCAGTTCCTCCGCCACCGGCCGCCCGGTGGAAACGGACTGGCCCAGGTCCCCCTGCAGCAGCTGCCCGCAGTAGATGAGGAACTGCTGCAGCAGCGGCTTGTCCAGCCCGAGCGCCACGCGCACCTGCTCGATCGATTCCGGCGTGGCCGCCGCCCCGGCGAACTGCACCGCCGGGTCTCCCGGCAGGGCGCGGGTGAGCAGGAAGGAGATCACCACCACCCCCAGCACCACCGGCACCGACTGGGCGACGCGCAGTCCCACGGCTTTCCAGCGGCCCGCCATGGCTCAGCTTTCCGCCGCGCCGAGGGAGCGGACGTCGAGCTGGCGGTGGAACCAGAACTCGTAGCCCTCCGCGCCGTTCATCGCCACGTTCAGCGCCGGCTGGTAAAGCGGAATGCGCGGCAGGTCCTCGAAGGCGATCCGGAACATGCGCTCGATCTTGGGCGCGTATTCCGGGTCATCCATGGCCATGTGCAGCGTCTCGTTGGTGAGCTGCTCCACCTCCTCGTTGTAGTAGTTGGAGGAGTTGAACAGGTGGCCCTTCTGGTAGGCCCAGAAGAAGTAGTAGTCCGGCGTGTTCAGCCAGCCGCCGAAATTCTCCAGGTGCATGGCAAGGCGCTTCTCCACCAGGCAGGCGGTGCGCCAGTTCGCGCCGGGGATCTTCTCAACCGTGGCGTTGATGCCGATCTTGCCCACGGCCTCCTGGATCAGCAGCGCCGCCGGCTCCATCCAGGTGGCGAGGTCGGTGGAGATGGAGAGGGTGACGTCGAACCCGTCGGCATGGCCGGAGGCCGCCATGTGGGCCTTCGCCTTCTCCAGGTCGGTGTCATAGGGCGACTTGCGCGGCCAGGCGGTGTCGGTGATCTCGGCCGGCCCGCCCCAGAGCGGCGCGCCGCGCTCGTAGGCCGCCGCCTGGAAGATCGATTCGTAGGGCACAGCACAGGCGATGGCCTTGCGCACCTCGGGGTCGGTGAAGGGGGCGAAGTTCGTGTTCAGGCACAGGGCGTGGATGCAGTTCTCGATCGGGGTGGAGACCACGGTGAGGCTGTCGGCCAGCTCCGCCGCGTCCTTGTCGGGGATGTCGAAGGCCACCTGAACGTCGCCGCGCTCCACCAGCGCGCGCTGGGTGGCGGCGGAGGGCACCTCGCGCACGATGATGCGCTTCACCTTCGGCGCCGGGCCGCCCACCCAGCCGTCGAAGCGCTCGTAGACCACCTGCTGGCCCGGGGTCCAGCGGCTCACGCTGTAGGCGCCGGAGCCGATGGTGTTCTTGTGCAGGTACTCCATCGCCCAGGGGTCGGCCTCCGTGGCGTGGCTCTTCGCGAGCGCGGAGTTGATGATGAAGGGCACCGGCACCGCGAGATCGGGCAGCGACAGCTTGGAGGGCCTGTCGAGCTTCACCACGAAGGTCTTGTCGTCCACCGCCTCGAACTGGTCCGGGCGCTCCAGCCCGCCGGCCTTCATCTGCGTGGTGGGGAAGCCGCCCACGGTCACCGCCCGGTCGAAGGACCATTTCACGTCATGCGCGGTGACCTTCGAGCCGTCCTGGAAGGTGGCGTCCTTCAGGGTGAAGGTGAGGGTGAGCCCGTCCTGCGAGATGGTCCAGTTCTCGGCCAGCTCCGGCTCGATCTTCGCGTAGTCATAGCTCAGCCCGCCGCCCGGGGCCTCCTTCTGGCCGAAGGTCACCAGCCGGTCGTAGCAGTTCACCGCGATCTGGTAGCTGGCGCGGTTGGTGCCGGTGCGGTGCAGGTCGAGGGAGTTGATCGTCTGCCCGCTCACCACCACCAGCGTGTCGGTGGCGGCGGCGGCCGGAAGGGCGCGGGCGAACGGCAGGGCCCCCATCAGGGCGGCGCCGGTTTTCAGGAAGCTGCGTCGGGTCTGGGTCATCTGGGGCCTCGGCGTGGGAACGGGGAAACGGATTGCGCACAGCCTGCACGCTTGAGGCGTTCGCGAAAATTGCTAGGATTTCACCAATGCGGTGCATTTTCGGCACCACCTGCCAGAAAAGCACTCCAGATGAAACACTTGTACACGTTCCGGCTGATCGAATCCGTGGCGCGAATGGGCTCCATGCGCCGCGCGGCGGAGGACATGAACCTCACCGCCTCGGCGCTGAACCGGCGAATCCGCCGCTTCGAGGAGGAGTTCGGCGCCGAGATCTTCGAGCGCCTGCCCGGCGGCGTGCGGCTGAACCCGGCGGGAGAGCTGCTGCTGCACCACTACCGCGCCACGCGCTCCGACCTCTCCCGCGTCCAGAGCCAGGTGGCGGACCTCGCCGGGGAGCGCCGCGGCCATGTCTCCATCGCCTGTTCGCAGGCGCTGGCACCGTATTTCCTGCCCGAGCAGATTGCCCGCTACCGCATGGCGCACCCCGGCGTCACCTTCACCGTGAACGTGCGCGACCGGGCCCAGGCCGAGGCGGAACTGGCCAGCTATTCCTCCGACCTCGCGCTGGTGTTCGAGCCGGTGTACCTGGTGGATTTCGAGGTGATCGAAACCCTGCCGCAGCCGGTGAACGTGGTGATGGCGGCGGACCATCCGCTGGCGGCCAAGACCGAGCTGCGCCTGCGCGATTGCCTCGACCACCCCCATGTGGCCCCCTCCACCGCCTATGGCGTGCGCCACCTGCTGGACTTCGCCGCCCGGCGCATCGGCCGCCGGCTGGACCCGGTGGTGGAGACGGAGAGCTTCGACCTCATCCGCCACTACGTGCTGCACGAGCGCGCCCTGGGTTTCCAGATCCCCATCGGGCTGAAGGCCCCGGCGGACGGCAGCCTGCGCTTTCGCGCCATCTCCGGGCGCGACATCCCGCCGGGCAGCCTGATCCTGGGGCAGATGCGCGGCCGCACCCTGCCGGTGGCCTCCGCGCGCTTCGCCATGCAGCTCGCCTCCGCGCTGAACGAGCAGGCCGCCCGGGGCTGAGCGGCGCGGGGGCGGCCCCCCCGGTTCGGCACGGCGCGGAGCCGGCTTTTCCATACGCTTCGGTGAGCGCCATACACCTTCGTATAAGACCGTCCGGCCCCCCGAATAGCAGAATGCCCCCCGGCCACATGCTACCTTCCCCCTCAAGACATTCACGCATGAGCGGATGGAGAAAACGGACCCAGGCTGACGGAAATGCCCGACTGGCCGCACCCTGTGAGAAGGGTGGCCGACGGGCGCTCCGGCCAGCGTGCCGCGGCCTTCCCCCGTCGTCGCCATGCGCGGAACCGGCTGCGGCCCTCCGCCGGGGATGCGCTTGCGGGCCAGCCCCTTCCCCGGAGGCGGCCGGCCCGCCTGCCATCTGCCACCCGGAGGGCGGCCGCGGCCGGTTCCGCGCAGCTTTTGCCCGCGTCCGGGCCCGACCGGGCCGGGCCGCGGGCCCCGCCCGCCCGCGTCAACGCATGAGACAAGGCCAGGAGACCGACATGCCAGATCAGCACACAGATGGCTTCAACCGCAGGGAGGTCGTCCTGGGCGGTGCGAGCATCGCCATGCTTGCCTCCGTGTCCCGGACGTTCGCCCAGACCACACCCCCAGCTTCCCCGACTGAAACTCAAGGAGCCGAAGACATGAACTTCGTGACCACACCCGACGGCGTGTCCATTTTCTACAAGGACTGGGGCCCGCGCGACGGCAAGCCGCTCGTCTTCCACCACGGCTGGCCGCTGACCGCCGACGAGTGGGACCCGCAGCTGCTGTTCTTCATCGGGCAGGGCTTCCGCGTCATCGCGCATGACCGCCGCGGCCACGGCCGCTCCTCGCAGACCGACACCGGCAACGAGATGGACACCTACGCCGCCGATGTCGCCGCGCTCACCGACGCGCTGGACCTGAAGGGCGCCGTGCACATCGGCCATTCCACCGGCGGCGGCGAGGCGGCCCATTACGTGGCCCGCGCCAAGGAGGGCCGCGTCTCCGGCCTGGTGCTCATCGCCGCGGTGCCCCCGGTGATGGTGAAGAAGGACTCGAACCCCGGCGGCCTGCCCATCGAGGTGTTCGACGGCCTGCGCAAGGCCCTCGCCGACGACCGCTCGCAGTTCTACATCGACCTGCCCACCGGCCCGTTCTACGGCTTCAACCGCGAGGGCGCGAAGGTGAGCGAGGGCCTGATCCGCAACTGGTGGCGGCAGGGCATGGTCGGCAGCGCGAAGGCGCATTACGACTGCATCAAGGCCTTCTCGGAGACCGATTTCACCGAGGACCTGAAGAAGATCACCGTGCCGGCGCTGGTGATGCACGGCACCGACGACCAGGTGGTACCCTATGATGATTCCGGCCCGCTCTCCGCGAAGCTGCTGCAGAACGGCACGCTGAAGACCTACGAGGGCTACCCGCACGGCATGGCCGGCGTGTACCCCGACGTGATCAACCAGGACATCCTGGCCTTCCTCGCCGGCTGAGGCCCCACCGTCTGCCCCCGGCCCCGCCGAGGGCAGACGCAGGCCGCGCAGGCGTCCCGACGCCCTCACCCCCCAGCGGGCCGCGCCGGACCCCCCGGTCCGCGCGGCCCTCTGCCGCCACGCGTCCATCCGGCCCGCTGCCGCCATGCGGCCAATTGAACCGCTGCCGCCATGCGGCCAGAGAGCCGCCCCAGCGCGCGGACATCCGCCGCTGCCTCTCGATTGGTCGCAGCCGTGCAGCGGGCGGCAGGTTCCCGGCCCTCCTCAGTGCGCCGGCGCCCCGGCCATCCGCGTGTCCGCGCCGCAGCCGGAGCCGGCCTGCAGAAGCCCTGCCCCGAACACCGGGTCGGGCCCCGGCGCACCGAGGTCCATCGTGCTGTCCGCCAGCGCTGCGCGGATCGTGGCGACATCCGCGGAATAGAGCTCCGGGTCCGAGGCCAGCCAGGCGGTGACGAAGGGCACGGCGATGGAAGTGCCGCTCGCGAAGCGGGTGTCGCCGCCGGGCAGGAGCACGTTCACCCCCGGGGCCGCGACATCCACGAAATCCCCCTGCACGGCGTTGCGGTAGATGGCGCGCCGGGCGTCCACCGCCGTCACCGCCAGCACGTTGTGCAGAGCGGCGGGGTAGCGCGGCGCGCCCTCGGCGCCGTCATTCCCCACGGCGGCGACGATGGTCATGCCATGCGCGTTCGCCCGGTCCACCGCCCGATCGAGCAGCTTGTTGTAGGGGCCGGCAAGGCTCACGTTCACTAGGCGCACCCCCTGGCTGCCCAGCCAGTCCAGCCCTTCGAGGATGCTGTCGACGCTCGCCACCCGCGCGCCGCTGGCGGACTGGCCCACCACTCCGGCGCTGTAGAGCGTCACCCCCCCGAGCCGGACCGGATCGACCAGCAGGCTGGCCACATCGGTGCCGTGGCCCTCCGGCGCCGGCGCACCGCGCGCGAAGCTCTCCGAAACCACCCGGGCGCCGGCGACGCCGGGCGCCGTCACGTCCACCCCGGTGTCCAGCATGCCGATCGGCCCCTGCGAGACGCAGCCTCCGCCGGGCCAGCCCACCAGCGCGTCGGCATAGGCGAAGCGGCTGCCGACCGGCCCGGCCGCGAGGCTGTAGGCGTGGTTCACCCCGGCGGTGGCGCTGGTCTCGATGCGCTCGAGCGCCGCGATGGCGCCGGGCCCGTCCAGCGGCAGGGGGAACTCGAACCGCAGCATCCACAGCTCCAGCGCCGGCAGCGCGCGCTGCTCCCGGAACACGAACCCCTCGGCCCCGGCCCCGGCGCGCAGGGCCTCGGCGGCCTGCGGCGTCGAGGTCAGCGCCAGGATCTCCTGGGCGTCGAACACCATCCCGGCATCGGCGCGGATCTGCTCCGGCGGCGGCGGATTGAGCGTGTAGGAGGGGGAGCACCCCGCGAGCGCAAGGGCGATGCCCAGAAGCGGGGCCGTGATCTGGCAGCGGGGGGCATGGTCTCTGGTCATGGGCCCTTTTCGGTGTGAACTCCCGGTCGGTCTGTGAACCGTCTCACAGTCTGGCGTTCCAGTCAGCCGCAGGGACGGAAAATCTTTGAACCCTGCCCCGCCCCCGCGCGACCAACTCCCGAACACGGCGGCACGCGGGGCGCAGCGCGGCCGCCGCCCTGCCCCCTCCTTCCGCGCGGCACCTTCCGTTTGGCGCGAAACTCGCGGAGACTGCGCAGGAACCGGACTTGGGGCATGACATGGATTCCGACGATCACCTTCTGGCCTACATGCAGGGCCGCCTGGACCCCGATGCGGCGGCCGGCTTCGAGGCCGAGCTGGCGGAAAGCCCCGCCCTGCGCGCCGAACTGGCCGCGCTGCGCGCCGCCGCCGCGGCCCTGGGCGCCGAGGCCCCGCCGGCGGCCGCGCGCGCGGCCGGCTGGGACCGGCTCTCCCGCAGCATCGAGGCGGAGCGCACCGGCGTGCCGGCGAACGCCACCCGGCGGTTCTCGCCGCTGCAGGTGGCAGGCATCGCGGCGGCGGCGGTGCTCGTCTGGCAGCTCGCGGCGGTGCCCTACCTGCCCGGGCGGGGGCCGGCGGGCTACCGGCCGGTGAGCGATACACTCACCGGCCCCGCGCTGCAGGTGGCTTTCGCCGATGACGCGCCGCTGGCGCAGGTGACCGCCCTTCTGGTCGCGCTCGGCGCAACGGTCACCGACGGGCCCGGCGCCCTCGGCCTCTTCACCCTCACCTTCGCCGATGATGCCGCGCGGGACGCCGGCGAAGCCGCGCTGCGCGCCCGGCCGGAACTGGTGACCGCCGTGGCGCGGCCCTGAACCCGGAGGGCGCGCGCCCTGCCCGGTCGCGACGGCCGGAATGCACAGGTCCGAATTCACCCGACGGATCGCACCGGGTTGCCTGAGCCGTCGTGCCCGCAACGGACAGGGCGGTCGCACACGCCGCCCTGCCCGTGCGGCGCTGGCCGGCCCCCGGGCTAGCGGCGCCGCCCGAGGCAGTGCAGAAGCGCCTGCTTGGCGTGGAAGATCCTGGTCTTCACCGTGCCCACCGGGATGCCCTCCACCCGGGAAATCTCGTCGTAGGGCAGGCCCTCGTAGAAGGCGAGGCGAATCACCGCGAGATGCATCGCCTTGAGCCGGTCGAGGCAGGCCCGCACCCGGGCGGCGTTCTGCGCGGCGTCGAGCACGGCCTCGGCGTCCGGCGCCTCGTCCGGCAGGTCCGGCACCTCCTCCACGAAGGACAGCGCCCCGCCCCGCCGCAGCCTGTCCACCAGCTTGTTGCGGGCGATGGCGAAGATCCAGGTGCGTACGGAGGATTTCCCGCTGAAGCGCCCGGCGCTG
Organism: Paroceanicella profunda; assembly: GCF_005887635.2. Taxonomy (GTDB): domain Bacteria; phylum Pseudomonadota; class Alphaproteobacteria; order Rhodobacterales; family Rhodobacteraceae; genus Paroceanicella; species Paroceanicella profunda. The sequence continues at coordinate 1,275,168 of NZ_CP040818.1, read as the reverse complement.
CGCCAGACCTCCAGCATGGCGTCGTGCACCACGTCGCTGGCGAGCGCCTCGTCCCGGCAGCGGGCGCGCAGGAAGGCGTGGAGCGGGTCGTGGTGGCGCTCGTAGAGCACCCGCATGGCCGCCTTGTCACCCAGGGCGGCACGGCTGAGCACTGTCCGGTCGTCTTCACCCGCTGCCATGCCACCGCCCGTGGAAAGAACTGATCCGTCTGGATTATTGTCTATTGCAGTCCGCTCGCGCAGGCAAATGATCCGCCCGCCGCGCGCGCTCCGGGGCACCCGTCCCCCGCCGCGCGCATCCGCTCGGGCGCGAGCAGGCAGCCGGCTTCCCCCTGACGTGCGTCCGCCCGGAGCGCTGTGCTTGACCGCCTCCGCCACACCGCGCTTGCGCTGCGGCATACCGCACGCCGCAGCGGCACCTGTTCCGGCGCGCCGCCCGACTGCTCCCGCAAGCAGCCACGGGCGCCGAAGGGTGAAACGGCCGTTCCATGCACCGGAGCCCCCGCGCTCGGTAACCGGGCGGTAACGGTCCCGCGGGCCGCGAGGGCGCTTCGGATCATCCATGTGTGACAGAGAGGAATGTGGTGGGCGAGGAGGGGATCGAACCCTCGGCCAAGTGATTAAGAGTCACCTGCTCTACCGCTGAGCTACCCGCCCCACCGTGGCACTGTCAGTCTGAAACCGGGCGGTGCCATTCCCCGGCTCTTCCACCAATGACAACTGCGGCGCACAAACCGGACACCCGGTGACGCCGCATCTTGGCGGAACGAGACGGTGTTTACAGCCCATTTCAGGGAATGTAAAGCCCGCACGACAGGGGAAATATGCTTTTATGAATCAATAGCTTACTTCGAAATCCCCCCGCCGGCGAAGGAGGGCCCACGTGGCGGGGCGCAGAATCCGCCGCCGCCGGCGGCCCGGGCCGCCGCTCCGGGTGTTGCACGCGCGCCATACCGCGCGGCTGCGTAAATATCTTCGGAACAATGTGACGTCCGATACAGTTCTCCCTCCGTGACCGGGACAGACTGTCTCCGGAAACCCTGTCAGACAACCGAAGGTCGGGAGAAGATGTGCAAGATTTCTGACGCCGCTGCGGAGCTCACGGACGAAGAGCGCTCCGCCCTGTCCAGGCTGGAGACGGGGGCCACCCTGTCCGCGACCTGGGCGTTCGAACTGCTGGAGAAGGGCCTCGCGGACCTGACGCTCGGCGAGCTGCACCTCACCTGGTTCGGCAAGCGCGTGGCGGCCCTGCTCTCCACCGGGCCCGGCGCGCGCACCGCGCAGGCCTGAGCGGCCGGTTCAGCCGCGGGAGGCCTTCTCGGCGATGCCGGACGTGCCCTCGCGGCGCTCCAGCTCGGCGAGAACCGCCGCCAGCGACACCTCGCGCGAGGCGAGCATCACCATGAGATGGTAGAGCACGTCGGCAGCCTCGTAGGTGAGGTTGTCCCGGTCGTCCGACGCCGCGGCCACGATGGCCTCCACCGCCTCCTCGCCGAATTTCTCGGCGCATTTCAGCGGCCCCTTGGCGAGGAGCTTCGCGGTGTGGGAGCTTGCGGGATCGGCGCCGCGGCGCGCCTCGATGGTGGCGGAAAGCCGTTCCAGAACGCTCATCGCACCCTCCCTCAGACCAGGCGCACGGGAATGCCCGCCGCCTTCATGTGTTCCTTCGCCTCGCCGATCGTCGCCTCGCCGAAATGGAAGATCGAGGCGGCGAGCACGGCGGAGGCATGGCCGTCGCGCACCCCTTCGACCAGGTGGTCGAGGGTGCCCACGCCGCCGGAGGCGATCACCGGGATGGACACGGCGTCGGCGATGGTGCGGGTGAGCGGGATGTTGAAGCCGGCGCGGGTGCCGTCACGGTCCATCGAGGTGAGCAGGATCTCGCCCGCGCCCTTCGCCTCCATCAGCTTCGCGAATTCCAGCGCGTCGATGCCGGTGCCCTTCGTGCCGCCATGGGTGAAGATCTCCCACTTGCCGGGGGAAACGGTGCGCGCGTCGATGGCCACCACGATGCACTGGCTGCCGAATTTCTCCGCCGAGCGGGCGATCACCTCCGGGTCCGCCACGGCGGCGGAGTTGAAGCTCACCTTGTCGGCTCCGGCCAGCAGCAGGGCGCGCACGTCCTCCGGGCTGCGCACCCCGCCGCCCACGGTAAGCGGCATGAAGCATTGCTGCGCGGTGCGGTGGGCCAGGTCGTAGATGGTGCCGCGGTTCTCCCGCGTGGCGGCGATGTCGAGGAAGCACAGCTCGTCGGCGCCGGCGGCGTCATAGGCCCGGGCGGCCTCCACGGGGTCTCCCGCGTCGATCAGGTCGACGAAGTTGACGCCCTTGACGACACGGCCGTCCTTCACGTCGAGACAGGGGATGATCCGGGTCTTGAGCATCGCGCGCCCTCCAGCAATGACGCTCTCTCCTAGCGCCTTTCCCCCGGCGCTTCAACGCGCCCCTACCATCCGGGCGCGATCCGTGCTTTTCATCGGCCAGTGACCGGAGGACCCCTGACATGACCTGCATCTTCGTCCAGCTGCGCTGCAATCCCGGAAGGACCTATGAGGTCGCCGACGAGATCTACCGCCGCGAGATCGTTTCCGAACTCTACTCCACGAGCGGTGACTTCGACCTGCTCATGAAGGTCTACCTCGAGGAGAACGTGGATGTCGGCAAGTGGATCAGCGACAACATCGCCAACATTCCCGGCATCACCCGCTCGCTCACCACGCTGACCTTCCGCGCCTTCTGAAGGCCGCTCAGCCGCTGACGGCGCCGGTGAGGGCCCGCACCTCCGCCGCCAGCGCCTCCAGCTCCGGGTCGGCGATGCCGATGCCGCTCAGGTGTTCGAGGGTGGAGAACAGGTAGTCCCGGTTCAGCCCGGCCGGCCCCTCGGCCGCGGCGATGATGCGGGCCTGCTCGGCGAGGCTCAGCCGCCCGGCGTATTGCGGGTGGTCGGGCGCGGCGGAATAGGCCAGCCCCTCCACGTCACGCCCGTCCTTCAGGCGCAGCGGGTGGAGGGATTCGAGGTAGGCGCCGGTGACCATCTCGCGCTGGCGCAGGTAGCGGTAGACCTCCGAGGCCACGGCGGCGGACACACGGTAGGCCATGCCGGTGCACACCGCGCCCGGTTCATGGTCCAGCGCCAGCACCAGCCCGGGCGCCTCCGGCGTGCCGCGATAGCGGATGGAGCGCAGGCAGAAGCGGCGCTGATAGCCGTGCAGGTCCGCCACCACCCGTTCGACAAACTCGAACCCCGGCTTCCACATCAGCGAGCCGTAGCCGAACACCCAGAATTCGTCGCGCATCTTCTCGATCCTTTCCCCGGCAGCCTATATGACGGACTGGCGCCATATGTAGAGGTCGAGCATGAACTTTCCCACACTGAGACTGCGGACGCTCCTTGTTTTGATCCTGCTCGTGGTGCTCGGCTGGTCCGGCTGGTGGGTCTTCGCCGCCGGCGCGCAGCAGAAGGCCTATGAGGCCTGGCTGGCGGACCGGCGCTCCGAGGGCTGGCTGGCGGAGGCCGGAAACATCTCCGTCACCGGCTATCCCTTCCGTTTCGACACGAAGGTGACGGAGCTCTCGCTGGCCGAGCCGGCAGAGGGCTGGGCCTGGCATGCGCCGGAGTTCGAGGTGATGGCGCTCGCCTATCAGCCCAACCACATCATCGCCGCCTGGCCGGGCGACCAGCGCATCTCCACCCCGCAGGAAACCGTGACGGTGAACGGCCGCACCCTGCGCGGCTCGGTGCGCTTCCAGCCCTCCACGGCGCTGGGGCTGGACCAGTCCACCATCGAGATGGACGGGGTGACGGCGCGCTCCTCCCTCGGCTGGGAGGCGACGCTGGAACACGGGGTGCTGGCGGTGCGACGCGCCGCGGACGGCAGCGCGCCGCAGAATTCCTACGATGCCTCGCTGGAGGCGCGGCGGCTGGAGATCCCCGACATGCTGCGCGGGCTGATCGAGGACAAGGGCCTGCTGGACCCGCTGCTGGACCACGTGTCCTTCGACGCCACGCTTGCCTTCGACAGCGCCTGGAACCGCCGCTCCGTGGAGGGGCGCAAGCCGGTGCTGAGCGCGATGGTGCTGCGCAAGGCCGACATCCAGTGGGGCGACCTGCGCTTCTCCGCCCGGGGGCGGCTGAAGGTGAACCAGCTCGGCCAGCCCGAGGGCGAGCTGGAGATCACCGCCGAGAACTGGAAGCGCATGTTGCAGACCGCGGTGGAAGCGGGGCTGGTGCCGCGCGACCTCTACGGCACGCTGGAGGCCGGGCTGGGCGTGGTCGCCATGCTCTCGGGAGACCCGGAGACGCTGCGCGCACCGCTCACCTTCTCCGGCGGGCAGGTGCGCATCGGCCCGGTGCCGCTGGGGGCGACACCGGTGCTCGACGTGCCGAACGCCGGCTGAAGCTCAGCAGAGATCCGGCGGAGTCTTCCCGGCGAAGAAGGCGTCGAGATTGTCGACCACCTTCATGCCCATCGCGTGGCGGGTCTCGTCGGTAGCCGAGCCGAGATGGGGCAGCAGGCTCACCATCGGCAGGCCGGCAAGCTCCGGGTGCAGCGTCGGCTCGGCCTCGAACACGTCGAGCCCGGCGCCGGCCAGCTTCCCGGCCTTCAGCGCCGCCACCAGCGCCGCCTCGTCCACCACCTCGCCGCGCGCGGTGTTGATGAGATGCGCCGTGGGCTTCATGCGCGCGAGGGCGGCCGCGTCGATCAGGTGGCGGTTCTCAGCGCCGCCGGGGCAGTGGAGCGAGAGGAAATCGGCCTCCGCCAGCACCTCCTCCAGCGGGAGCTGCCGCGCGCCGGGAATGCCGGTCTCCGCCACTTTCGAGCGGTTGTGGAACACCACGTCCATGCCGAAGCCGTAATGCGCCCGCCGGGCCATGGCCATGCCGATGCGCCCCATGCCCACGATGCCGATGGTCTTGCCCGTCACATGGCTGCCGATGAGCTGGGTCGGGGTCCAGCCCGTCCATTTGCCGGCGCGCACCAGCGCCTCGCCCTCGGAGGCACGGCGGGCGGTCATCAGGAGCAGGGTCATGCCGATATCTGCGGTGGCATCGGTGAGCACGCCCGGCGTGTTCACCACCGCGAGCCCGGCGGCCTGCGCCGCGGCGAGGTCGATATGCGAGATGCCCACCCCGAAATTGCCGAGGATCTGCGCGCGGATGCCGGGTTTCAGCATGTCCGCGTCCAGCCTGTCCGTCACCGTGGTGAGGACGGCGTCCGCCTCCTCCAGCGCGGTGCGCAGCTCGGACGCGGACAGCGGCCGGTCATCGGGGTTGAGGACGGCGTCATAGCGCTCCGAGAGGATGGCTTCGACGGTGGCGGGCCAGCGGCGGGTGAGGACGATGCGTTTCATGGCGACACTCTTCCCCGGCCAGCCCGCACCCGTCAAGCGCGCGCCGGCGTGGCGGGGCCCGGCGCCGCCCGCCCTCGGGCCGCCTGAGCCCGGGGCTGACCGCCGCTCCGCCCGCACCGGCCGGCACAGGGAGCGCGCCGGGGCCCGGGCGCCTCAGGCCTTCCAGGAGGGCTTGCGCCGCTCCAGGAAGGCGCCCACGCCCTCCTGCGCCTCCGCGCCCTCCCAGGTGTCGGCCAGGCGGCGGATGGTGTCGTCGATCACCGCGTCGTCGATCACCGGGCCCAGCGAGCGGGCCAGCGCCTTGGAGGCGGCCACCGCCTCCGGCGCCACGCCCAGGTAGGGCGCCACCTCGGCCTCGATGGCGGCGTCGAGGTCCGGGGCAGGGACCACGCGCCCCACCAGCCCCAGCGCCACCGCCTCCGCCGGGCCGAAGATGCGCGAGGACATGAACACTTGCCGCGCCCGGCCCTCGCCCATGCGGGCGATCACGTAGGGCGAGATGGTGGCGGGGATCAGCCCCAGCCGCGTCTCGGTGAAGCCGAAGCGCGCCTCCTCGGCCGCGACCACCATGTCGCAGACCGAGACCAGCCCCAGCCCGCCGCCATAGGCCGCGCCATGCACCCGGGCAATGAGCGGCTTGGGCAGGTCGTTGAACGCGCCGAAGGTGCGGGCGAGGCGCCGGCCCTCCTTCTCGCGCTGCTTGCGGCTGGCGGCGAACTGCTCCTGCATCCAGGTGAGGTCGCCACCGGCGCAGAAGCTCGCGCCCTCGCCTGCCAGAACCACCACGCGCACCGTGCTGTCCATGCCGAGGCTCTCGGCGGCGGCGGCGAGCTCGGACATCATCTCCGCCGAGATGGCGTTGTGCTTGTCCGGCCGCGCGAGGGTGAGGGTGGCCACGCCGCGCGCGTCGGTCTCGATGCGGATCGTGTTCATGCGCTTGCCTCCTCGCTGCGCAGGGAACGGGCGAATGCGGCCGCCCTTTCAAGGCCCTCGACATCCAGGCCGGTGTCGAACCCGAGGCTCTCCATCAGCCCCTGCACCGCTTCCGTGGCCACGTTGCCGCGCGCGCCGGGGGCGTAGGGGCAGCCGCCCAGCCCGCCCACGGCGGCGTCGAACACGCGCAGGCCGCGCTCCAGGCTCACGCGGATGTTGTCCAGCGCGCGGCCCTTCGTGTCATGGTAATGCCCGGCGAGGCGCTCCGCCGGCAGCACGGCGAGCACGGCGTCGAGCATGGCGCCGATGCTCTCGGGCGTGCCGTGGCCGATGGTGTCGCCCAGGCTCACCTCGTAGCAGCCCATGTCGGCCAGCGCCCGGGCCACGCGGGCCACGGCGGCTGGGGCCACGGGGCCGTCATAGGGGCAGTCGGTCACGCAGGAGACATAGCCGCGCACCGGCACGCCGGCGGCCAGCGCCGCCTCCGCCACCGGGCGGAAGCGCTCCAGGCTTTCCGCGACCGAACAGTTGATGTTCGCGCGCGAGAACCCCTCGGAGGCAGCCCCGAACACCGCCACCTCGTCCGCCTTCGCGGCCAGCGCGCCCTCGAGCCCGCGCAGGTTCGGGGTGAGGGCGGTGTAGGCCACGCCCGGGCGGCGGGCGATGGCGGTCATCACCTCCGCCGCGTCGGCCATCTGCGGCACCCATTTCGGCGAGACGAAGCTGGTGACCTCGATCTTCGCGAAACCGATGGCCGAGAGCATGTCCACCAGCGCCACCTTGTCGCCGGTGGCGATGGGGCGCTTCTCGTTCTGCAACCCGTCGCGCGGGCCCATCTCGAACAGGATGACGTCGCGGCTCATGCCTCCGCCTCCAGCCGCAGCAGAAGCGCGCCGTCGGTCACCTGATCCCCCTCGGCCACCAGCACCTCGGCGATGGTGCCGTCGCGCGGCGCGGTGAGTGTGTGTTCCATCTTCATTGCCTCCAGTATGGCCAGCGGCTGACCTTTCCCGACCGCGGCGCCGGCCGTGACGCCGACATGTTTCACCAGCCCCGGCATGGGCGCCAGTACCATGTCTCCGCCCGGGCCGGCCTCCGCGGCGGCGGTGAGCGGGTCGGTCAGGGTGGCGTGGCAGGCCTGGCCGCCGCTCCAGACGCTCACCCCCGCGCCATGGCGCAGGATGCGGGCGGCGCGGTGACGGCCGTCGATCTCCGCCCCCCGCGCGTGCAGGGCGATGGCGAGGCGTTCCGCCCCGATCTCCACCGTGAACAGGCCCGGGCCCCTCACCTCGATGATGGCCCGCACCGGCGCACCGTCAACGCCCAGCGTCAGCGAACGGCGCAGCGGCGCCCAGAGCGTGAAGCCCTGCCGGGGCGCCGGGCTGTCCAGCCCGGCCGCGCCGAGGGCCGCGAGCGCCAGGAGCCAGGGCGCGGGCGGCCCCTCCCCGGGCAGCAGCGCGGCAAGGTCCCGGTCGATCAGCCCGGTGTCCACCGCGCCGGCGGCGAACCCCTCGTGCCGGGCCAGGGCGGCGAGGAAGGCGATATTGGTCACCGTGCCGGCCACTTCCGTCTCGTCCAGCGCGCGGGCGAGGGCGGACAGCGCGGCCTCCCGCGTGGGCCCGTGGGTGACCAGCTTGGCGATCATCGGGTCATACCAGGGGCTGATCTCATCGCCCGTGCGCACGCCGGTATCGGCGCGGATGCCGGGCGGGAAGCGCAGATGGGCCAGCCGCCCCGTGGCGGGCAGGAAGCCGCGACCCGCATCCTCGGCATAGAGCCGGGCCTCGAAGGCATGGCCGGTGAGGGTGATCTCGGCCTGGCGCAGCGGCAGCGCCTCGCCGGAGGCGACGCGGATCTGCCATTCCACCAGGTCGAGCCCGGTGACGGCCTCGGTCACCGGGTGTTCCACCTGCAGGCGGGTGTTCATCTCCATGAACCAGAAGCGGTCGGCGCGCAGGCCGTCGGAGCCGTCGACGATGAACTCGATGGTGCCGGCGCCGGAATAGCCGATGGCCTGCGCGGCGCGCACGGCGGCAGCGCCCATGGCTTCGCGCATCTGAGGCGTCATGCCGGGGGCGGGGGCTTCCTCGATCACCTTCTGGTGGCGGCGCTGCAGCGAACAGTCCCGCTCGCCCAGATGCACCGCGTTGCCGTGGCTGTCGCCGAAAACCTGGATCTCGATGTGTCGCGGGGCGGTTACGTATTTCTCGATCAGCACCGCGGGGTCGCCGAAGGCGGCCTGCGCCTCGCGCTGCGCGCTGAGCAGGGCGGCGGTGAAGTCTTCCGGGCGGTCCACCCGGCGCATGCCCTTGCCGCCGCCGCCGGCGCGCGCCTTCACCAGCACGGGGAAGCCGATGCGCGCGGCCTCGGCGGCGAGGAACTCCGGCTCCTGCCGTTCGCCGTGATAGCCGGGGACAACGGGCACGCCCGCCTCCTCCATCAGCCGCTTCGCGGCGTCCTTCAGCCCCATGGCGCGGATGGCGGCGGCGGAGGGGCCGATGAAGGTGAGGTCGGCGGCCTCCACCGCCTCCACGAAGCCGGGGTTCTCCGAGAGGAAGCCGTAGCCGGGGTGGATGGCATCCGCTCCCGAAGCCTGTGCCGCGGCGATGACGAGATCGCCGCGCAGGTAGCTCTCGGCGGCGGGGGCCGGGCCGAGGCGCAGCGCCTCGTCGGCCATCTCCACGTGCAGGGCGGCCGCGTCGGCGTCCGAATACACCGCGACCGTGGCGATGCCGAGCCGGCGGGCGGTGGCGATGACACGGGTGGCGATCTCGCCCCGGTTGGCGATGAGGATCTTGCGGATCATGACGGCATCCTCACATGCGGAACACGCCGAAGCGCGTCTCTTCGATGGGGGCGTTCAGCGCGGCGGAGAGGGAGAGCGCCAGCACGTCGCGGCTGCGGCGCGGGTCGATGATGCCGTCGTCCCACAGCCGCGCCGAGGCGTAGAGCGGGTGGGACTGGCGGGCGAACATCTCCAGCGTGGGGGCCTTGAAGGCGGCCTCCTCCTCGGCCGACCAGGAGCCGCCCTTGCGCTCGATCCCCTCGCGCCGGACCGTGGCGAGCACGCCGGCGGCCTGCTCGCCGCCCATCACCGAGATGCGGCTGGTGGGCCATGTCCACAGGAAGCGCGGCTGGTAGGCCCGCCCGGCCATGCCGTAATTGCCCGCGCCGAAGGAGCCGCCGACAAGCAGGGTGATCTTCGGCACCGCGGTGGTGGCGACGGCGGTGACCAGCTTGGCGCCGTGGCGGGCGATGCCCTCGGCCTCGTATTTCCGGCCCACCATGAAGCCGGTGATGTTCTGCAGGAACACCAGCGGGATGTTCCGCTGCGAGCAGAGCTCGACGAAATGCGCCCCCTTCACCGCGCTCTCGGAGAACAGCACGCCGTTGTTGGCGATGATGCCCACCGGGCAGCCCTCGACATGGGCGAAACCGCAGACCAGCGTGGTGCCGAAGCGCGCCTTGAACTCGTCGAAGCGCGAGCCGTCCACCAGCCGGGCGATCACCTCGCGGATGTCGTAGGGGGTGCGCAGGTCGGCGGGCACCACGTCGAAGATCTCCGCCGGGTCATAGAGCGGCGGCTCGGGCGCCTGCAGGGCGATGCGGGCGCCCGGCTCCGCGCCGAGGTTCGACACCGCCTGCCGGGCGAGGGCGAGGGCATGGGCATCGTCCTCGGCGAGGTAGTCGGCCACGCCGGAAAGCCGGGTGTGCACGTCTCCGCCGCCGAGATCCTCGGCGGTCACCACCTCTCCCGTTGCGGCCTTCACCAGCGGCGGGCCGGCGAGGAAGATGGTGCCCTGCTCGCGCACGATGATGGTGACGTCGGACATGGCCGGCACATAGGCGCCGCCGGCGGTGCAGGAGCCCATGACCACGGCGATCTGGGCGATGCCGGCGGCCGACATGCGCGCCTGGTTGTAGAAGATGCGGCCGAAATGGTCGCGGTCGGGGAAGACCTCGTCCTGGTTCGGCAGGTTGGCGCCGCCGGAATCCACCAGGTAGACGCAGGGCAGGCGGTTCTCGGCGGCGATCTCCTGAGCGCGCAGGTGTTTCTTTACCGAGAGGGGATAGTAGGTGCCGCCCTTCACGGTGGCGTCGTTGCACAGCACCACCACCTCGCGGCCCGAGACGCGGCCGATGCCGGCGATGAGCCCGGCGCAGGGGGCGGCACTGTCGTAGAGCCCGTGCGCCGCGGTGGCGCCGATCTCGAGGAAGGGGGAGCCGGGGTCGAGCAGGTTGGCGACGCGCTCGCGCGGGGGCATCTTGCCGCGTGCCACGTGGCGGGCGCGCGGGCCCTCGCCTCCGCCCTCGGCCGCGAGGCGGGCGGCCTCGGCCACCTCGGCCAGGGCGGCCTCATGGGCGGCGCGGTTGGCCCGGGCCGCCTCCGATCCCGGCGCGAAGGCGCTGTGCAGGACCGCCATCAGGAGGTGATCCGCATCAGTTCGCGGCCGCAGAGCATGCGGCGGATCTCCGAGGTGCCCGCGCCGATCTCCATCAGCTTCGCATCGCGCATCAGCCGCGAGACCGGACTTTCGTTCATGAAACCGGCGCCGCCCATGGCCTGCACCGCCTGCACGGCCTGTTCCATCGCCCGCTCGGAGGCGTAGAGCACACAGGCGGCGGCGTCCTGCCGGGTGACCTCGCCACGGTCGCAGGCGCCGGCCACGGCATAGACATAGGCGCGCGCCGTGTTCATGGCGGTGTACATGTCGGCGATCTTGGCCTGCATGAGCTGGAAATCGCCGATCTTCTGGCCGAACTGTTTCCGCTCATGCATGTAGGGCATCACGTGGTCCATGCAGGCGGCCATGATCCCGCAGCCGATGCCGGAGAGCACGACGCGCTCATAGTCGAGCCCGGACATCAGCACGTTCACGCCGCGCCCTTCCTCGCCCAGCACGTTCTCAAAGGGGATCTCCACGTCCTCGAAGACGAGCTCGGCGGTGTTGGAGCCGCGCATGCCCATCTTGTCGAAATGCGGGCTGGTGGAGAAACCGGTCATCGTCTTCTCCACGATGAAGGCGGTGAGGCCGCGGGCGCCGGCCTCCGGGTCGGTCTTGGCGTAGACCACGAGCGTGTCGGCGTCCGGGCCGTTGGTGATCCAGTATTTCGTGCCGTTGAGCACGTAGCGGTCATTCCGGCGCTCGGCGCGCAGGCGCATGGACACCACGTCGGAGCCGGCACCCGCCTCCGACATGGCGAGCGCGCCCACGTGCTCACCCGAGATCAGCCCGGGGAGATACCTGCGCTTCTGCGCCTCCGAGCCGTTGAGGCGGATCTGGTTCACGCAGAGGTTGGAATGCGCGCCGTAGGACAGCGACACCGAGGCGGAGGCGCGGGCGATCTCCTCCACCACCACCGTGTGGGCGAGATAGCCCATGCCTGCGCCGCCGTACTCCTCATCCACCGTCACGCCGAGGATGCCGAGCGCGCCCATCTCGCGCCAGAGCTCGGGCGGGAAGGCGTTGGAGCGGTCGATCTCGGCGGCCATCGGCGCCACGCGCTCCTGCGCCCAGCGGTGCACGAGGTCGCGCAGCGCCGCGATGTCCTCGCCGAGGTCGAATTTCATCGATGCGGTGAACACGGCATTCCTCCCCATGATTCGTTTTGCTCAAAAGTGAACGGATGTTCAGTTATTGGCAAACAAAATCGGGATCAGCCGACCACCCTGCAGGTGAGGTTGATGCGCCCGGGCGCCGGCAGCAGGGTGGAGGTGCCGGGCAGGATGCGCGCGATGCCGTGATGGGCGAGGCGCGAGGGGCCGGTGAGCAGCAGCGCATCGCCGCTGGCGAGGTCGATGCGGTCCGTCCGGCCGCCGCGGGCCTCGGCGCCGATGCGGAACACCCCGGTGTCGCCCAGCGAGAGCGAGAGCACGGGGGCGGAGAAATCCGCCTCGTCGCGGTCCTGGTGCAGGCCCATGCGGGCGCCGGGGTCATACCAGTTCACCAGGCAGCAGTCCGGCGGCGCCGGCCAGCCGGAGAGCGCCTCCCAGGCGGCGGCGACGGTGGGGGGCAGCGGCGGCCAGGGCATGCCGTCCGGGTGGCGGGGCTCGTAGCGGTATCCCTTCCGGTCCGACACCCAGCCGCAGCGGCCGGCGGAGGTCATCCGCACCGAGAGGGGCTGGCCCCGGCGGGTGACGGGCGCGAAGAGCGGCGCCGCAGCCACCACGGCGCGGATCTCGTCCACAAGCCGCTCCTGCGCGGCGCGGTCCAGGAAGCCGCGGAACCACAGCGCGCCGCGGACCGCGATGGCGCTCACAATTCCAGTTCCATTCCGTCCCGCGCGAACTGCCAGCGCACCGGGGCATCGGCCAGGGCGGTGGCGGCGGCGTCGAGCAGTTCGTCCGTGGAATGGGGAGAGTGGTGGACCAGCAGCGTCTGCTTCACGGCGGCGGCCTCGGCCACCTTCAGCGCCACCTCCCATGTGGAGTGGCCCCAGCCCTTGCGGAACGGGTACTCGGCGTTCGAATAGGCGGCGTCATAGATCATCAGGTCCGCGTCGCGGGCCATGGCGATCACCTGCGCGTCGATCTCCGGCACGCCGTGCTCATGGTCGGTGACCGAGCAGATCACCCTGCCGGCCATCTCGATGCGAAAGCCGGTGCAGCCGCCGGGGTGGTTCAGCGGGAAGGTCCGCACGCAGGCACCGCCGATCTCGGAGGCCGGCTCCAGGTGGCGCAGCGGCAGGCGGTACTTGTCGGGAATGCGGATCGGCCAGAGCGGCGGGCCGTAGAGCCGCCCCAGCGCCTCGCGCACCAGGTCCGGCTCCTGCCCGCACCACAGGGTGACCTCGGACTGTCCGGTGATCAGCGGCATGAAGAAGCCGAGGCCGATGAGATGGTCGAAATGGCTGTGGCTGAGCAGGATGTCCGTGCGCGCCCGGGGCTTGCAGAGCATCGCCTCGCCAAGGCCGCGCAGGCCGGAGCCGCAGTCGATCACCAGCCCCGCCTCCCCGGGCCCGGTGATCTGGTAGCAGGACGTATCGCCGCCATAGCGGCGCATCGCGGGGTCGGGCACCGGCAGGGAGCCGCGACAGCCCCAGACGCGGAACTGCACGGCCCCCCTGTTTCCGGCTCCGGTCTCGTCCCCGCTCACGCTCATGCCGCAGGACCGGGCGCGCCGGAGATGCCGGTGCAGGCCAGCGCCGCGCGGGCATTGGCCAGTTCGAGCGTGGTGTGCTCCAGCCGGTCGGTCATCACCCTGAGCAGCTCCAGCCCCATCTCCGGAAACTGCTTGAGCAGCTTGAGGAAGGTGGTGCGGTCAATCCGCAGGGCCTGCACGGTGCCGAGCGCGCGCACCGTGGCGCTGCGCGGCCCCTCGGTGAGCAGGGCCATCTCGCCCACCACCTCATGCGCGCCCACCTGCGCGACCACGGTATCCTTGCCATGGGCCTCGACCAGGATCTCCGCATCCCCGTTGAGCAGCACGAAGGCGGCGCTGCCGTCCTCGCCCTGGCGCATCAGGTTCTCGCCATCATGGAAGGTGCGGTTCTCGGCCATCAGCACGAGCAGCTTGAGCTGGGAGAGGTCCACCCCTGCGAACAGGGGGGAGTGCCGCAGAATCTCGCATTCCCGGGACAGGCTCATACTGTACAACCTCCTCGTCTCATGCCGCGTCATCCGACGCGAAGATTTCCGATGGCGCCCCGACGGCCACCACCTTGCCCCGGCTGATGCGGATGACGATGTCCGCATCCCGCGCCAGGGCCTCGTTCTGGGTTCCGAAGACACGCGTGCCCCCGGGGTGAATTTTCTCCATCGCCTCGCGCAGGGCGCGATGGTTGTCCGAACTGTCGTCCGCCACACCGTCGAGCACAAGCACCGAAGGCTTCGCCGCCAGTGCGCGGGCCAGCGCCACCCGCCGCGCCTGCGACGGCGACAGGGTGCTGCCCGCCAGCCCGACATTCGTGCGCAGCCCCGCCGCGATGACGAACTGGTGGATGTCGTGGCTCAGCATCGCCTGGCCGAGACGTTGCTCCACGGGGGGCGTGGCGTCCCGGCGGTCGATGCGCGGGCGGCCGCCGAGCACGTTCTCGATGAGGGGCAGGCCGGGCAGGTAGCCCGGGTCGTCGAAGTAATGCAGCCAGCCTTCCGCCTCGATGCGCGCACGCAGCGGGCGGCGGGCCTTCACGATGCGCGCGCGGCGCTCCGGGCTGTCGAGCACGCCGAGCCGGTGGCGCAGGGGGGCGATCTCGAAGGCGAGCCGCATCAGCATCACCCGGTCGCCGCGCGACAGCCAGCGCAGCGAACGCCGGCGTTGCGCCGCCACGATGCGGGCGTAATCCTCGATCTCGGAATGGTCGATGAGACCGAGCTGTTCGACCAGCGCCCCGTCCCGCCCGAGGGAGCCCAGCAGTTCCACCAGCAGTTCCGCGGCCTCGAGGCCGATGCGCAGCACCTCTTCCTCCATGCCCGTCGAGACCAGCGCCTTGCGCACGTCGGGCCGGCGGGCCAGGGTCGACCAGCGCATCTTCGGGGAGTCCGGCACTCCGTAGAACAGGTTCTCCGCCAGCGTCGCGTTTTCCAGATAGGCATCCCGGTCCCAGGCTTCAACGAGGCCGGCCAGGCCCGCATCCGCGTCGCGCGCCACCAGTTGCCGGGCCGCGAGGGCCTGCTCGGCCAGCAGCGGCTCGCGCTTCGGGTCCAGCCGGGTCCAGAGACCGCGGATGAACAGCTCCCGCGTCAGCCCCAGCGCGCCGAGGATCTCCAGCACATAGGCGTCGAAAGCCTCCGCGCCGTCCAGGCCGATGCGCTGGTAATCCACCCAGTCCATCTCCGGGTCCTCCGGCGTGGCACCGGTGAGCCGGGCCTCCCGCTCCCGCCGGGCCCAGTCCTCCGGCTTCTCGCCGTGGCCCTTCTGGCCGAGCAGCGAATAGGCCACGTTCTCGCGGAAGGTGCCGGAGAGGATGTGCGGCGCCCGGCTCACGTAGGCGAGGTCGCGGTAGGCGCGGGTGAGCACGTCGCGCCCCCGCTCGGAGCCGACCCGCACGGCGCCGCGCGAGGGCAGCGCCAGGCCGGAGAGCAGCTTCAGCAGCACGGTGCGGCCGCCTTCCTCCTCGCCCAGAACGACCATGGTCTGGCCCGGCCGGATGGTGAGCGACACGTCCTCGACCCCGCCGGACTCCACCGGCTGATCCGAGAAGATGCCCTCCAGCACCACGTCATCCTCGCCCAGCCGCACCGGGTCCGGCCGCCCCACGAGGCGCTCACGCCCGTAGGCGTCATAGACCGCGTCGTAGCGGGCGGAGATGTCGGAAAAGGACTGGTAGTAGTTCAACAGCTCCCGCCAGGGCGAGGCGATGTCCTTGTAGGCGGCCAGGATGGCCACCAGCGCGCCGAGCTCCATCCGCCCCTGGATCACCAGATAGCCGCCGAAGGAGTAGAAGAAGAACGGCGTGATGTTGTTCACCACGTTGTTGGCGAACTTGATGGCGTATTTCAGCAGGAAGATGCGGTAGCGGATGCGGAAGTTGGTGTAGAGCCGCTCGGACATCCGCGCGAGGTGCCATTCCCGCGCGTCATTGATGCGCATCGCCTCCATGCCGCCCACGGCCTCGGAGATTTCCGCGGTCATGGAGCGCACGTTGCGGATGCGCTTCTGCACGAGGCGCACCACGACGCGCTGCACCTTCGGCACCACATAGGCCTGCACGGGAAACAGGAAGATCGCCGCGAGGCCCAGGAACGGGTCCTGCGCCAGGATGAACCCCATGTAGACCAGAAGCTGGCCGCCCTGGTAGACCGGCGTCGCCACCATCTCGCCGGCGAAGCCGCCGATGGGCTCCACCTCCGCGGCGACGATCTGGACCACCTCGCCGGGCGAGGTGTTGCGCAGCCGGGGCAGGGGGAACAGCGTCACCCGCTCGAACACCACGTAGCGCAGCCGTCGCAGCAGGCGCTCTCCGGTGAGCCCCTTCTGGACGTTGATGAAATATTTCACCGCGTTGTTGAGGATGATCAGCACGAGCAGCGTGCCGCACAGCGCGATCAGGTAGTCGATCTGGTCGAGCTGGAAGCCGAGGAAGCTCTGCGGGAACTCGGTGCCGCGCAGGGCCTCGTCGACGATGATCTTCGGGATGTAGAGGGTGGAGAGGATGATCGGAAAGGAGATGAGCGAGGCGAGGACGATGATCAGCTGATCCCGCCACGAACTCCTCCACACGAATTGCAGCAAGGTCCGGTCCATGCACTCCCGTCCGATATGCGCCACCTTGCGGGATCGTAGACCGGCGCGGGCGGAAGGTGCAAACGGCGTTTCGGGCCGTTATGTGATATCCGTCACAGTCAGCCACACGGAAATGTGGCAGGCGCGGCGCCGGGGGTCAGAGGCCGGGGCCGTCCGGGCCCGGGCGCAGGTCCCGCGCGAAGCAGATCACGTTGCCGTCGCGGTCCGTCACCTCCACCTCGCGCGTGCCGTAGGGGCGGTCCTGCGGGCCCGAGACGGCCAGCGCGCCGGCCCGGCCGAGATCGGCGATCGCCTCCACGTCATCGACATAGACATAGGCCGCCCAGCCCGGAGCGGGCGTGACGGCCTCCACCCGGCGCAGCCCGAGCGTCACCAGCCCGAGCCGCAGGATGCCGAAGGTGGCGGTGCCCCCTGCATCGCGCCAGAACCCGGCGGGCTCGAAGCCGAAGGCCCGCACGAGGGCGCCGGCACTCGCCTCGACATCGGTGGCCGAAATCATCGGCATGGCACGCAGGCCGGTGGGCATGGCGGTCCTCCTCACTGAACTTGCGGGAGCGATACCATGGCCGATTGCGCGAACGGGAGGGTTTTTTGCACAGACAGGCCGGTGCCGCGGCAGCAGAAGCGCGCGCGCCGCCCCGGGAAGGGGGCGGCGCGCTGTGACATGTGGCGAAGCGGTGGCGGAGGGGCTCAGGCGTCCGCCCGGGCCTCCGCGGGCAGCGCGGCGGCAACGCCCACCTGCGCGGGGCGCAGCAGCCGGTCCGCGATGGTGAAGCCCTCGACCATCACCTGGATGACGGAGCCGGGCTCCGCGCCGGGCACCGGGGCCTCGAACATCGCCTGGTGCAGCTTGGGGTCGAACCTGTCGCCCACGGCGGGGCTGATCTTCTCGATGCGGTGCTTGGCGAAGGTGGCGACCAGCTCGCGCTGGGTGAGCTCCAGCCCTTCGACCACGGCGCTGAGCTTCTCGCGCATCTCCTCGTCGATCATGCCCAGGGCCCGGCCGAGGTTGTCATGCACCGAGAGCAGGTCGCGGGCGAGCTTGGTGCCGCCATAGGCCTCGGCGTCGCGGCGGTCACGCTCCGCGCGCTTGCGGATGTTCTCGCTTTCCGCGAGCGAGCGCAGCAGCCGGTCCTTCAGCTCGTCACGCTCGGTGGTGACAGCAAGAAGCTCGGCTTCACGCGGGTCAAGCGCGTCTTCCGGCTCGGCCACTGTCGCTTCGACGGGCTGCTCGATCTCGTCGCGCATGTCGTCCTGAGGGTTGCTCGTCATGTTCGCGTTCATCCCGTGTTGGTCCGACCGGACATCAGCCGGCCGACAAGCCGTGCCGTATAATCCACGATCGGAACGATCCGTCCATAGTTGAGCCGGGTGGGGCCGATCACGCCGACGGCCCCGATGATCCGGCGGTCGGCGTTCATATAAGGAGAAATCACCAGAGATGAACCGGAAAGTGAGAAGAGTTTGTTCTCCGAGCCGATGAACACCCGCACGCCGTCGCCCTCCTGGGCGAGGTCGAGGAGCTGGGTGATGTCCTGCTTGCGCTCCAGATCGTCGAAGAGCTGGCGGATGCGGTCCAGGTCTCCGGCGGCGACATTGTCGAGCAGGTTGGAGCGGCCGCGCACGATCAGCCGCTCCGGCGTGGGGGCGCCCTGGCCGTCCCAGATGGCGATGCCCTGCTCCACCAGGCTCTGCGCCAGGGCGTCGAGCTCCTGCCGCCGCTGGGCGATCTGCTGGGCGATGACGGTCTTCACCTCCGCCAGGGTGCGGCCGCGCAGCACGGCGTTGAGGAAGTTGGAGGCGGACTGCATGGCCGAGGGGGTCATCCCCGGCGGCGGGCGCATCAGCCGGTTCTCGACATGCCCGTCCTCCATCACCAGCACGGCAAGCGCGTTCTCCCCGGAGAGGGGGACGAACTCTATGTGCTTGATCGGGGCCTCGTATTTGGGCGCCAGCACCAGGCTTGCGCCATGGGTGAGGCCGGAGAGCAGGTCTCCCGCGCGGTCCAGCACACCGGCCATGTCCGGCTCGGGCTGGCCGAGGTTGCGCTCGATCTCCGTGCGCTCCTCGCCGGTCACGTCGCCGATCTCCAGCAGCCCGTCCACGAACAGCCGCAGCCCGGAATGGGTGGGGATGCGCCCGGCGGAGACATGCGGGCTGTCGAGCAGGCCCAGCTCCTCCAGGTCCTGCATCACGTTGCGGATGGAGGCGGGGGAGAGCGCCTGCGCGAGGCTGCGCGAGAGCGTGCGCGAGCCCACGGGCTCACCGGTTTCGAGATAGGTTTCGACAAGCTGGCGAAACACGGCGCGGCTGCGCTCGTTGAGGCTTGCGAGTGTGGAATTGTCCTTGGTCATCCGGTCCGTCCAGGGGTTCGGGCCAAGGATACCGCGCCGGGGGGTGCGGTCAATGGCGGCTGGTCGCCTTTCCGGGCGTCTCCCCCGATTCCATGCGGCGCACCATGGCGTCATACCCCGGGTGGACGGTGCCGAGCAGGCGGTCCCAGATGGAGAAGATGTTGCCGAAATTGTAGCGGAACTGGGAATGGTGCAGGTCATGGAAGGTGGAGCAGATCATCGGAGACGGCGCGCGGGAGGAGGCGCCGGCGAAATACTCGAAGCCGGAATGGCCGATCATCCCGGAGATCTGGTCGAACAGCCGCAGCGCGAACACCGACAGCGCCGGCACCGGCAGCACGAACCAGACCACGAGGTAGAACCCGTGCTCGATGAGCGTGTCCACAAGGCCGGAACTGTCATTGCTCCACACCGTGGGCGCCACGGATTTGTGGTGCAGGGCGTGGAACCGGTAGAGCGGCTTCCAGTGCAGCAGCCGGTGGCCGAAGTAGAACCAGGCGTCGAAGATCACCAGCGACACCACGAAGCCCAGCGGGAAGGACCACCACGACAGCTCCAGCGGCGTCGGGGTCCAGCCCCGGCCCTGGGCGAAGAACCCGGTGCCGAGCAGCAGCGAGGAGAGCGCGAGCGCGGAAAGCGAGTGGCGGATCTCCTCCGCCATGCGAGTCTCGCCGCGGCGGTTCTCCTGGATGCGCCGCTCCGGGTGGCGGGCATTCCACCATGTGAGCGCGAGGCCCGTGGCGAAATACACCGCCAGCATGGCGATGTAGACGGCGCCCCAGGTGGCGAGAAATTCGAGCAGCATGCATGACCTCCTTTGCCCGTCGAGGCTGTGCAGAACATGGAGCGGTTGCCCCCGGGGGGCAATGGCGCATCGGGACGCAGAAGGCGGCGCGGGCCGCCCCCTGGCCGGGCCCGGTGGCTGGACGCGGCCGCCCCGGCTCTGGTATGCGGGGCGCGAGCAAACACAGGAGTTCCCATGCGCCCTTCCGGCAGAGCGGCCGACGCTCTTCGACCCGTCAGCATCGAGACCGGCGTCTCCGCCCACGCGGAGGGCTCCTGCCTGATCCGCTGCGGCAGGACGCATGTGCTCTGCACCGCCTCGCTGGAACCCCGGGTGCCACCCTTCCTGCGCAACACCGGGCTGGGCTGGGTGACGGCGGAATACGGCATGCTGCCACGCGCCACCACCAGCCGCAACCAGCGCGAGGCCAAGAAGGGCCAGACCGGGCGCACCCAGGAAATCCAGCGGCTGATCGGCCGCGCCCTGCGCGCCGGGCTGGACCGCGCTGCCCTGGGCGAGCGGCAGATCACCATCGACTGCGACGTGCTGCAGGCCGATGGCGGCACGCGCTGCGCCTCGATCACCGGCGGCTGGGTGGCGCTGCGCCTGGCGGTGAACAAGCTGATGAAGGCCGGCGAGGTGAAGATGGACCCGCTGATGGACCATGTCGCGGCGGTCTCCTGCGGGATCTTCGGCGGCATGCCCCTGCTCGACCTCGACTATGCCGAGGACAGCGAGGCGGGCACGGACGCGAATTTCGTGATGACCGGCCGCGGCGGGCTGGTGGAGATCCAAGCCGCCGCCGAGGGCGCCACCTTCAGCC
Source organism: Paroceanicella profunda (assembly GCF_005887635.2). GTDB lineage: Bacteria > Pseudomonadota > Alphaproteobacteria > Rhodobacterales > Rhodobacteraceae > Paroceanicella > Paroceanicella profunda. Next base: position 1,254,736 of record NZ_CP040818.1, on the reverse strand, counting down.
GCGCCGAATTCGACGCGATGCTGGCCCTGGCCGAAACCGGCACAGCGCAGCTTGTCGAGGCGCAGAAGGCCGCCATCGCCGGCTGATGCCTGGGGGGGCCCCCCGACCCCCTCCTGCGCCTGCGCGCGGGAGCCCCGCTTCACCACCCCGGGCCTGCCGGCCCGGGTGCCGCCACGCCCCCCGCCGCCCATTGCCGGGCGGACACATGCCCCCCACATTCGCGACAGAGACGAGCCAAACGAGGACAAGATGCGGACATTCACTGAAACCCGGCTGGTCATCGCCTCGCACAACGCCGGCAAGGTCGAGGAAATCGGCGCGCTGCTGGCGCCCTTCGGTGTCGAGGTGGTCTCGGCCGGCGCGCTCGGCCTGCCCGAGCCGGAGGAAACCGAGGACAGCTTCGCCGGCAACGCCCGGATCAAGGCCCACGCGGCGGCGAAGGCCACCGGCCTGCCGGCACTGTCGGACGATTCCGGGCTGGAGGTGGACGCGCTGGACGGCGCGCCGGGCGTCTACACCGCCGACTGGGCGGAGACTGCCACCGGGCGCGACTTCACCATGGCGATGCACAAGGTTCATGCCGAGATCGCCGCGCGCGGCGCCGCGGAGCCGGCCCGGGGCCGCTTCGTGTGCACGCTGTGCCTGGCCTGGCCCGACGGGCATGACGAGATCTTCCGCGGCGAGGCCGAGGGCCACATCGTCTGGCCGATGCGCGGCCACATGGGCCACGGCTTCGACCCGGTGTTCCAGCCGCTGGGGCAGGAACTGACCTTCGCGGAGATGGACCCCGTGCGCAAGAACGCCATCAGCCACCGGGCCGACGCCTTCGCCCGGCTGGTCGCCGGCCCCTTCCGGAAGGAGTGAGCGCATGACCTCCGACCGCCGCCTGATCTCCACCGGCTCGCCCATGGAACGCGAGATCGGCTACTCCCGCGCCGTGGTGCAGGGAGACTGGTGCTTCGTCTCCGGCGTCACCGGCTACGACTACGCCACCATGACCATGCCCGAGGACATCGCCGCGCAGGCGCGCAACTGCATGGCCACCATCGCCTCGGTGCTGGAGGAGGCCGGCTTCGACATGCGCCACATCGCGCGCGTGCAATACACGGTGACGGACCGGGACCTGGTGGCCGCGCTCACCCCCGTGCTCGGCGCGGCACTGGGAGAGATCCGGCCGGCGGCGACGATGGTGATCGCGGGGCTGATCCGCCCCGAAATGCTGGTCGAGATCGAAGTCACGGCGTTCCGGGGATGACCATGGACTGGCAGCAGGGCGGCTTCGGCGTCTACGTGCACTGGCCGTTCTGCCTGGCCAAGTGCCCGTATTGCGACTTCAACAGCCATGTGCGCGCCGAGGTGGACCACGAAGCCTGGCGCGGCGCGCTGGTGTCCGAGGTGGCGCGGGTTGCGGCGGAAACGCCGGGCCGGCGGGTGGACACGGTGTTCTTCGGCGGCGGCACGCCCAGCCTGATGCCGCCGGAGACGGTGGCCGCCGTCATCAGCGCCATCGGCACGCACTGGACCCTGGCCCCGGACGCGGAAATCAGCCTGGAGGCCAACCCGACCTCGGTGGAAGCCGGGCGCTTCCGCGGCTTCCGCGACGCCGGGGTGAACCGCATCTCCATGGGCATCCAGTCTCTCGACGACCGGGCGCTGAAGGCCCTGGGCCGCATGCACAGCGCCGCGGAAGCCCGCGCCGCCTTCGACGTGGCCCGCGGCCTGTTCGAACGGGTGAGCTTCGACCTCATCCATGCCCGGCAGGGGCAGGACCTCGACGGCTGGCGCGCGGAACTGGGCGAGGCGCTGTCGATGGCGGTGGACCACCTCTCGCTCTACCAGCTCACCATCGAACCGGGCACCCGCTTCCACGACCTGCTGGAACGCGGCCGCCTGAAGGGCCTTCCGGAACCCGATCTCGCCGCGGACATGTACGCCCTCACGCAGGAGCTGTGCTCGGCCGCCGGCTATCCCGGATACGAGATTTCCAACCACGCCCGCCCCGGCGCGGAGAGCCGCCACAACCTCACCTACTGGCGCTACGGGGACTATGCCGGCATCGGGCCCGGCGCCCATGGCCGCCTCACCCTGGCAGAGGGCCGCACGGCCACAGAGACGCTGCGTGAGCCCACGGCATGGCTGAACGCGGTGCGGGAGCAGGGCCATGGCGAAAGCCTGCGGGAGCCCGTTTCAGGCGCCGACCAGGCCACGGAATACATGCTGATGTCGCTGCGCCTCGCCGAAGGCAGCGACCTGAGCCGCCACGCGGCCCTGGCCGCCGAGGGCATTCCGGAGCGCCGCATCGCAGATCTGGTGGAGGCAGGGCTGCTCTGGCACAAGGGGAGCCGCATCGGAACCACCCCGCAGGGCCGACCGTTGTTGAACGCCATCCTGCGCGACCTGCTGACCTGACATCGCGCCGGCCCCCGGAGGACACCCGCAATGCGCATCGTCTGGCTGACCATCGGCCTGCTCAGCCTGCTCGCCGGCGCCGCGGGAGCGGTGCTGCCGCTGGTGCCCACCGTGCCGTTCCTGCTGCTGGCGGCCTTCGCCTTCAGCCGCTCCTCCGAACGGCTTCACACCTGGCTCACCACCCACCCGCGCCTGGGCCCGCCGATCATGGACTGGCAGCGCCACGGCGCGATCCGCCGGCGGGTGAAATACATCGCGACGGCGACCATTGCCGCCGCCTTCCTGATCTCGGTGATGCTGAACGTGCCGGGCCATGTGCTGGCCATACAGGCCGGAGTGCTGAGCCTCGTGCTGCTGTTCCTCTGGACCCGCCCGGAAGGCCCGCGGACGCCGCGCTGACGGCCCGCGGACCGGCTCAGTCCGCCCGGGACAGGAGCTGGCAGAGCCCGTCCAGCTCCTCCAGATTGCGATAGGCGATCTTCACCTCGCCACCGCCGGCCTCCGCCTTGTGCGCGATCACCACCCTGAGCCCGATCTGCGCAGTGAGATCGGATTCGAGCAACCGCGTGTCGGCATCCTTCTCCAGCCCGGCGGGCTTCTTCAACCGCTCCGGGGCAGGGTTTGCAGCCACCTTGGCCAGCCGCTCGGTTTCGCGCACGGAGAGCCCCTTGCGGATCACCTCGGCGGCCAGCGCCGAGGGGTCCGGGCAGGGGATCAGCGCCCGCGCATGACCGGCCGAGAGCTTGCCCTCGCGCAGCCAGCGCAACACGTCTTCCGGCAGGTTCAGCAGACGCAGGAGGTTGGCGATGTGACTGCGGCTCTTGCCCATCGCCTCGGAAAGCTTCTCCTGCGTATGGCCGAACCGGTCCATGAGCTGACGATAGCCCATGGCCTCTTCCACGGGGTTGAGATCGGCCCGCTGGATGTTCTCGATGATGCCGAATTCCAGCACCTCGTTGTCCGACAGGGGCCGGATGAGGGCAGGGATCTGGTGGATCTGCGCCCGCTGGGCCGCCCGCCAGCGCCGCTCACCGGCAACGATCTGGTAATGCCCGTCCTTCTCCGGGTCCGGCCGCACGATGATGGGCTGCAGGACGCCCTTCTCCCGGATGGAGGAGGCAAGCTCGGCAAGCTCGGTCTCGCCGAAGTCGCGCCGCGGCTGGTCCGGGTTCGGCCGGATCCGGTCAATGGGAAGCGTGGCCTCCGGAGCCTTCGGGGCCGAGGGAGCGGGGTTCCCCTCCGTCGCGTTCACATCGGCCAGCAGCGCAGACAGGCCGCGCCCCAGCGCTCTCTTTTCCGGCTTTTTCACAGTTTCTTCTTTCATATCAATACCTTACGCCCCCGCCCGCAAGGCATCATGCTCACGGGTCAACAGCTCGGCGGCCAGCTTCTGATAGGCAATGCTGCCAGCGCAGGTGTGATCGTAAATCAATGCCGGAATGGCATGCGACGGCGCCTCCGACAGGCGCACATTCCGGGGGATGACCGTGTCGTAAATCATGTCCCGCAGGTTCTCACGCACATCCGCCTCCACCTGGGACGACAGGTTGTTCCGGCGGTCATACATCGTCAACACCACGCCCTGAACCCGCAGCTCCGGGTTCTGAGACTGCCGGATTTCCCGGATGGTGACCAGCAGCTGGCTCAAGCCCTCGAGCGCGAAGAACTCACATTGCAGCGGAACCAGCACGGAATGCGCGGCCACCATCGCATTCACCGTGAGAAGGTTCAACGACGGCGGGCAATCGATCAGGATGTAATCATAGCTCTCCAGAACCTGCCGATCGCCGCTGCCACGCAGGGCATCGCGCAGCCGCCGCGTGCGGTTCGAATCGCGATAGAGCTCCACGTCGATGGAACTCAGGTCCGTGGTGGCGGGGGCGATATCGAGGTTCGGAATGCCGGTAGGGGTGCGCACGTCGTTCAGGCTGGCTTCGCCCATCAGCAGGTCGAACGTGTTCATGTCACGCTTGTCACCGGTGATTCCGAGGCCGGTGGAGGCATTCCCCTGCGGATCGAGATCGACCAGCAGAACCTTCCGGCCGACGGCAGCGAGCGCCGTTCCGAGATTGATGGTTGTCGTGGTTTTCCCGACACCACCCTTCTGGTTGGCAATCGCGATGATCTGACCGCGATCGTACCGGTCAGCGGAATCAATGGACACGGTGAACCTCCGAAATGGACAGGATCCGAGCATTCGGGTCAGTCAGACTCTCGATCTGCTCCACCTCAATATGCCAATCAGCAGCCGCCAAGGTCAATTCCGATTCGACCTTCTCACCCTTCAGAAAGAGACATTTTCCACCCGGGGCGAGCAACGGTTCGGCATATGCCAGAAGCGCGGGCAAAGCGGCGAGGGCGCGCGCCGAGATAACGTCATACTGCCCGGCGGGAAGCGCCTCGATCCGCATGGTCTTCACCGGAACCGACAGACCGAGCTGTCGTATCACTTCCCGAAGAAAGACACATTTCCGAACATCGCTCTCGACCAGCGTCACGACAAGCTCCGGCATGGCTTCCCGCGCGAGGATCGCCACCACCAACCCCGGCAGCCCGCCTCCGGAACCGAGGTCGAGCCATGATCGCGCCCCCTGTGGACCGTGGCGGAAGATCTGGGCAGAATCGGAAAAATGTCGGCTCCAGATGTCAGTGAGCGTGGATGCGGCAACCAGGTTGATCTTCGGCGACCATTTCCGGATAAGGGCTGCATAAGCCTCGAGAGCCGCCAATGTTTCACGTGAAACATCGAACATCTCGGAAAAGCGGGCCGATCCTGTCTCCGTCATACCGCCCGCCTGGCTTCCATCTGCCGCATTTTCCCCAGGAGGAGGGTCAATGCAGCAGGGGTCATCCCCTCAATCCGCCCGGCCTGTGCCAGCGTGCCCGGCCGGACGCGGCTCAGCTTCGTCTTCTGTTCCGTGGTCAGGCCAATGATGCTGCCGTAATCCATCTCTTCCGGCAGGGAAAGTTCCTCATCGCGCCGCATCCGCGCCACATCGCGCTCCTGGCGGAGGATATACTGCGCATACAGTGCATCGCGGCCCAACTGCGTGCGGATTTCGCGGGGAACTGCTCCCAGCTCAGGCCAGATCGCGATGAGGGACTCGATTTCAATCTCCGGAACTTGCAGAAGCTCCATCGCGGACTTCGGTGGCCCCTCGGCATTGATCGGAAGCCCGCGTGCGGCAGCATCCCGGGACTTCACGGAAAGGCCGGAGAGCAGGCTGGTTCCTGCGTTCAGCGCCTCACACTTGGCCTCAAACACCCTCTGCCGCTCCGGCCCCACGCAGCCCGCCTCAATCCCAAGCGGAGTAAGCCTCTGATCCGCGTTGTCCGCGCGCAATGAAAGGCGGAATTCGGCGCGAGATGTGAACATTCTGTAGGGCTCGGTCACGCCCCGGGTGATCAGATCGTCAATCATGACACCGATATAGCTGCGAGAACGGTCGAAGAGCACAGAATCCCTTCCAAGTGCGGAACAAGCGGCATTCAACCCTGCCACAAGCCCCTGTGCCGCGGCCTCCTCGTAACCGGTGGTTCCATTGATCTGGCCTGCGAGGTAAAGGCCGGGCTGGTCCTTGACCTCCAACGTGGCGCGCAGGGCCCTGGGATCGACGTAATCATATTCGATCGCATAGCCCGGCTGGAGAATTCTGGCCTGCTCCAGACCCCGGATGGAGCGCACATAGGCCTCCTGAATGGCCGCGGGCAGCGACGTGGAGATGCCGTTGGGGTAGACAGTGATGTCGTCGAGGCCTTCCGGTTCGAGGAAGATCTGATGCGATGATTTTTCCGAAAATCGGACGACCTTGTCCTCAATCGAGGGGCAATACCGTGGGCCCACACCCTGGATATGGCCTCCGTACATTGCGGATCGGCCGAGATTCTCGCGAATGATCTCGTGTGTTCGCTCATTGGTATGAGTGATTCCACAGGCGATCTGGCGGGCCACGGGGGACTTGGACAGGAACGAGAACAGCACGGGTTCCGGGTCCGCCTCCTGCACCTCAAGCACAGTCCAGTTTATGCTGCGGGTGTCGAGACGGGGAGGGGTGCCGGTCTTCAATCGACCAAGGGGGAGATCCATGGCCTTCAGGCGCAGGGACAGCGGAATGGACGGAGCTTCGCCCCAGCGCCCGCCCGGCTGCTGCCGATCACCGATGTGGATAACGCCGCCGAGGAACGTTCCCGTGGTGAGAATGGCCGCATGGCAGGTGATCACGGTGCTGTCGGACAGGACAACGCCCATTACGCGGCCCTTCACCACGCTCAGGTCTGCGACCTCGGCCTCGATCACGTCGAGGTTCTCCCGTCCGAGAAACTCGCGTTGCATCGCGGTTCGGTACAATGCGCGGTCGGCCTGGGTGCGCGGCCCTTGAACGGCAGGCCCCTTGCGGCGGTTGAGTAGACGGAACTGGATGCCGGCCTGGTCAGCCACCCTGCCCATCACCCCATCCATGGCGTCGATTTCCCGGACGAGATGCCCTTTTCCGAGGCCGCCGATGGCCGGATTGCAGGACATTTCTCCGATCTTCGCCGCGCTGTGAGTGATCAATGCCGTACGCACGCCCATCCGGGCGGCCGCTTGAGCCGCCTCGGTTCCGGCGTGGCCGCCGCCGATGACGATGACGTCGTACCTGTCATGTTTCACGTGAAACATTTTCTACTTCCCAAGACAGAAGCTCGCGAAGATCTCGTCGAGCACGTTCTCTATATCTACCCTTCCGACCAGAACGTCCACAGCATGCGTGGCAGCGCGAATGTCCTCGGCGGCCAGGTCGTCCGACCCCTCATGCATGCGAGTAGCAGCATCATCAAGATGCGCCACAGCGTGTCCCAGGGCAACGCGATGTCGATCGCGGATCAGGCAGGAGGGCGCTGCCGAGCGGGCGGACAGGCGCGTGGACACTTCATGAAGAAGTTCGGAAAGGCCAAGGCCTGTTTGGGCGGAAATCGCCAGTCCGGAGGATGGGCTTTGCAGGTCGCATTTCGTGTGGACAAGAATATCGCCTGCTCTGTGCAGTGACACCATCTCCCCCAGCGCTTCGTCCGGCGGAAGGAGAAAGATGCGTATGTCGGCAGACTCCGCGCGGCTTCGGGCGCGCGCGATGCCGATCGTTTCCACCTCATCCTCGGAGTCTCTCAGCCCGGCCATGTCGAGTATGGTGACGGGAAGTCCCTGGAGATCCATGCGGACTTCGATGATGTCTCGCGTGGTCCCCGCGTGTGACGATATGATCGCAGCCTCGCGCCCCGCCAGGGCATTGAGCAAGGTGGATTTCCCGGCGTTGGGACGACCGACGAGGGCGATCTCGAAACCGTCACGTATTCTCTCCGCCGTGGCGGCGCCATCCACCTGTCCCTGCATGCCGGTCCGCACCTGGGTGAGGAGGGACAGGACTTCGGGTGTCACGGTCTCCGGCACATCTTCATCTGCGAAATCGATCGTGGCTTCCAGAAGGGCGCGGGCGCGGATGAGCTGGGTGCGCCACTGCGACACCAGCCGGGAGAGTTCCCCGCGCATCACGCGCAGGGCCTGCCGACGCTGGGCTTCGGTTTCGGCCTCGATCAGATCTCCGAGTCCTTCGACCTGCGCCAGGTCCATGCGTCCGTTGGAGAGGGCGCGTCGGGTGAATTCACCCGGCTCCGCGAGGCGGGTGTCCTTCTGGCCGGACAGCCAGCGCGTGAGGGACTCGACCACGGCCATTGCACCGTGGAGGTGCAGTTCCACGACGGGCTCACCCGTGAAGCTCGCATCATCCTCGAAGCAGAGGACAAGGGCCTCATCGAGAATTTCGCCGTCGCTGCCGCGAAGCTGCCGGAGGCCGGCCTTGCGCGCTGGGGGAAGGGGTGTCAGCCGGCTGACGATGTCCCACGCGCGCGGCCCCGAGACCCGCATCACCGCGATCCCGGCCTTGCCACGGGCGCTGGCGAGCGCGAATATCGTGTCTTCCATATCAACCCTCTGATATGAAACGGAAAAGCCCGGACCGAAGGTCCGGGCCCGCCGTGAGACTGTCTCGGAAACTACGCGTTCATCGAATCGAAAAACTCGCCGTTGGTCTTCGTCTGCTTCAGCTTGCCGATCAGGAATTCCACCGCATCGGTGGTTCCCATCGGGTTCAGGATGCGGCGCAGGACGAACATCTTGGTGAGGTCCGTCTTCTGGATGAGCAGCTCTTCCTTGCGGGTACCCGACTTCAGGATGTCGATGGCCGGGAACACGCGCTTGTCTGCAACCTTGCGATCGAGAACGATCTCGGAGTTGCCGGTGCCCTTGAACTCTTCGAAGATGACTTCGTCCATACGCGAACCCGTATCGATGAGAGCTGTGGCGATGATGGTCAGCGAGCCGCCTTCCTCGATATTCCGGGCTGCGCCGAAGAAGCGCTTCGGGCGCTGCAGGGCGTTTGCGTCCACACCACCGGTGAGCACCTTGCCGGAGGAGGGCACCACGGTGTTGTAGGCGCGGCCCAGGCGGGTGATGGAATCCAGCAGGATGACGACGTCACGACCGTGTTCGACCAGACGCTTGGCCTTCTCGATCACCATTTCGCTCACCGCAACGTGGCGCGTGGCGGGCTCGTCGAAGGTGGAGGACACCACTTCACCGTTTACCGAGCGCTGCATGTCGGTGACTTCCTCGGGCCGCTCGTCGATGAGCAGCACGATGAGGTAGCATTCTGGATGATTGCGCTCGATGGAGTGGGCGATGTTCTGCAGCAGCACGGTCTTGCCGGTGCGCGGGGGCGCGACGATCAGGGCGCGCTGGCCCTTTCCGAGCGGTGCCACAAGGTCGATGATGCGGGCGGAGCGGTCGCGGATCGTGGGGTCCTCGATCTCCATCTTGAAGCGCTCGTCGGGATAGAGCGGCGTCAGGTTGTCGAAGTGGACCTTGTGGCGCGCCTTGTCAGGATCCTCGAAGTTGATCCTGGAGACCTTCACGATGGCGAAATAGCGCTCGCCTTCCTTCGGGGCCCGGATCACGCCATCGACGGTATCCCCGGTGCGGAGCGAGAATTTCCGAATCTGATTCGGGCTGACATAAATATCGTCAGGACCCGGCAGGTAGTTCGCTTCCGGTGAACGCAGAAAACCGAAACCATCTTGCAGTACTTCGAGCACACCATCGCCCGAAATTTCGACATCCCTGTCTGCCATTTCTTTCAGAATGGCAAACATCATCTCCTGTTTGCGCATGGACGAGGCGTTCTCGAGTTCGAGTTCCTCTGCCATTTGCAGGAGATCGGCCGGGCTCTTCGCCTTGAGATCCGCAAGCGAAATCTCGGTGATATCTTGGAGAGTATCCATTCTAGATCCGGTACCGTGGGGACTTTTGGGCATGGGGGGAGGCGCGACCGGCTCGGCGGCCAGTCTGCTATGAGGTGGCGACTAGATATGTAAAAACGAGACGCTTGTCAAACAAATCGGCTCAGAATGGACGTAAGACCACCAGGAGCACGATTCCGATCATCAGCAGGGTCGGTGCCTCGTTCCACAGCCGGTAGAACCGGCCGGGCCGGGTGTTCGCGTCACGGGCGAACTGCTTGCGCCAGAGGCCCAGAGCGTGGTGGTAGGCGGTCATCAGCATAACGAGCAGCAGCTTCGCGTGAAACCAGCCATCGCCCGTCCAGTCCACCACTCCGGGCGTGAACGCCAGCATCAGGCCAAACACCCAGGTGGCGATCATCGCAGGGTTCATGATCAGCCTGAGGAGCTTGCGCTCCATTTCCTGGAAAATCGCCGACATCTCGGTTCCCGGGGCGGCTTTCTCAGCATGATATACGAAGAGCCTCGGCAGATAGAAGAGCCCGGCCATCCAGGTGATCACGGAGATGATGTGGAGCGCCTTGGTCCACGGATAGAGAGCGCTGAGGATGTCTGCGATCATGGAGTGTCCCCTGTCTGCGCTGCCCTCTTACCAAAGAGAAGGACTCTTTTAAAAGATGGAGTTGTAGTAGGCGGCTTAATCATGGGGATTAACGCGTTCATAAAACCGCCCACACAGTTATCCACACCATTCACAGGCATTTTCGCGGCGTTTCGGACGCTGGCGTGCGGGGCTTAACTGTTTGCAAAAATAGGTGAAAATGCGATTCGGGGGGTGGGGAGAGTCCGCCGTGGCGGTGGCGGCCCGAGATAACTTTCAACATGGGGCGATTTTGATCATTAACATCTTGAAGACTCCCCCGCTTTCCACCGGCAAACCTGCCTCCGCAAAAATCACACACATTCGTCCCGAATTCATGCACAGGGTTACCCACCCCTTTCTCCACCGTGCCGCACGTGCACTATGCTGGCAGCATGCAGGAAGATCCGATGGAAGAGCCGATCCCGCTTCACATCCACCTCGTCTCGGATTCCACCGGAGAGACGGTCTCGGCGGTTCTGGAAGCGGCCTCGAGCATGTTTCCGGTTCTCGAGCCGGTGACGCATGTCCATCCCTTCGTGCGCACCCGCGTGGCGCTGGACGAGGTGATGGCCGCGCTGGAGGCGCAGCCCGGGCCGGTGTTTTGTTCCATTGCCGACACGTCGGTGAGTTCGGAGCTGTTCGAGAGGGCTGCGCGGCTGCAACTCGAGGTGGTGGACGTGATGGCCCCGGTGGTCGAGGCGCTCAGCCGGTTCGGCGGCGAGCGGCGCATCGAGCGGCCGGGAAGCCAGTACCGGGTGGATGCGGAATATCTGGAGCGGGTGGCGGCGCTGGACTACGCGATCAGCCACGATGACGGGCTGGGCCCGGATTACCTGCTGCAGGCGGACGTGATTCTCGTCGGGGTGAGTCGGACCTCGAAAACCCCCACATGCATCTATCTCGCGTACCAGGGCATCCGCGCGGCGAACGTGCCGCTGGTTTCCGGAGAGGCCCCGCCGGAGGGGCTGTTCGAGGCGCAGCGTGCCGGGCTTCCGGTGATCGGGCTCACCGCCTCGCCGCAACGCCTGGCGCAGATCCGCCGGCACCGTCTCTCCAATATGGAGATCAGCGGGGAAAACGCCTATGCAGACATCCATCACATTCGTGACGAGGTGACCGATGCGCGTCTGTTTTTCGAGAAACACGGAATCCCGATGATCGATGTCACCCGGCGATCCATCGAGGAAACCGCGGCCGCCGTGCGCGTGCTGCTGCGCAGGAGCAGGGTGCCCAGTTGAGCAACGTAATTCTCGCTTCCCGAAGTGCGGCGCGTGTTCAGATGTTGCGCGATGCGGGCGTGCCGTTCGAGGCGGTCGGCGCCTCCGTGGACGAGGACATGATGAAGGCCGCGCTGGCCGCCGAGGCCCTGTCGCCGCGGGACATTGCCGATGCCCTGGCCGAGGCGAAGGCGCTGAAGATCTCGCGGCGCCACCCCGAGGCGCTGGTGATCGGCGCCGACCAGGTGCTGGACCTGGACGGGCGGCTGTTCGACAAGCCGGACACGGTTGCGACGGCGCGCGCGCATCTCCTGGCGCTGCGCGGCAAGACCCATGTGCTGCATTCCGCGGCTGTGATCGCGCGCGGCGGCGCGCCGGTCTGGCGGCATGTCGGGCGGGCGCGGCTCAGCGTCCGGCCGTTTTCCGATGCCTTCCTGGACGATTACCTCGATATCGAGGGCGAGGCGGTGCTGGGCTGTGTCGGCGCATACCGGCTCGAAGGGCCGGGCGTGCAACTCTTTTCCCGGGTGGAGGGCGACCATTTTACCGTGCTCGGCCTGCCTCTGCTCGAAACACTGGATTATCTCAGGACAACGGGAGCGCTTTTGTCATGACGCATGAGACCCCCGCCCTTGCTGCGGTCATCGGCTGGCCGGTCGGCCATTCCAAGTCGCCGGCGCTGCACGGCTACTGGCTGCAGAAGCATGGGCTGCGTGGCCACTACATTCCCATCGCCTTGCGCCCGGAAAATTTCGAAGCCGGAATACGGGCGCTGCCGAAACTGGGGTTCGGGGGTGCGAACATCACCATCCCCTACAAGGAGACGGTGCTGCACATGGCGAGTTCGGTGAGCGACCGCGCGTCGCTGATCGGGGCCGCGAACACGATTTCCTTCCGCCCGGACGGCTCGATCCACGCGGACAACACCGATGGCTACGGTTTCATCGAGAACCTGCGCCAGACCGTGCCGGACTGGGACCCGCGCTCCGGCCCGGCACTGGTGGTGGGGGCCGGAGGGGCGGCGAAGGCCGTGGTGAGCGCGCTGCTGACGGCCGGTGTGCCGGAGCTGCGTGTGGCCAACCGCACCCGCGCCCGGGCCCAGAACCTGGCGGACACCTATGGCGCCAAGGTGGTGGTGGTGGACTGGTATCACCTGAGCGAGGCGGTTTCCGGGGCGAAGACCGTCGCCAACACCACGTCGCTGGGCATGGTCGGCCAGCCGGCGCTCAATATCAGCCTGGACGCCGCGCCGGGCGATGCGCTGGTGACCGACATCGTCTACGCGCCGCTGGTCACCCCGCTGCTGGAGCAGGCGCGGGCGCGCGGGCTGCGCACGGTGGACGGGCTGGGCATGCTGCTGCATCAGGCGGTGCCGGGCTTCCAGCACTGGTTCGGCATCCGCCCGGAGGTTGACGAGGCCCTGCGCCAGTACATGCTGGGCCTCGGCTGAGGCCGGCGCGATGCGGATCCTCGGCCTCACCGGCTCCATCGGCATGGGCAAGTCGACCACGGCGGGCTTCTTCCGCACCGCCGGCGTGCCCGTGTGGGATGCGGATGCGGCCGTGCACCGGGTGTACGCGCCGGGCGGCGCGGCGGTCGGGCCGGTGACCGCGCTGGTGCCCGCGGCGCTGAAGGACGGCGGGGTGGACCGGGCCGCGCTGCGGGAAGCCATCCTCGCCGATGGCACGCTGCTGTCGCGGATCGAGGCCGCGGTGCATCCGGTGGTGAGCCGCGATCGCGCCGCCTTCCTGGAGCAGAACCGTGCGGCGGGCGTGCCGCTGGTGGTCTGCGACATTCCGCTGCTGTTCGAGAGCGGCGATGTCTCCTGGCTCGACGCCGTGCTTGTGGTCACCGCGCCGCCCGAGGTACAGCGGGCCCGGGTGATGGCGCGGCCGGGGATGACGGAGACCGCCTTCGCGGCCATTCTCGCCCGGCAGGTGCCCGACGCGGAGAAGCGCGCCCGGGCCGATCACGTCATCGACACGTCGCGCGGCCTGGACCATGCGGAGGCGGAGGTGGCGCGGATCATCCGCAGCATGAACGGAGACGACGATGCGTGAGATCGTGCTCGATACCGAGACCACGGGGTTCAACCCCTTCGAGGGTGACCGGCTGGTGGAGATCGGCGCGGTGGAGCTGATGAACCACCTGCCCACCGGCAACGTGTATCACCAGTACATCAACCCCGAGCGCAGCATGCCGGCGGAGGCCTTCGGGGTGCACGGGCTGTCGGAGGAGTTCCTCTCCGACAAGCCGGTGTTCGCCGAGGTTGCGGACGCTTTCCTGGAGTTCATAGGCGACGCGAAGCTGGTCATCCACAACGCCAGTTTCGACATGCGCTTCCTCAATGCGGAGCTGGGCTGGGTAAAGCGCCCGGCCATTCCGGCCAACCGGGCGGTGGACACGCTGGAGATGGCGCGGCGCCGCTTTCCGGGCGCGCAGAATTCGCTCGACGCGCTGTGCCGGCGCTTCGGCATCGACAATTCCGCGCGCACCCTGCACGGGGCGCTGCTCGACAGCGAGATCCTCGCGGAGGTCTATCTGGAGCTGATCGGAGGCCGACAGCCCGACCTGGTGCTCGCCCCCGCCGGCGCCGGGGCCCGTTCGGGGGGCGGAGTGCAGGCGGCGGGCGCCGACTGGCGCGCGCCCGCCCGGCCGCACCCCCTGCCGCCGCGGATCACCGAGGCGGAGGAAGCGACCCATGCGGAGTTCGTCGCCGGTCTGGGCGGAACTCCGCTCTGGCAGCAGTCCTGATCAGGAGATCGAGGTCGGGCCTTCGACCTGGGCGGCGCGACGGCGCTCCACTTCCTGGCGGTACAGGTTCACGAAGTCGATGTTGTCCACGTTCAGCGGCGGGTAGCCACCGTCACGGGTGATGTCGCCGATGATGCGGCGGACGTAGGGGAAGATCATCCGCGGGCATTCGATGAGCAGGAACGGGTGAAGCTGGGCTTCCGGCACGTTCTGCACCACGAAGCGCCCGGCGTATTCCATCTCCAGCACGAAGATCTTGTTGCCTTCGGCGGTGGCGTCGATGTTGACCTTCATCTTGACCTCGTAGAGGTCGTCGCCGATCTTGCCGGCGTCCAGGCCGACATTCACGGTGATTTCAGGCTTGGCCTCACTGGCGTTGAGGCTTTTCTGGGCGGCGACGTTCTCGAAAGAGAGGTCCCGGATAAACTGCGAAACAACCTGCAGGCGCGGCTGCACTGGGGTGTCGTTCTCGGCCATTCTGCCCTCCGGCAACATGCGTTCAAATTCGTGGGGGCGTCGTAACATGCATTCCCCGTTCAAACAATCGTGCGCCCCGGAGGGAAGGGGGAAACGCAGGCCTGAAAGGGGCTGAAGGGGGTCTGGGCCCCCGGGGCCTATTCGCGTTCCGGTGGCAGGCGCGGGTCGTCCCGGCCATGGTCGGGGCCGTCGGGGTCGGTCACCTCGTATTCCCCGTCGATCACGTCACCGCCCGGGCCGCGGCGCCATGCCGGGCCCCCGGGGCCGGCGCGGAAGGTCTGGCCGCCCTGCGTGGTGGTGGTGTGCACCCGCGCGGCGATGGCCGGGCCCAGCTTGCGCAGCAGCCCGGTGCGCACGGCCGGGATCATCAGCAGGATGCCGAGCGTGTCGGTGAAGAAGCCGGGCGTGAGCAGCAGCATGCCCGCCACGAGCACGAGCGCGCCATGCGCCATCGGGCTTGCGGGGTTCTTGCCGGTGGCCAGTGCGCTCTGGATCTGCATCATCGCCCGCACGCCTTCCGAGCGCATCAGGGTCGAGCCGACCACGGCGGTGATCAGCACGATGAGGATCGTCGGCCACAGGCCGATGGCACCCCCCACGGTGACGAAGAGCGAGATTTCGATGACGGGGATGGCGATGAAGAGCAGAAAAAACCACATGCGCGGACGCGGACCTCCCTTTCAGCTGGTCGAGTTTCGTGGGCTGGGCAATGGACTCGCAGCCAACCCCACCTTACATATGGTGCTGACCGGACCATTGCCATGCGGCAGGGTCACAGGCCGACAAGGTAAGGATCCATGAATTCGGAGATCATACAGGTTCTCGTACTCGCGGCAATCGCGCTGTTCCTGGTGCTGCGGCTCCGCAGCGTGCTGGGAACGCGAAGCGGCTTCGAGAAGCCTGATGGCGCCCCGACTGCCGGGCCCGCGCGCCCCGTGCCCGGAAAATCAGCCACTTACGACGTTCTGGAGGGCGGGGATGCCGACATCGCGGCCCATGCCGAACCCGGAAGCGTCGCGGCCGATGCCCTGCGTGCGATGAAGGCGGTGGAGCCGGGCTTCAACGTGTCCGAGTTCATCGGCGGTGCCCGCCAGGCCTACGAGATGATCGTGACCGGCTTCGAGCAGGGCGATATCTCCGGCATCAGCCGGCTGCTTTCCCCGGAGGTGCTGGGCGGTTTCGAGGACGCCATCGCGCAGCGCAAGGCCGCCGGGCTGAGCGTGGAGGCCAATTTTGTCGGGGTCCGGTCGGCGCGGCTCGTTGCCGCAGCGTTCGACACCCGCACCTCCCAGGCCGAGCTCACGCTGGAGCTGGTGGGTGAGCTGTTCGTGGTGGTGCGCAACGATGCGGGCGAGGTGGTCGAGGGCGACCCGAACCAGCCGCGCCAGCAGACGGACCTGTTCACCTTCGAACGTACGCTTGGCCAGTCGGACCCGAACTGGGTGCTCGTCGCCACGGGCGAATGAGCGGGCGGGGGCGCGCACTCCTCGGAGCGGCGGCCATCGCCGCCTGTCTGGCCGGAGCGGCGTCGGGTGAGGACATGCACACCATCCGTTTCGGAGACCTGAAGGGCTGGACGCATGACGATCATGCGGCCGGCCTCGCCACTTTCCTGATCAGCTGCGACCGCCTGCGCCCGGTGCCGCCGGAAACGGCGGAGGACTGGGCGGCCGTCTGCGCCGAGGCGCGGCAGGTGGCGCCTGCGGACGCCCGGGCCTTCTTCGAGCGGGCCTTCCGGCCGATCGTCTCCGGCAGCCGCCCGGAGAGCCTGTTCACCGGCTATTTCGAGCCGGAGCTGGAGGGGGCCCGCGCGCGCAGCGAGGTCTTCGCCTGGCCGGTCTATTCCCGCCCGGACGACCTGCCCAAAGGCGAGCCCTGGTTCACCCGTGAGGAGATCGACGGCGGCGCGCTGGAGGGCCGCGGCCTGGAGATCGTCTGGCTGCGAGACCCGGTGGCGGCGTTCTTTCTGCATGTGCAGGGCTCCGGCAGGGTTCGCCTGCGCGACGGCACCACCATCCGGCTGGGCTATGCAGGGCGCAACAATCACCCCTACCGTTCCATCGGCCGTTACCTGCGCGACAGCGGGCTGATGAAGCGCGGCAACATCAGCGCAGAGGGCATCGCGACCTGGGTGAACGCGGACCGCGCGCACCGGCTCTCCGTGCTCAACCACAACCCCAGCTTCATCTTCTTCCAGGAACATGAGATCGACCCGGCCTTCGGCCCGGTGGGCGCGCTCGGCGTGCCGTTGACGCCGGAGCGGTCCGTGGCGGTGGATCCGGAGAAGGTGGCGCTCGGCGGGCCGGTCTGGGTCGAGACGAAGGGCCGGGAGGGCCCGATCCGCCAACTGATGGTGGCGCAGGACCGGGGTGCCGCGGTGAACGGTGCGCAGCGCGCTGACATCTTCTTCGGCTGGGGGCTGGCCGCCTTCCGCAACGCCTCGGTGCAGAACGCGCGGGGCCGGCTGGTGCGCCTTGTTCCGCGCGCCGCGGCCGACCGGCTGGAGCGCTGAACCATGGCCCGCAAGTCCAGGCGTCTCGGTGAGGAGGAGGAGGCCCTGTGGTCTGCCGTGGCCCGGACCACCATCCCCCTGCGCGGCAAGCCGGCGCTGAGTGCGGGAGAGCCGGCGGAGGCGCCTCCGGTCACCCCGCGTCCGCTGCGCGTGCCGGAGCGGACCGACGCGATGCCGATGGTCCGCCCGATCCTGCCGGCCGCGCCGCGCACGGAGTGGATCGTGGCCGCGGACCCGGTGCGCGAGCTCGGTCCCTCCACCCCCGGGCTGGACCGGCGCACGGCGGAGAAGCTGCGCCGCGGCCGCACCCCGCCGGAAGCCCGCATCGACCTGCACGGACACACGCTGGAGCGCGCGCACGGCGTGCTGGCCGGGTTCATCGCCGGGTCGCACGCCCGCGGCATGCGCTGCGTGCTGGTGATCACCGGCAAGGGGCGCCCGCGGGAGGAGCATTTCCACCACTCGCGCAACGGCATCCTGAAGGACAGCGTGCCGCGCTGGCTCTCGCTGCCGCCGCTGGGGCCGCTGGTGGTGGGGGTCTACCCCGCGCACCGCAAGCATGGCGGCGGCGGGGCGTTCTACGTGTACCTGCGGCGCAACCGCTGAGGCCCGCGCGCCCCGGGGTGACCGCCCGTTCAGGCCCGGGGGAAGACCCAAGCGGGCGCGCCGCTGTCGCAGATCCGGGCGGCTACAGGATGTAGCGGCCCAGGTCGGCGTTGCGGGAGAGTTCGCCCACGTTGCGCTCCACGAAATCCGCGTCGACGGTGACGGTCTCGCCGCCCCGGTCCGGCGCGGTGAAGCTCAGCTCCTCGAACACCCGCTCCAGCACCGTATGCAGGCGGCGGGCGCCGATGTTCTCCACCGTGCGGTTCACCTCGGCGGCGATGCGCGCCAGCGCCTCGGTGCCTTCGGGGGTGAATTCGACGGTGATCTCCTCGGTCAGCATCAGCGCGATGTACTGGCGGGTGAGGGAGTTGTCGGTTTCGCTCAGGATGCGGACGAAATCCGCCTCTGTGAGGGCGCGCAGCTCCACGCGGATGGGCAGGCGGCCCTGCAGTTCGGGCAGCAGGTCCGACGGCTTGGCGATGTGGAAGGCGCCGGAGGCGATGAACAGGATGTGGTCGGTCTTCACCGGGCCGTATTTGGTGGAGACCGTGGTGCCCTCGATGAGCGGCAGCAGGTCGCGCTGCACGCCTTCGCGGCTCACGTCGCCGCCGCGCGCCTCGGCCCGCGCACAGACCTTGTCGATCTCGTCGATGAAGACGATGCCGCTCTGCTCCACTGTCTCCAGCGCGTCGCGGGTGACGCTTTCCTGGTCCACGAGCTTGTCGGCCTCCTCGGCCAGCAGGATGGCGTGGCTCTGCGACACGGTGAGCTTGCGCTTCTGCTTGCGGCCGCCGCCGAGGGCCTTGCCGAAGATGTCGCCGAGATTCATCATGCCGGGGCCGCCGTTGCCCATGCCGGGCTGGCCCGGAATTTCGAGCATCGACAGCGGGTTGGAGGTATCGGCCACCTCCACCTCGATCTCGGTGTCGTCCAGCTCGCCGGAGCGCAGCTTGCGGCGGAACATGTCGCGGGTGGCGTCACGTGCATCGGCGCCGCAGAGGGCGGCGAGCACGCGCTCTTCCGCCGCGTGATGGGCCTGGGCCTCCACCGTCTCGCGCTTCTGCTCGCGCACCATGATGATGGCGCTCTCCACCAGGTCGCGGATGATCTGCTCCACGTCGCGGCCCACGTAGCCCACCTCGGTGAACTTCGTGGCCTCCACCTTGATGAAGGGCGCGCGGGCGAGCTTGGCCAGCCGGCGGGAGATCTCGGTCTTGCCCACGCCGGTGGGCCCGATCATCAGGATGTTCTTCGGGTAGACTTCCTCGCGGATCTCGTCCGGCAGGTGCTTGCGGCGCCAGCGGTTGCGCAGCGCGACGGCCACGGCGCGCTTGGCCTCCGACTGCCCGATGATGAACCGGTCGAGTTCGGAGACGATCTCCCTGGGGGTAAGGTCCGTCATGTGTCCTCCGTCAGAGCGTGGCCGGGGCGGGCGGGCCTGCTGTGCGGCCACCGGCCCTCCCCGGGAAAGGCAGTGTCAGCCGATGGTCTCGACCGTGAGATTTCCGTTGGTGTAGACGCAGATGTCCGCGGCGATGGCCATCGCGCGGCGGGCGATCGCCTCGGCGTCGCGGTCCGAATCCATCATGCCGCGCGCGGCGGCGAGGGCGAAGTTCCCGCCCGAGCCGATGGCGGCCACGTCATGCTCGGGGGCGAGCACGTCGCCCGCGCCGGTGACCACGAGGAGTTCGGTGCCATCGGTGACGATCAGCATCGCCTCCAGCTTCTGGAGGTACTTGTCGGTGCGCCAGTCCTTCGCGAGCTCGACGCAGGCGCGCAGCAGCTGGCCGGGTGCGGCCTCGAGCTTGGTTTCCAGCCGCTCGAGCAGGGCGAAGGCATCGGCGGTGGAACCCGCGAAGCCGCAGACCACGTCACGCCCGCCGGGCGACAGCCGGCGCACCTTGCGCGCGGTGCCCTTGATCACGGTCTGCCCGAGGCTGACCTGCCCGTCGCCCGCCACCACGACCTTGCCGCCCTTGCGGACGCCGATGATGGTGGTTCCGTGCCATGCTTCCATTGCCTGCCTCCTTCTTTCAGGGGGCCATATAGGGCGACGAGGTGCTTTGCACCAGCCCGCCTGCCGCGCTATAGGAGCGACGAGCATGAGGAGAGCCCGATGCGCAAGGCCGAGATCGCCCGCAAGACCGCCGAAACCGATATCCGCGTCGAAATCGCCCTCGACGGCAGCGGCAGGTACGACAATGACACCGGCGTGGGGTTCTTCGACCACATGCTGGACCAGCTTGCCCGCCACGCGCTGATCGACATGCGGGTGCGTGCCAGCGGCGACCAGCATATCGACGACCATCACACGGTGGAGGATGTGGGCATCGCGCTCGGCCGGGCGCTGGCGGAGGCGGTGGGCGCCAAGCGCGGCATCACCCGCTACGGCTCCTGCATGCTGGTGATGGACGAGGCGCTGGTGCGCGCCGCGCTCGACATCTCGGGCCGGCCCTTCCTGGTGTGGAAGGTGGAGTTCCCGACCGAGAAGATCGGCAGCTTCGACACCCAGCTGGTGCGCGAGTTCTTCACCGCCTTCGCGATGAATTCCGGCATCACGCTGCATGTCGAGCGGCTGGACGGGGTCAACAGCCATCACATCGCCGAAGCCGCCTTCAAGGCCGTGGCCCGCGCGCTTCGCATGGCGCTGGAGACCGACCCGCGCCGCGCCGACGCGGTGCCCTCCACCAAGGGGACGCTGAGCGAATGAGGACCGTCATCGTCGATTACGGCTCCGGCAACCTCGCCTCGGCCGAGAAGAGCTTCCAGCGCATGGCGGCCGAGACCGGCGGCGGGCTGGTGCTGGTCTCCGGCAAGGCCGAGGACGTGCTGGCGGCGGACCGTATCGTGCTGCCGGGTGTGGGCGCCTTCGCCGATTGCCGCGCCGGGCTGATGGCCGTGGAGGGGATGTTCGAGGCGATCTCCGAGCGGGTGAAGCAGGGCACGCCGTTCATGGGCATCTGCGTGGGCATGCAGCTGATGGCCACCCGCGGGCTGGAGCATGGCGAGACCCCGGGGTTCGACTGGATCCACGGTGACGTGGTGCGCATGGTGCCGAACGACCCGGAGCTGAAGATCCCCCACATGGGCTGGAACGAGCTGATGATCGACCGGCCGCACCCGGTGTTCGAGGGGGTGGAGCCGGGCGACCACGCCTATTTCGTGCATTCCTACCACCTGATGCCGCGCGAGCCCTCGCACCGCATCGCCCATGTGGCCTACGGCGAGTTCATCACCGCCGCGGTGGCGCGGGGCAATATCGTGGGCACCCAGTTCCATCCGGAGAAGAGCCAGAAGACCGGGCTGCGGGTGATCGCGAATTTCCTGAAGTGGAAGCCCTGAGGGGCGACCTGACTGTGTGGAGCGGCCGGGCTAGCGACCGGCCGGCAGGATGCAGCCCAGTTTGCGCGTGAGCAGCTCCACCAGTTCCGGCTGCATGAAGGCGTAGCGGTCGGGAATATCCAGGCAGACGAGCTTCTTGCCCTTGAGTGACGCTCCGAGCTGTCGCTTCAGGCGCGCGAGTTGCGGCTTTTCCATCACCGCCACGATATCCGCCCAGTCCAGGTGCTCCGGGGTCACGCGCTCGTCCGCATCCGCGCTCAGGCCGGCGAAATCCGTGGGCACCTGAAGCTGATCGGCGGCGACAGTGGCGGCCGTCGGGCTTCTGCGCCGGGCCTTTCCGCAGATGAACAGGATGTTGGGCATGGCGGTGCTGTCTCTCTTGCCGGGTGCGCGCAGCACGTTGCAGGGCGGGAGCGGGGCTTGCAAGCAAGGAGCGGCCGCGCCCCGCCCTTTTCCCCCTCCGCATTTTTCGTTGCCTGCCCCGGCGCAGGTGGCTATGGATTTTATAAAATTCAACGACGGGCTGCGAGCCGGCCCGGGAAGAGGGATGACGGGCAATGAAACTTGTGACCTATCGCAAGCATGTAGAGGCCGAGGCGCGGCTGGGAGCGCTGGTCGACGGGCTGGTGGTCGATATCGAGATGCTGGGCGCTGCCGGCGGCGCGGTTCTGCCCGTGCGGATGCTGGACTTCATCGCGGCCGGCCCGGCGGCACTGCGCGCCGCGCAGCGCCTGCTGGAGGCGGGCATCGACAGCTGGCCCGTGCCCGGCGTGCTGCCGGCGGAGAACGTGACCCTGCTGGCCCCCATTCCGCGACCGGCGAAGAACATCTTCGGCATCGGGCTGAACTACGTGGAGCACGTGGAGGAATCGGCCCGCACGCTGGACACGTCGCGCGATCTGCCCAAGCAGCCGGTCATCTTCTCCAAGCCGCCCACGGCCGTCATCGGGCCGGGCGAACCGGTGCGCCACAACGGTGCGCTCACCCGGCAGCTGGACTGGGAGGTGGAGCTGGCCGCGATCGTCGGTACCCGGGCGCAGCGGGTGTCGAAGGACGCGGCGATGAGCCATGTCTTCGGCTATTCCGTGATGATCGACATCTCGGCGCGCGACAACCGGCGCTCCGGCCAGTGGATCGTCTCGAAGGGGCAGGACACGTTCGCGCCCTTCGGCCCCTGCATCGTGACGGCGGACGAGATCGGCGACCCGCAGGAGCTGGACCTCTGGCTCACCGTGAACGGGGTGGAGAAGCAGCGCTCCAACACCCGCCACATGCTGTTCCGGATCGACACGCTGGTCTCCGACATCTCGTCCTGCATGACGCTGGAGCCGGGCGACATCATCGCCACCGGCACGCCGGAGGGCGTGGGCGCCGGGCGTGATCCGCAGGAATGGCTGTGGCCGGGAGACGAGATCGAATGCGGCGTGCAGGGCATCGGCACCCTGCGCCATTCGGTGATCAGGGCCTGATCGGGCCTCGCCCGCCGGTCAGGGCCCGGCGGGCTCCGGGGCGGCGGCGAGGGCCGCCTCGATGAAATGGCCGGTGCGGGTGTAGTGCCGGCGCAGCAGTTCGGTGGCCGTTTCGGGCGCGCGGGCGAGGGCTGCGTCGCGCAGGGCCCTGTGCTCGGCGATCACCGAGTCCGCGGCGTCGGACATCAGGTGCGGGCGGCGGTAGCGCTCGGTCTGCAGATAGAGCTGCCGGGCGAGCCGCAGCAGCGAGGGCGACCCGCAGGCGTCGATCAGCGCGGTGTGGAAGGCCGCGTGGCATTGCTCGTAGGCGACGCTGGCGTCGTCGATGGCGGGCGCGGGGGCCTCGACGCAGCGGGCGAAGGCGGCCAGCGCCGCGTCGACCCGCGCCTCCCAGGCGTTGTCGCCGGAGGCGATGGCCAGCCGCAGTGCCTCGCCCTCGATCAGGATGCGGGTGCGCAGGATGTCCCACATCTCGTCGAGCGACAGTTCGGCCACCCGGAAGCCGCGCAGGCTGGACTGGCTGACCAGGCGGTCCGCCGCCAGGCGGGTCAGCGCCTCGCGCAGCGGCGAGAAGCTGTAGCCGTAGCGGCTGCGCAGGGGCTCCAGCCGCAGGGGCTGGCCCGGGGCGTAATCTCCGTCGAGGATGTCGGCGCGCAGCCGGGAATACGCCCTGTCTGCGAGACTTTCGGCGGCCTGCGGTTTTCGGATGTCGGTCATGCGTGCGGTTTTCTGCCTCTCCGGCCCCCGGCAGCGAATTTATACGATGCCGCACCCCGGATAAAGCAATGCCGGCATGTCCGGAAGCTGCAGAGATATTTTATAAAATCCGTTGACTGGTGATCCGCCGTGACGCACCCTGATGGTGAGGGACTATGCGACCGGAGGACAGGGCATGGACACCGATTACGACAGCCATCGCGAGAACGTGGCGGGCCGCGCCAACGTGGAGACCACGCCGGAGCTGCGCGCCTATTACGAGGAACTGGCCGGGGCGGAGGCCGGCGCGCTCTGGACCGTGGCGAACAAGATCGAGCCCTGGGAGCCGGTGTCGGCCTCCGTGCCCGTTCTGTGGCGCTACGAGGCGCTGCGCGACAAGGTGCTGAAATCGCTCGATCTGGTGACGCCGGAGCAGGCGGGGCGCCGGGTGATCTACCTCAGCAACCCCGGCCGGCGCGACGTGGTGGCGGCGGTGGGCTGGCTCTACTCCGGACTGCAGGTGATGCGGGCGGGGGAGCGGGCCTCCGCGCATATCCACACCGCCTCGGCGCTGCGCTTCATCATCGAGGGTGAGGGCGCCTACACGGTGGTGGACGGCCACAAGATGACGCTGGGCCCGAATGATTTCGTGCTCACCCCCAACGGCACCTGGCATGAGCACGCGGTGGCCGAGGAGGGCACGGACTGCATCTGGCAGGACGGGCTGGACATCCCGCTCACCAACGCGATGGAGGCGAATTCCTACGCGGTGCACGAGGACCTGGCCCAGGCGGTGACCTACCCGGTGGACGATTCCTCCGGGGTCTGGGCGGCGCCGGGGCTGGTGCCCTCCGGGCATACCTGGAACAAGGGCTACTCGCCGCTGCTGAAATACGAGTGGGAGGCCACCTACGAGGCGCTACAGCGCCATGCGAAGGTCTCCGACGGGTCGGAGTTCGACGGGATCATGATGACATTCGTGAACCCGGCCACCGGCGGCCACGTGATGCAGACCATCGGGGCGAGCATGCAGATGCTGCGCCCCGGAGAGCGCACGCGGGCGCACCGGCACACCGGCAGCTTCCTCTATCACTGCGCGAAGGGTTCGGGGCATTCCATCATCAACGGCAAGCGCTTCGACTGGAAGGAGCACGACATCTTCTGCGTGCCCTCCTGGGCCTGGCACGAGCATGCGAATGCGTCCGACACCGAGGATGCCTGCCTGTTCTGCTTCAACGACCTGCCGGTGATGGAGAAGCTCGGCTACTGGCGCGAGGAGGCCTTCGGCGACAACGGCGGCCGCCAGCCCGTGCTGGGCTGAGGGCGCCCGCCGCGGCTTTGCATTCCCGCGGCGAAACCGCTATGGGCTGTGGCGCAATCTCACGGGAGCCCCGCCATGATCCTCTACCCCGCGATCGACCTGAAGGACGGCCAGTGCGTGCGCCTCTACAAGGGCGAGATGGACCAGGCCACCGTGTTCAGCGACGACCCCGCGGCGCAGGCGAAGCTGTTCGAGGACGCGGGCTGCGAGTGGCTGCATCTGGTTGACCTCAATGGCGCTTTCGCCGGCGAGCCCGTGAATGCCGCGGCAGTGGAGGGCATCCTCGCGCGCTGCCGCGTGCCCGCGCAGCTCGGCGGCGGCATCCGCGACATGGCGACCATCGAGCGCTGGCTGGACAAGGGGCTGGCCCGGGTGATCCTCGGCACCGTGGCGGTGCGCGACCCGGCGCTGGTGAAGCAGGCGGCGAAGGCCTTTCCGGGCCAGGTGGCGGTGGGCATCGACGCGCGCGACGGGCTGGTGGCCGTGCAGGGCTGGGCGGAGACCACGGACACGCTGGCCGTCGATCTCGCCCGGCAGTTCGAGGACGCCGGCGTTGCCGCGATCATCTACACCGACATCGACCGCGACGGCGCGATGGGGGGGCCGAACGTGGGCGCCACCGCGGCGCTGGCGCAGGCGGTACGCATCCCGGTGATCGCCTCCGGCGGGGTGTCCTCGCTCGATGACCTGCGGGCGCTGAAGGCCTGCGGCGCGCCGCTTGACGGGGCGATCTCCGGGCGGGCGCTCTATGACGGGAAGATCGACCTTGCCGAGGCGGTGGCCCTGCTGAAGGGCTGAGCCCGGCCAGCGAGGCGCTCCGCCCCGGGGCCGCGCAACGCCCCCTGCGCCTCGTGTATCACCTTCCGGACGACCGGCTGCGTTCCCGCCGGCATTCCTGGAAGGAGATTGTTGTGAAGGACATTTTCGCGAACCAGACCTCGAGCCTCACCTCGCCCTTCGGATTTGCCGAAGCGGTGATCACGAGCGACTCGCTGGACCTGCCCTATGCCTCGCGCGCGCTCTACATCGGCGTGACCGGGGACATCAAGGTGACCACCCTCGGCGGAACCGTGGTGACGTTCCGCAACCACCCGGTGGGGTATCTGCCGGCGCGTGTCTCGCGCGTTCATGCCACCGGGACCACCGCCGCCGAAATCATCGCTGTCTGGTAAGACATGATCTCGATCGGTCTCGACCCTCTCGCGCTTGCCGTGATCTACGGCAACCGCGAGCCGCCGCTGCCGCCGGTGAACACGAGCGCGCCGACCATCGCGGGCACTCCGCAGGTCGGCGCCTCGCTCACCGGCACCACGGGCAGCTGGGACAACATCACCGACCAGAACCTGTTCTGGTCCTGGCAGTTGAACGCTGCGGATATCCCGGCGCAGAACGGCACCGGGGCCGTGGTCGAGCCGCTGCTGCTCACCGACAGCCACCTGCTGGGCGCCGTGCGATTGCGGGTGACCGCGACCACCGGCGGCGGGCGGGTGTCGCAATATTCGGGCGCGCTCACGGTGGTGCACGTGCCCCCGGTGGCGCTTGGCGGCACGCCGGTCATCGCGTTCCGGATCGACGATCCGGGGCTCACGCAGTCCGTCGTGTCGGGGTTCACCGGCGCGGGGCTGAGCTATGCGCTTGCGCCGGGTTCGGCGGCGTTGCCGGCCGGGCTGTCGCTTTCCGCCTCCGGGGCGATCACCGGCACGGCGACCGGCCCCTCCGGCGACACGACCATCACCGTGCGCGCCAGCAACACCGGCGGCTTTGCCGACCGGAGCTGGATCGTGCGCATCGCAACGCCCGCCTTCTCGGCCGATTACGAGACGGGGAGCTATTCCGCCATCGGCATTCCTTCGGCGGATTTCGACGACCTGCACGCCTTCACCCGGGCCTCGGAGGCCTCCTACACCGATGCAGGCGGGCTGATCGCCTTCGCGGGGCCGAATGAGCCGCGTCTGCAGCACACTGCGGCCGGCGCGCCGCTCGGGCTGCTCATCGAGCCACCGTCCACAAACATCTTCCTGCAGTCGGAGGATTTCACCGACGCCGGGCTCTACACCAACAAGATCACCGTGACGGCGAATGCCGTTGCGGCGCCGGACGGCACGATCACGGCGGAACTGCTGGAATCCACCGGTGCCAACGGGGAGCTGTATCGGCAGATGCCCTGCATCGCCGGGGTGGAGTACAGGTTCTCGCTGTGGCTCCGCTGCCCGTCCGGGACGGTGGATCTCCACATCCGCCTGCGGACGGCGGACGGCACGCTCTTCGCCGGAAACCTGCTCACCGTCACCACGAGCTGGCAGAGGTTCGAGGTGTCGAAGGTGGTGCCCGACGGCGAGACCGCGTTGCGCGCCTGCCTCGGGGGGGCATCCTCCTTCACCAGCGGAGAGGCTGTCTACATCTGGGGTGCCCAGGTGGAGGAGGCCGGAACGGCGGCAGGCACCTACGTCCGCTCCGGGGCCACTGCCGGCATGCGCGCCACGGAGACGATCTCCCTCGACGTGCTCGACCCGGGCATCCACGACATCACCACGATTGATACCGACAGCACCCGCCGGACGCAGTTCGGCGTGGTGGTGACCGGCAGCTACTGGCCTTCCGATGTCGTGATGCCCCGGCGCATCTACGGCTACCCCTCCGCCTTCGAGGGGCTGACCCTGCCGAACGGCAGTTTCCTGCAGACCGAATCCGGACTGGCCCTCACACTGGAGACCCGCTCATGACCACGCTTTCCCAGATCGCCAATCACGTGAGCCAGCCCGAGGCCACGGACAGGCTCTACATTCTCGATGTGTCCGACGCCTCGGACGGCCCGGGCGGCAGCAGCGGCTACACCACGCCGGGCGACCTGCTCGCCCCCGTGCGCTACGGGTTCAGCACCCGGGCGCTGGCCCAGACCACGGCGGTGCCCGCGGGCGCGGAGCACATCAGCGTGGGGGGGCTGCACTACAAGCTGGATTCGGGCGGTACCGCGCTCACCACGCTCGACGGGCGGAAATGGTCGCCCGACGGCACGGCGACCTACGAGCACTGGGGGGCCACCGCCAGCGATTCCAGCGATGACACCGTGGCCCTGCGCGCCGCCCATGACTGGGCGATGAAGAACAACGTGCCGCTGCGCCCGCAGGGCGGCGTGTACCGCGTGAGCGGCACGATCATCGACTATGACGTGCAGCGCGACGGCACGAATTGCAGCCTCAACCTGGTCGGGGACGGTATCGAGCGGACCAAGATCAAGGTGACTGCCGCACCCGGGGATTTCCTGATCAAGATCGTCGGCGACACCTCGGCCTACAACCAACCGCATGCGAAGTTCTTCAACATCGAGAACCTCAGCATCGAGGGCGACGGAGAGTCCACCATCGACGTGTTCTCCATCGTCTGCGCCGGCAAGGTGCACCTGAAGCGGATCAACGTTTTCAACTGCCGGGGATACGTGGTGCGGGCGCTGGAATGGTGGGACAGCGAGTTCGACCTCTCCTGCACCCGCTGCGGCGATGACGGGCTGGGCGCAAACAGCGGCAGCAACGGCACGCAGGTGAAGCCGGCCTTCCAGAAACCGGCGATTGTCTTCAACTACTACTTCGCCTCCGCAGTGGCCAATTCGGCCTGCAACAACATCTACATGCCCAAGACCTTCCAGATCGAGAGCTCGCGGCATACCGCGATGTACTGGGGGCCCGGCACGCGGAAATGCGCGCTTTACGGCAAGATCCACGGTTATCCGCCGCAGGAGATTCCGTTTCCGCACCTGGTGATGGACGGTGCCCGGCAGAACTTCATCATCGGCGCCAACCTGACCGAGTGCAACGGCATCGCGATCCGCATCATCAACGAGAATGCCTACATTCCCACCGAGAACATGATCGTGGGGTCCTACATCGATGCGGATTCCGGAAGCTGCGTGGTGATCGACGGCGGGCGCCGCAACATCGTGGTGGGCAATTGCTTCGACACCACGGGCATCGGCGTGAACGTGATGAGCGGGCTCGACAACGTGGTGCATTCCAACGTGAATTCGAACGGCACCGTGGTGGCCGCGGTGACGGACCCGGCGGCGCTGGAGCCGTTCAATGTGCTGTCGGATTTCGAGATGGCCACGGCGGGATCGGCCATCGTGCTCACCGCGTCCAACGGAACCAAGCACCGGCTGACGGTGTCGAACGCCGGTGTGCTGCTGCTCAACGGCACAAAGGTGTGACGCGCGCTCCCCGCCGGCGTGGGCCGCTCACTCGGTGAGACGGCCCACGATGGCGTTGGTGCTCCGCGCGGGCCGGTTCGCCGGGTGTGGCGTGCCGTTCGCACCGTGGCCGGGGCGGGATTGCGGGCGATTGGCGGCGGCTGCGCCGGGTGGGGCTGGCACGGAGTTCGTGGTGCCAGGGCGCTGCGGCCGGAGGTCGATCGGGCCAGTGGAAGGGGCACTCGCGCCTCACGAACGGGACATCCCGGCCCGGGAAGTTTTGTAAACGCCGGCCGGGGCTGCGATACTGGGTTCTCGCAATTCTCCGGCGGGTCGCCTCTCGGTCCCCGCCCGGGCCAATCCGACCACTGCGAAGGACCCAAGATGAGACAGATGCAGATCGCTGCCCCCGGCGGGCTGGACAACCTGGTGATGGTCGACGCACCGGAGACGCCGCCGCCCGGCCCCGGCGAGATCCGCGTGCGCATCCGCGCAAGCTCGCTCAATTTTCATGATCTCATCGTGGCCAGCCGCCCGGACTGGGTGGCGGACGGCCGCATTCCGCTGGCGGATGGCGCCGGGGTCGTCGACAGTGTGGGCGCCGGGGTCGAGGGGTTCGCGCCCGGGGATCACGTGGTGTCAGGCTTCTTTCCGCAGTGGCTGGAGGGCCCGGACATGCCGGGGGATTTCTCCGGCACGCCCGGTGACGGGATCGACGGTTTTGCCCGCGAATGGGTCACCCTGCCGGCCACCGCCTTCACCCTCAGCCCGAAAGGTTGGTCGCATGCCGAGGCGGCGACCATCACCACTGCCGGGCTCACCGCCTGGCGCGCTCTCGTGGTGAACGGCGGGCTGAAGGCGGGTGAGACGGTGCTGGTGCTGGGCACCGGCGGTGTGTCGATCTATGCGCTGCAGATCGCGAAGGCGATGGGCGCGCGGGTGATCGCCACATCCTCCTCCGACGCGAAGCTGGAGCGGGTCCGGGCGCTGGGGGCGGAGGCGGTGATCAACTATCGCACCACGCCGGACTGGGGCGCGGAGGTGCGCGCGCTGACCGGCGGGCGCGGCGTGGACCACGTGATCGAGGTCGGCGGCCCGGCGACGCTGGAGCAGTCGATCGCCGCGGCGCGGATCGGGGGGCATATCTCGCTGATCGGCGTGCTGACCGGGCGCAGTGGCGAGGTGCCGACCAGCGCGCTGATGGCCCGCCAGCAGCGGCTCCAGGGGCTCATCGTCGGCAGCCGGCGCCACCAGACGGAATTCGTCGCGGCGCTCGATGCCACCGGGCTACGGCCGGTGATCGACCGGGAGTTCCCGCTGGACGAGCTGCGCGAGGCCTTCGAATGGCAGGCCGCCGGCAGCCATTTCGGGAAGATCGTGGTGAGCGTCTAGGCAGCCGCACGGGCGTGCCCCCGGCGCCACGCTCTGTCGGGGGAAGATCCGGTTCCAGGGACTGTCCTGTGCCTTGGCTCGCGCAGAGGGGGGGCAGGCACACGGGCATCTCTCCCCAGGCATTGCTGAAACGGGCGGTGTTTCGGAAAATCTCTGACCGGCAATGCCCGCTCGGCGTCCTGGCGCCGGGGGTTTGGGGCGCTCCTTCCGCAGGGCTGGCGGCAACGGGCGGACTTCTCGCAAGGCCGTCGCACGGAGCCGCGCGCCGCGGGGCGGGCGGTTCGCTGGGCGGCGGAGGAACCGGGCGCGTCCCGCGAGGGGAAGCGCCCGGTCGGTGGCGCCGGGCGGATCAGATCTCCGGCAAGCCGGCCAGCAGCTTGTCGAGGGTGAGCGGGTAGTCCCGCACGCGCACGCCGGTGGCGTTGTAGACCGCGTTGGAGATGGCCGCGCCCACACCGCACAGGCCCAGTTCGCCGATGCCCTTTGCCTTCAGCGGCGAGGAATTGGCGTCGGTGTCCTCGATGAAGATCACCTCCTGCGACGGGATGTCGGAATGCACCGGCACCTCGTAGCTCGCGAGGTCGTGGTTCACGAAGAAGCCGCGCGCCGTGTCCACCGCCAGTTCCTCGGAGAGCGCGGCGCCCACGCCCATGGTCATCGCGCCGATCACCTGGCTGCGGGCGGTGATCGGGTTGAGGATGCGGCCAGAGTCGCAGACCGCCAGCATCCGCCGCACCCGGGTTTCGCCGGTGGCGACATTCACCCCCACCTCGACGAAATGCGCCCCGAAAGTGTCCAGCTCCGCGGCACTGCGGAAGTCGCCGAACTCGATCGTGTCCTCGACCACGATCTCCCCGCCCGCGGCCGCCTCGGCCAGCGGGATCGCGCGGGCGCCGGAGCGGACCATGCCGTCAGAGAAATCGATCTCCGCCTGGTTCAGGCCGAGGGCCTTCGCCACCGCCTCACGCAGCTTCACGCAGGCGGCATAGACGCCGGCGGTGGAGCAGGAGGCGCCGAACTGCCCGCCGGACCCTGCGGCCACCGGATAGTCGCTGTCGCCCAGGCGCATCTCGATCTGCCCGAGTTCGAGCCCCATCATCTCCGCCGCGGTCTGGGCCATGATGGTGTAGGAGCCGGTGCCGATGTCCGTCATGTCGCTCTCGACGATCACCCTCCCGTCCGGCTGCAGCCGCACGCGCGCGCCGGAGGCCAGGGCCGGCGAGCCGCGGAACGCCCCGGCCATGCCGTGGCCGATCAGCCAGTCCCCCTCGCGGCGCTGCCCCGGAACCGGGTTGCGCGCCGACCAGCCGAAGGCCGCGGCGCCGCGCTCCAGGCAGTCCACGAAGTTGCGCCGGGAGAAGCGGCGGTCCGGGTTTGCCGGGTTCACCTGGGTGTCGTTGAGGGCGCGGAAGGCGACCGGGTCCATCTTCAGTGCCTCGGCCATCTCGTCCATCGCGATCTCGAGGGCCATCAGGCCCGGGGTCTCGCCGGGCGCGCGCATGGCGTTGCCCTCCGGCAGGTCCAGCTCCACGAGGTTGACCCGGGTCATACGGTTGGCGCCGGCGTAGAACATCTCGCTCTGCGCGGTCGCGGTCTCCGGGCTGCCGCCGGGCAGGTTGCCGGAGGTGCTCTCGTGGGAGAGCGCGGTGATCCGGCCATCCGTTCCCGCGCCGATGCGGATGTGCTGCAGGGTGGCGGCGCGGTGGGTGCCGTTGTTGGTGATGAAGGGCCGCGGCAGCATCACCTTCACCGGGCGGCCGACGCGCCGCGCGGCATGCGCGGCCATCACCACGTCCGAGCGCACGAACAGCTTTCCGCCGAAACCGCCACCGATGTAGGGGCTGTCCACGCGGATGTTCTCCTGCGGGATGCCCAGCACGGTGGCCAGGTCGCGCCGCGCCCAGGCGATCATCTGGTTCGAGGTCCAGACCGTGAGCCTGTCGCCCTCCCAGGCGGCGATGGTGGCATGCGGCTCCATCGCGGCGTGGTATTCGCCGGGAGTGGAATAACGCTGGTCGATGGTGACCGGGGCTTCGGCGAAGGCGCTCTCGAAATCGCCGTGGCTCATGTCCGGGTCGCCCGGCTCATGCGCGGCGGCGGCGGCGTGCAGGTCGAAGCGGCCCGCCTCGGGGGCATAGTCCACCGAGACGAGGGCGGCCGCGGCGCGGGCCTGCTCGAAGGTCTCCGCGATCACCACGGCGATGGCCTGGTGGTAGTGCTGCACCCGGTCGCCGCCGAACAGCAGCGCGGTGTTCATCGGGCCGTTCTCGTGCGGGCCCACCTCCGGCGCGGTGACGATGCCGAGCACGCCGGGCGCCCCGCGGGCGGCGAGGGTGTCGATGCCCAGGATGCGGCCCTTCGGGATGCCGGCCACCACGGGCCACCCGTAGACCTGTCCCTCGGCCACGTCATGCCGCTCATAGGCGTAGGGCGCGGTGCCGGTGGTCTTCAGCGCGCCGTCGATGCGCGGGTGCGGCTGGCCGACGACGCGGAGCCGCTCGATGGGGGTGTCGGTTGCGGGGCTGTCGTAGAGCATGTCAGGTCCTCGCTTTCTGCAGCAGCAGCGCCAGCGCGCGCTCTGCCAGCGGCAGCTTGAAGGCGTTCTGCGCCGTGGGGCGCGCATCGGCGAACATCGCCTCGGTCACGGCGCGGGCCCCTTCGGGCAGGGCCGCCTCGGCCGCCTCCACCCGCCAGGGTTTCGGCGCCACGCCGCCCATGGCCACCCGGCCGCTGCCGTCGGGCTGCACGATCACCCCCACGGACACCAGCGCGAAGGCGTAGGAGGCCCGGTCGCGCGCCTTGTGGTAGAGGTGCACCCCCCCCGGCGGCGCCGGCAGCACCACGGCGGTGATCAGCTCGCCCTCGGCGAGATCGGTCTCGTTTTCGGGCGTGTCGCCGGGCAGGCGATGGAAGTCCGCGATGGGAATTGCGCGGGTCTCGCCGGTGGCGG
The DNA here is from genome assembly GCF_005887635.2 of Paroceanicella profunda. Lineage (GTDB taxonomy): Bacteria > Pseudomonadota > Alphaproteobacteria > Rhodobacterales > Rhodobacteraceae > Paroceanicella > Paroceanicella profunda. Next base: position 1,221,499 of record NZ_CP040818.1, on the reverse strand, counting down.
TCACCGTCTCGACCACCGCATCGAGGGCGCGCATCGCGATGGCCATGTCGGAGGGATGGGTGGCAATGCAGGCGTCCGAGGTGCCCACGATGCCGAGCTGGCGGGAGAAACCCGCCACCGCCGGGCAGCCGGAGCCCGGCACGCGCTTGTTGCACGGCTGGTCGGTGTCGTAGAAATACGGGCAGCGGGTGCGCTGCAGCAGGTTGCCGGCCGTGGTGGCCTTGTTGCGCAACTGCCCGGAGGCCCCGGCCACCAGCGCCCGTGTCAGCAGCGCGTAGTCGCGCCGCACGCGCGGATGCGCCGCGAGATCGGTGTTGCGCACCATGGCGCCGATGCGCAGGCCCCCCTCCGGCGTGTCCTCGATGGTGTCGAGCCCGAGGCCCGTCACGTCGATCAGGTGCGAGGGTGCCTCGATCTGCAGTTTCATCAGGTCGACGAGATTGGTGCCGCCGGCAATGAATTTCGCGCCCTCGGTGGCCATGGCGGCCTGCGCGGCCTCGGCCGGGGTGGCGGGACGTTCGTAGCTGAAGCCTCTCATGACTGCGCCTCCGCCACTTCGGTGATCGCGGCGAGGATGTTGGCATAGGCGCCGCAGCGGCAGAGGTTGCCGCTCATCCGCTCGCGGATCTCCTCCTCGGTGATCTGAATCGGCGCGGTGAGGTCTGCGCTCACGTGGCTGGGGATGCCGGCGCGGATCTCCTCCAGAACGGCCTTGGCGGAGCACACCTGGCCGGGCGTGCAATAGCCGCACTGGAATCCGTCATGGGCAATGAAGGCCGCCTGCATCGGGTCGAGCGCCTCCGGCGTGCCGATCCCCTCGATGGTGGTGATCTCGTCCTCCTGGTGCATCACGGCGAGGGACAGGCAGGCGTTCACCCGGCGCCCGTTCACCATCACCGTGCAGGCGCCGCACTGGCCGTGGTCGCAGCCCTTCTTCGAGCCGGTGAGCCCGAGGGTCTCGCGCAGCAGGTCGAGCAGCGTGGTGCGGTTGTCCACCTGCAGGTCATGCGCCGTGCCGTTGATGCGCAGCGCGAGCCGGGAGGTCGTCGGGCGGGAGGAGGCGGGCGCGGGGCGGGCGGCCGGGGTGTCGGATGCCACCGGTGCCGGGCGGGTGCGGTCGATCGCGTTTGGTGGGGTCATGGTTTCGATCCTTGTCTCTGGCGGACGTCCGCGGGCGCACGTCTTGATAGCTTGTGGCAAAGTCGCTCAGGGCTGAACGCATGTCGGACGGCAGACGTTGCGCCGGCGGGCCCGGGTATTTCATCTGGCGCGGCGGCCCGGGCCGAAAACCCCGCCGATCCGGGATGCACTTGTCGCTCTGCTTCATGAATCCGGGCCGGCCGCTGCGCGGGCCCGACCGGCGGTCGGCCTGCCTCGGACCGCAGGCTCACCGCCCGGCACAGCAGGAGGCGGAGCCGCGCAACCGGGTGATGCGCAAGGAAGGACAGGCACCCGCCGGCACCCGACCGGCGACGCGGCGCAAGGAACGGGCGTCCTGAAGCGCGGAGCCGGAGACGTCCATCCCGGGCGCCTGCGATCGGCCGCGCGCAGGCGGGTGCGCCCGAACGCGGATGCGTGGCCGGTAGGGACCGTGCGGCCAATGGCGGGCAGGTGGCCAGTGGAAGCGGGGAGACGGCAGACCCTTGTGGGTGCGTCTGTCCGCGCGCACCCGACAGGCGCGGGACTGCGCCAGCCGGCAACCGTGTTCCGTGCTCATCAGGTGGTCCGTCCCGGATGACCCGGGGTGACGGGTGTCCGGCTCGGGCGTCGCGTCGTGTGCGTGGTCTTGATCCGGAGCGAAGCCGCGTGCTTCCGCCACGGGGTGATCCGCCACGTCATGCCACGGCACTGCCCCGCGTTTTCGCGCGCCCGCTCGCGGGGCCGGGCGGCCGCGCCCGGTTCCGGGGGCGGCGGCTTCAGCTCGTCAGGCGGTCGGCGCTGGCGGCGAAGAGCTCGCGGGTATAGGCCGATTGCATGGTGCCCCCGGCGAGGGCGGCGCGGTCGAGCTGCTCCACCGATTTGCCCTCCTTCATCACCAGCAGCCTGTCGCACATGTGGTCGACCACCGCGAGGTCATGGCTCACCATCAGGAAGGTGAGGCCCCGTTCCTCGCGCAGGCGGGAGAGCAGGTTCAGCGCCTCGGCCTGCACGGAGGCATCGAGCGCCGAGGTGGGTTCGTCCAGCAGCAGGATTTCCGGCTCCAGCATCAGTGCCCGGGCGATGGCGACGCGCTGGCGCTGGCCGCCGGAAAGCTGGTGCGGGAAGCGGAAGCGGAAGCCGCGGCCCAGGCCCACGTCCTCCAGCGCGCGGTTCACCCGCGCGTCGCGGTCTCCGATGCCGTGGATGGCCAGCGGCTCGGAGAGCGTGCGGTCCACCGTGTGGCGCGGGTGGAGCGAGGCGAACGGGTCCTGGAACACCATCTGCACCTGCCGGGTGAAGGCGCGGCCGTGGCGCAGGGGCTTGCCGTCGATGCGGATGCTGCCGGCGCTCACCGGTGCCATGCCGCAGATGGCGCGCAGGATGGTGCTCTTGCCCGAGCCGCTCTCGCCCACGAGGCCGAAGCTCTCGTGGCGGTTCACGGCGAGGCTCACCCCGCGCACGGCATGCACCAGCCGGCCCTTGACGCGGAAGGTGACCTCGAGGTTCTCGATCTCGATGAAGGACATGCCGCTCACTCCGCCCAGGCCGCGTCGCGCGAGAGCGTGGGCAGGGGCCCGCGGTCTCCGCCGATGCGCGGCAGGCAGTTGAGCAGGCCGCGGGTGTAGGGGTGCTGCGCGGAATCGAGCCCCTTCGCGTCCAGCTCCTCCACCACCCGGCCGCGGTACATCACCAGCACCCGGTCGCAGAAGCGGCTGACCAGGCGCAGGTCATGGCTGATGAAGATCAGCCCCATGCCGCGCTCGCGCACCAGCGCGTCGAGGATGCGCAGCACCTCGGCCTGAACGGTGACATCGAGCGCGGAGGTGGGTTCGTCCGCGATCAGCAGGTCCGGGCCCGGGATCAGCATCATCGCGATCATCACCCGCTGGCCCATGCCGCCGGAAAGCTCGTGCGGGTAGGCGTCCATCACCCGGTCCGGGTCGCGGATCTGCACCGCGTTCAGCGCCTCCACCGCGCGGCGGCGCGCCTCGGCCCGGCCCACCCGGGCAAGGCGGCGCAGGCCTTCGGTGAGCTGGTCGCCCACCTTCATCACCGGGTTGAGGGAGTATTTCGGGTCCTGCATCACCATGGCGATGCGGTTGCCACGCAACGCGCGCATGCGGCCCTCGGGGAGGGTGAGCAGGTCCTGCCCGTCGAAGCGCATCGCCGTCGCGGTGATGCGCCCGGGCGGGCGGATGAGGCGCAGCACGGAACGGCCGGTCATCGTCTTGCCCGAGCCGCTCTCGCCCACGATGCCGAGGCGCTCGCGCCCCAGCGAGAAGCTCACCCCGCGCACCGCCTCCACCACGCCGGCGGCGGTGTGGAAGCTCACGTGCAGGTCGTCGATCTCCAGCAGGGGGGTGGTCATCGGCTGGCACTCCTTGGGTCGAGCACGTCGCGCAGCCCGTCGCCGAGCAGGTTGAACCCGAGCGAGACGATGAAGATGGCGAGGCCCGGCATGGTGGCCACCCACCACTGGTCGAACAGGAACTTGCGCCCCGAGGAGATCATCAGCCCCCATTCCGGCAGCGGCGGCTGCGCGCCGAGCCCGAGGAAGCCCAGCCCGGCGGCGGTGAGGATGATCCCCGCCATGTCGAGCGTGACGCGGATGATGACGGACGGCAGGCACATCGGCATCACGTGGCCGAGGATGATCCGCCCCGCCCCCGCGCCCTGCAGGCGCACGGCGGCGATGTAGTCGGAGGTGCGCACGGTGAGCGTCTCGGCCCGGGCCACGCGGGCATAGGGCGGCCAGGCGGTGAGGGCGATGGCGAAGACCGCGTTCTCGATGCCCGGCCCCAGCGCCGCCACGAAGGCAAGCGCGAGGATGAGCCGCGGGAAGGCGAGGAAGATGTCCGTCACCCGCATCAGCACCGTGTCCACCCAGCCGCCGAAATAGCCCGAGACCGTGCCGATGATCAGCCCGAAGACCGGGGCGGTCACCGTCACCAGCGCCACGATGTAGAGGGTGATGCGCGCGCCGAACACCAGGCGGGACCAGATGTCCCGCCCGAACTCGTCGGAGCCGAGGAGATAGCCGGGGCTGCCCGGCGGCTGCAGCCGGCCGGAGAGCTCCTGCGCCACGGGGTCATGCGTGGCGATCAGCGGCGCCGCGGCGGCGGCGAAGAGCAGGGCCAGCACGATGATGAGCCCGGTCATCGCCAGCGGGTTGCGCGCGAAGCGCAGCCAGCCCAGCCAGGCCTGCCCGGCCCGGGCCTGCAGGCGCGAGCGCGGGTTCGGGTCGCGCAGCCAGGAGGATGCGGCGCTCATGTGCGCGCCCTCGGGTCGACCAGCTTGTAGAGCACGTCGGAGATCATGTTCAGGGCCACGAACGTGGCGCCCACGATCACAGTGCCGCCCATCACCGCGTTCATGTCGGCCGAGAACAGCGCGTTGGTGATGTAGAGGCCGAGGCCGGGCCAGGCGAAGACGGTCTCCGTCAGCACCGATCCCTCCAGCAGGTTGGCGTAGGAGAGCGCGATCACCGTGATGAGCGGCACCGCCACGTTGCGCAGCGCATGCACCCAGATGACGCGCCATTCCGGCATGCCCTTCACCCGGGCGGTGGTGACATATTCCTGGGAGAGCTCGTTCATCATGAAGCTCCTGGTCATGCGGCTGATGTAGGCCATGGAGTAGTAGCCCAGCACCCCGGCGGGCAGGACGATGTGGGTGAGCGCGTTGGCGAACACGTCCCAGGCGCCGGCCAGCGCGCTGTCGATCAGGATCATGCCGGTCACCGGGGTGACGTCCAGTTCGAAGGTGAACTGGTAGGAGGTGTCCAGCCGCCCCGGCCCGCCCACCCAGCCGAGGTTGCCGTAGAACACCAGCAGCCCGATGAGCCCGAGCCAGAAGATCGGCATGGAATAGCCCGCGAGGCCGATCAGCCGCACCAGCTGGTCGATCCAGGTGCCGGGCCGCGTGGCGGCCAGCACGCCCGCCGGCACGCCCAGCAGAACCCCGAAGATGGTGGCGATGGTCGAAAGCTCCAGCGTGGCGGGGAAGACGCGGGCGATATCGTCCAGCACCGGCTGGGAGGTGAGCAGGGCGCGGCCGAAATCGCCGCGCAGCGCGTCACCCACGTAGATCAGGAACTGGGTGACGAGCGGCTCGTTCAGGCCGAGCGCCTCGCGCGCCGCCTCGTATTGCGCCGTGGTGGCGCGCTCGCCCACCACGGCGAGCACGGGGTCGATCGGCACCACGCGGCCGATCACGAAGGTGACGGCCAGCAGGCCGAGCAGGGTCACCGCGAGGGTGACCGCGAAGCCGCCGACCTGCCGCGCGGTGCGCAGCAGCGGCGAGGAGGCGATGAGGGTGCTTTCAGCCATGAGGGAATCGGCGGGGGCGCGCGGCGGCGCCCCCGGCCATGGTCACTTCGTGACCGACCAGTAGAAGGCGGAGTGGATCGAGCCGCCGGCGTTGAACCCCTCCACATTCGCACGCATCGCGTTCTGCTGGATGATCTGGAACATCGGGATGAAGGGCGATTCCGCCTGGTGCTGCTTCTGGACGTCGAGATACATCTGCGCGCGGGTGTCGGAATCCTTCTCCAGCACGGCGGCGTCCACCTCGTCCTGCATCTCCTGGGGCACGGCCCAGGCGGTGCGCCAGGCCAGCAGGCCGGTCAGCTTCGCCTCGTCCGAGTTGTCCGGGTTGCGGGCGAACGTGTCGGCGTTTGTGTGCGGGTCCGGATAGTCCGGGCCCCAGCCCTCCAGGGCGATCTGGTGCTCGCGGGCGCGGTATTCGCCCAGCACTTCCTTGCCGGTGCCCACGTTCAGCTCGATACCGATGCCGGCCTGGCCGAAGGTGTTCTGGATCGACTGGGCCATTTCCAGCCGGTCCTGGTTGTTGCGCACCGTGATGGTGAAGGAGAGGTCGCTCACCCCGGCCTCCGCCAGCAGGCCCTTGGCCTTCTCCACGTCCAGCGAATAGGGCGTGTCGGAGAGCGCGCCGAGGAAACCGTTGGGCAGGAAGGCCTGGTGCACCTCGTACTGGCCCTTGAGGAAGGAGGAGGACATGCCCTCGTAATCCACCAGGTACTTCATCGCCTCGATGACCTTCGGGTTGGCCAGCGCCTCCACCTTCTGGTTGAGGGCGAGATACATGATCTGGCCCTTCTCGGTGTCCTCCACCTTCAGGTCCTCGTTGCCGGCGATGCCCTCGATGTCCACCGGGGTGAGCTTGCGGGCGATGTCGATGTCGCCCTTCTCCAGCAGCAGGCGCTCGGTGGCGGGCTCGGGCACGTGGCGCACGAAGACGCGCTTCATCGCCACGTCGCCGCGCCAGTAGCCGTCATTGGCCTCCAGGATGTAGCTGTCGGAGGGCTTGTAGGCGCGCAGGTGATAGGCGCCGGAGCCGGCGGTGTTGGTCTTGAGCCACTCGTAGCCCATGTCGCCGTCCACCTCGTGTTCCAGCGCGGTCTTCTTGTCGATGATCGAGCCGATGGTGGCGGTGAGGCAGTTGTAGAAGAACGACGGCGCGTAGGGCTTGTCGACGACGATGGTCAGCGTGTCGCCCTCATAGGAGATCTTCTCGTCCACGTTCTCGGGGGTGAAGCCGAACTGGGTGAGGATGAAGGAGGGCGTCTTGTCCAGCTTCACGGCGCGCTGCAGGGTCCAGGCGGCGTCCTCGGCCGTCACCGGGTTGCCGGAGGCGAATTTCGCGTCCGAGCGCATCTTGAAGGTGTAAGTCAGCCCGTCGTCGGCCACCTCCCAGCTCTCGGCGAGGCCGGGCACCAGCGGGCCCAGGTTCGCCGGGTCCAGCTCCACCAGCGTGTCGTACACGTTGTTGAGCAGGTTGCCGCCGGACCATTCGAAGGCCTCGGCCGGGTCAAGCGAGACGATGTCGTCGATGGCGTCGGCAATCACCAGCGTGTCGGCCGGGGTCTCGGCCATCATCGCCTGGGGTGCGGCACCAAGCAGGAGCGCGGCCATGACAGCCGGCCCCGCCTTCCTGAGGAGGGGGTTGAAGATCATTGGTAGCTCCCTGTTTTTCGGAGGCGGCCGTCGAGGGACGCCTTGGGGGAAGTTTGACAACGACCGCGCCCTGTTGTCCAGATGGTCAGCAACACTGATTTATCCGCCCGGGCCGCGCATCCTCCCGGCGCGGGAGGGAGCGATCCGATGACACAGCCGGTTTTCGACGGCCACAATGACGTGCTTCTCCACCTCTGGCGTGCGGGGGACCGCATGGGGCAGAGCTTCTTCGACGGTCGCGCCGGGCACGTCGACCTGCCGAAGGCGCGGGCCGGCGGGCTGGCGGGCGGCTTCTTCGCCGTCTTCGTGCCCAACGGCCCGGCCCAGCCCGAGCCGGATGACGGCGATGACGGCGAGGTTCTGGAGATGCCGCCCATCGGCAGCGTGGGCACGTCCCAGGCCCGGCGCGCCACGCTGGAGATCGCCTCCGTTCTGATCCGCATGGCCGCCGCCCGGCCGGACGCCATCCGCATCTGCCGCAGCGCCGCGGAGATCGACGCCGCGCAGGCCGCCGGCGCCATCGCCGCCATCCTGCACGTGGAGGGCTGCGAGGGCATCGGCGCGGATCTCGATGAACTGCACGTGCTGCATGCGGCCGGGCTGCGCTCGCTCGGGCCGGTGTGGTCGCGGCCGAACATCTTCGGGCACGGGGTGCCGTTCCGCTTCCCCTCCTCGCCGGACACCGGGCCCGGCCTCACCGACGCCGGGCGGCGGCTGGTGGCGGAGTGCAACCGGCTGGGCATCGTGGTCGACCTCTCGCACCTGAACGAGGCCGGCTTCTGGGAGGTGGAGAAGCTCTCCGACGCGCCCCTCGTCGCCACCCATTCCAACGTGCACGCCATCGCCCCCTCCTCGCGCAACCTCACGGACCGGCAGCTCGACGCGATCGCGGCCACGGGTGGCGTGGTGGGGCTGAACTACGCGGTGAGCTTCTTGCGCGAGGACGGCCGCAAGAGCGCCGACACGCCGCTCTCGGTCTGCGTGGCGCATCTCGCCCATCTGGTGGAGCGGCTGGGCGAGGGCGGCGTGGCGCTGGGGTCGGACTTCGACGGCGCTCTGATCCCGGAGGGCATCGGCTCCGCCGCCGGGCTGCAGAACCTCGTCGCGGCCATGCGCGACGCGGGCTTCGGCGAGACGCTCATCGCGCGGATCTGCTGGGGCAACTGGGTCGATCTGCTGCGGCGCACCTGCGGCTGAGGCCCGCGCGGCGCTTGCCCCCGGCCCCGTGCCGGGGCTAAGCCTCGGGGCAATTGCCGGACCGGAGGACCAGACCATGCGCAAGGTTTTCATTCTCGGGGCGCATCGCTCCGGAACCTCGAAGCTCGCCGCCTATTTCAAGGAGGTGCTGGGCTTTCGCGGCTACGCGGAGGGGCACATCTACCGGCTGGTGCCGCACCTGATGCAGGGCAACCGCGCCATCCAGAAGTCCATCCCGGAGAATGCGTTCGAGATCAACCGGATCGGCAAGCGCACCATCATCGACCATCTGGTCCTGAGCCTCGACGCGCTGATCTCCGAGCACCACCACCACGAGGATTACTACGACAAGACCCCCGGCTTCCAGATGCTGGACGCGGCACCCGCCCTCCACCGCTGCCTGCCGGAGGCGCGGTTCATCCACGTGCACCGCAACGGCATCGAGAATGTCGCCTCCAACCTGCGCAACTGGGAACGGCGCGGCTTCAAGGATGCCTGCGGCATGTGGCAGAGCGCGCTCGACGCCTGGTTCCGCGTGAAGGACCGCATCGCGGACCGCTGCTACGAGATCGAGATGGACGCGCTGAAAACCGACAGCTGGCGCATCCACCAGGAAATCTGCGCCCACCTCGCCCTGGAAAACCGCTGGAGCCGCGACGAGATCGAGGCCTATTTCGGCGCCGGCAGCAGCACGAGCACCGTGCCGCTGGCGCCGCCGCGCGCGCCGCTGCTGGAGGACATGGACTGGTCGCCGGCGCAGAAGGCGCTGTTCGTGGAAACCTGCGGTGAAAACATGCGGCGCTGCGGCTACTGGACCGCCGCAGAGGCAGCCGCCGCCGCGCCCGAACCCGGCTCCGCCCCTCCCTCCGCCCCGGCCTGACGGCCGGAGGCGGAGACCGGCCGGGAGCCCCCGCCGTCGGCCGCGCGGCGCCGTTCCCGGGCGTCCGTCGCGGGCAAGCGTTCCGGCCGCGGGCCGGCTTGCCGACAGGGTGCTGCGCCAGTCGGGGGAGACCCGCATCGCTGCGGCACGGCGGGGCCGGAGCGGGGGCCGGGGCCGCCTGTGGTCAGTCGAGCATCCAGCCATAGCCGGCGGCGCGCACGCTCTCCGCCAGGGCGTCGTGGTTCTCCACCAGGGCGGACACGGGCTCGGGGTTCATGCGCATGTTGCTCGGCGTGGCATCGAGGTCCGCGCGCTCCAGCACCTGCCCGGCGCCGGCGGTCACGAAGGGCGCGAAGCTCCCGTCCGGCCGGAACATCGTCTCGTAGATGAACTCCCGGCGATTCGGCACATTGGCGAACATCAGCTTCACCGCCCGGTCATCCTCGATCATGGTGCGGATGCGCAGCACGGTCTGAACCGGGTCGATCGTCACCCTGCCCTTTTCGGGCGGCATGTCGCCGGCGTGGCGGGCGGACCATTTCCCGGTCTTGCGCGCCATCTCCTCGGAGATGTGCATGCGCAGCTTGTTGCGGCGGATGATGTGGAACACCGGCGGCCGGGTCTCCTCCATGAAGCGCACCAGGTAGGGCACCTGCCCGGTGAACGGGCCCTCGGGGGGGATGGCGTTCAGCGCGAAATACTTCAGGTCGATCACCACCGGGCTGCCCTCCGCCAGCCGGTGCAGCTCCTGCAGGTACTCGCGGAACAGCCAGCCGTGGTGCGCGGTGTTCACCAGCCGGGGTTCCTCGGCCACCCGCCGGGCGAGGTAGCCGTAGAAGCGGTGCGGCCGGGTGATGTCGCCGTGGAAGGCCTCATCGGCATTGAAGGCGCCGTATTTCATGAAGAGCTCGCGGAGAACGGTGGTGCCGCTGCGCTGTCGGCCGATGATGAAGACGGTCTTCTGCATGGGGATGATCTGTGTCCGAACGGGTGATGTGGCGGGCCCGGCGCGCGAGAGCCTGCCTGCCGGCTGGCCCCGGGGCCGGCGGGCGGCGCACGGGGGCGTGCGAAGGCAGGGCGCGGAGCCCGCGGTGGCGGGGCGGTACGTGCCCCCTGTTAGGGCGTGCGGGGCCGGCTTGTCGAGAAAAAGCCGCCGTGGCGCGACAGTGTCGCGCGCTGGCCCCCTGCGCGGCCCCGTGCCGGGAAGGTGTGCCGGAACGGGCTCCGGGCTGGCACGTCGCGCCCGGTGTGCGGAGAGACGCCCCCGCGCCGGGTGCGCGCCTCGCGTGTCGCGCCGGGCGTGTGCCTCGCGTGCGGGACGGCGCGCACCCGGTGTGTGGAGAGACACACTCGCGCCGGGCGTGCGCCCGGCGTGCGGGCAGGCGCCGTTGCGCACCGGGCGTGGGGAAGCCCCGTCTCGCCGGCGTGTCCGGCGTGCGGGGAGGCGTCGTCAGGCCAGCGGTACGCCTCGCATGCGGAGAGATTTCGTCCCGCCGGGGCTGCGCCCGGCGTGGGGAGGCGCCTCCCGCCGGGGGAGCGCCCGGCCTGGTGGGAGGCGCCATCCCGCCCGGGTGGCCGCCCCTCACGCCGCCCCCGGGCGGCGGAGGCGACGGCGCGGGATCAGTCCCGCACGGAGGCAGGCGGCGGGCCGACCGTTTCCGCCTGCGCGGCGCCGGCAAGGTCCGGCTCCGGCGCGGGGGCGCGGTCCGTGTCGGGGGTGTCGAAGGTTCCGGCCTCGCGCAGCGCGACGGCGCGTTCCTGGCGCAGCACCTCGCGCAGGGTCTCGAAGCGAAGCCGGCTCTCGTTCACGTAGGAGGTGTTGAGATGCATCGCCACCCGGCGGTCCCAGAAGCTGTAGAGATCCTTCACGCTGCGGGCGTCATGGCGGGCGAAGGTCTCGACCAGCCGGTCGACCGCATGCGCCTCCTTGCCCAGCGAGAGCAGGGTCTGGCGTGCGGTCTCCAGCGCGGAATGGAAGGTCTCGCGCACCACGATGTCCGCGCCTGCGTCCATCAGTTCGTACTGGTGGATGCGGTCATAGGCCCGGGCGATCACCCGCACCTCGGGCCAGGTGTGCTTGGCCATGGCGGTGAGCTGCACCGCCTTCTCCCGGTCGTCGATGGCGACGACCAGCACGCTTGCCTCGGCGATGCCGGCGGCGCGCAGGATCTCCGGGCGCGCCGGGTCTCCGTAATAGGCCTTCTGGCCGAAATGCCCGACCACGCCCACCCGCTCCGCGGCATTGTCCACCACCACCACCGGCAGGCCGATGCCGGTCATCATGCGCTGGACGATCTGGCCGAAGCGGCCGATGCCGGCGATGATCACCGTGCCGGTCTCCTCGATCACGTCGGCCTCGCGCGGGGCGGCGGCGGCGGCAGGGCGGCGCAACTGGCGCGCGGCCAGCACGAACAGCAGCGGGCTGGCCAGCATCGACAGCGCCACCACCAGCGAGAGCGGCGCGGTCACGCTGGCGGGCAGCACGTTGGCGCCGGTGGCGAAGGTGATGAGCACGAAGGCGAATTCCCCCGCCTGCGCCAGCCCCAGCGACACCAGCATCGAATCTCCCGAGCCGAGCCGGAACACCCTGGTGAGCAGCAGCACGACGAGGAATTTCACCGCCATCAGCGCCAGCGTGGCCGCGATGATCGGCAGCGGGTCCGCGAAGAGGGCGAACAGGTCGAACCCGGCGCCGACCGTGATGAAGAACAGCCCCAGCAGCAGGCCCTTGAACGGCTCGATATGCGATTCGATCTCGTGGCGGTATTCGCTGCCCGAGAGCGCCACGCCGGCGGTGAAGGCGCCGAGCGCCGGAGTGAGCCCGACATAGCCCATCGCCCAGGAGATGCCGATGATGAGCAGCAGCGTGGCGGCGGCGAAGATCTCGGTGAGGCGGCCGCGGGCGATGAAGCGGAACACCGGGCGGCTGAGATAGCGCCCGCCCACGATGATCGCCGTCATCTCGGCGAGGATGACCAGCGCATGCGCCCAGTCCGGCAGCGCCGCGACCAGCGAGCCGGTGGAGAGCACCTCCGCCCCCGCCCCCGCGCCGGGGCCGTCCAGCGCCAGCAGCGGCAGCATCGCGATGATGGGGATCACCGCGATGTCCTGGAACAGCAGGATGGCGAAGGCGGTCTGCCCGCCGGGGCGGCGCATCCAGCCGCGTTCGCGCAGGGTCTGCAGCACGATCGCGGTGGAGGAGAGCGCCAGGATCAGCCCCACCGCCAGCGCCGGCTCCCATCGGTAGCCCCAGGCGATGAGCCCGCCGGAGATCAGCCCCGCGGTGAGGCTGATCTGCAGCCCGCCCAGCCCCAGCAGCCGCGAGCGCATGCGCCACAGCTTGGCCGGGTCCAGTTCCAGCCCGATCAGGAACAGCATCATCACCACGCCGAATTCGGCGAAATGCTGGATGTCGCCGGTTTCCTCGCCCACCCAGCCGAGGATCGGCCCGATCACCACGCCGGCGATCAGGTAGCCCAGCACCGAGCCGAGCCCGAGCCGGTTCGACAGCGGCACGGCCACCACCGCCGCCGCCAGGTAGAGGATGGCCTCGAGCAGGATCCCTTCCATCACACCCCCGTGCTGTTGAGCGCGTCGAGGGTGATGTCCTCCTCCAGCGCGGTGATCGAGGGCACGATGAGCGAGCGTCCCTCGCGCCGGATCAGCCCGGCCTTGAGCATCCGGCCCATCTCGCGCGCCACGGTCTCGCGGTTGGTGGAGAGATAGCCGGCGATTTCGAGCTGGGTGGGAGGCGTGGCGATGCGCGCCCGGTCGGAGGTGCCCAGCCGGTTGGCGCGCGCGAGGCGCAGCACCTCGCGCGCGGCGCGCTGGGGCGCGGTGAGCGCGGAAATGTCGGTCATCCGCTCGGTCATGCCGCGCAGCTTGGCCACCAGGATCCGGCACAGGGCGAAGGAGAAGTCCGGCCGCTCGCTCACCAGGTCGCGGAAGGCGGTGGCGGAGATTCGCGCGGCGATGCAATCGGTCTGCGCCACCACGCTGGAGGAGCGCGGCGCCTGGTCGATGGCCGAGAACTCGCCGAAGCAATCGCCCGGCGCGAGGCCCAGGAAGGCCACCTCGCGGCCGTTCTCGGTGAAGACGGTGGCCTTCGCGGCGCCGGTGAGCAGGAACCAGACGTCCCGCTCGGGGTCGTCCGCGTTGATCATCAGGCTGCCCAGCGGGTAGTTGCGCGCCCGCCAGCGCATGCCGAGCGCGTCCAGCGACGGCTGTTCGAGCATGCTCAGCAGCGATCCTTCCCTGAACCGGACGGTCAGGCCCCAGAGTTTCCGCCCTGTCGGCTCGGCCATGGCAGGTGTCTCCCGGTTCGGCGGTTTCGAGGTGTGGCAAGCCTATTTCGTCACGGGGTTCCTGCGCAATGCTCGGAACGTGCGCAATTGCACAGTACCCTCGAAAAGATCATGCGAGAGTTACTCCATTGGTAGCGGCGAGACCAGCGATGTCGAGATCGGATCGGCTTCGGCCGGACCCTGCCAGGTGGGGTGGTATTGCTGGACGTGTTAGTGAGTAGAGCCAGGCGTGTGCGTAAAGCCGCATATAGCTGCAAGTGTTTCACACAAAATCATTGATCTACGTATCGGCGTCATCTTCTCCGGACGCGATGCCGGGCCGGCGTCCCGCCTGTCGGGGCGCCGGTTCCGTTTCGGGGCGCCCTGCGCCGGCGGGGACGACCGCCGGGGCCCCCCTGCCGCGGCCCTTCGCCGGGTCCCGGCGCGGGCCGGACGGCACCGCCGCCGGACAGAGGATGGCCTCGAGCGGGATCCCCTCCATCACACTCCCGTGCTGTCGAGCGCGTCGGGGCTGACATCCTCCTCCTGCGAGGTGATCGAGGGCGTGACGAGCGAGCGTCCCTCGCGCCGCATCGGCCCGGCCTTCAGCATCCGGCCCATATGTCGGCGCTACCGGCCCGGCGCGGTGCGCGGCAGGCGGCGCGCGGGGTGGGGCTGATCCCGGCGGGCAGGGTGGGCAGGACTGTGCCGACAGGACAGGGCTGGCAGGGAAGGGCGTGGCGCGTGCGGCGCGCCGGACGCGCCTCGCGCCGGGCCGCGCGGGGCGCGTTTGCGGGCAAGAGCGGTTGGCAACCGGCGGCGGCGACGTATATAGCTTCCCCGAGCCTCCCGCGACGGATTGTCTGACCCCGTGAACCGCATCATTCCCATCGTCCTTTCCGTCGCCCTGTTCATGGAAAACATGGACAGCACGATTCTTTCCACCGCCCTGCCCACCATCGCGGCGGATATCGGCACGAACCCGATCGCGCTGAAGCTCGCCCTCACCAGCTACTACGTGGCACTGGCGATCTTCATCCCCATCTCCGGCCGGCTGGCCGACAGGATCGGGCCGCGCAAGGTGTTCCGCGCGGCGCTGGGCGTGTTCATGCTCGGCTCGGTCGCCTGCGCCTTCGCCGGCTCGCTGGAGGGGTTCGTGGCGGCGCGCTTCCTGCAGGGCATGGGCGGCGCGATGATGACGCCGGTGGGCCGGCTCCTGCTGGTGCGCTCGGTGCCCAAGGCCGAGCTGGTGACCGCCATGGCCTGGTTCACCATCCCGGCGCTGATCGGGCCGCTGGTGGGGCCGCCCATCGGCGGGGCCATCGCCACCTGGGCGCACTGGCAGTGGATCTTCCTCATCAACCTGCCCATCGGGGCGATCGGCATCGTGCTGGCCACGCTCTACCTGCCGAAGGTGGAGCGGATGGAGAACATCACCTTCGACTGGACCGGCTTCGTGCTCTCCGGCCTCGCCTGCGCGGGTATCGTCTTCGGCTCCTCGGTGATCTCGCTGCCGGTGTTGCCGCCGGCGGTGGGCATCGCGCTGATGGCGGGCGGCGTGCTGGCGGTGCTCGCCTACCTGCGCCACGCGCGGCGGGTGGAGGCCCCGCTCCTGCGCCTGTCGATGATCCGCGCGCCGGTGTTCGGCGTGGCGCTGCGCGCGGGTTTCCTGTTCCGCATCGGCACTGGGGCGGTGCCCTTCCTGATGCCGCTGCTGCTGCAGCTCGGCTTCAACTTCTCGCCCTTCGTCTCGGGGCTGATCACCTGCATGGGCATCGGCGGGGCGATCGGGATGAAGTTCCTCGCCCGGCCCATCCTGCGCGCGCTCGGCTTCCGGCAGACGCTGATCCTCGCCGCCCTGCTGGGCGGGCTGCTGATCGCGCCGCTGGGCTTCTACCGGCCGGAGCTCTCGGTGGCGCTGCTGGTGGCGATGCTGCTGGGCGGCGGCTTCTTCCGCTCGCTGTTCTTCACCGGGGTGAACGCGCTCGCCTTCTCCGACCTCGACGAGAAGCGCTCGGGCGACGGCACGGCGCTGATGAGCGTCTCGCAGCAGCTCTCCATCGCGCTTGCCGTGGCCATCGCCGGGGCGGTGCTGGAGGTGTGCATGACGCTCGCCGGACGCGACGTGCCGGCGGTGGGGGATTTCACCGTGGCCTTCCTGCTGATCGGCGTCATCACCGCCTCGGCCTCCGCCCAGTTCCTGCGGCTGGAGCCGGAGGCGGGCGCCGAGGTCTCCGGTCATCGCGCCGGCTGAGGCCCGGCGAGGCCCCCGTTCGGCGGCCGGGCAGCGAGGGCCGGGTGAAGAGACCGGCGCGTCGGCCGGCGCGCGAGGCCCCGGCTCGGGGGCCGGGGCAGCGGGGAGCCAGGTGACGAGCCCGGCGCCGCCCCGGGGCCTCGGCCGGGGCGCCGGCTCAGTCCCAGGCGCAGGGCAGGGTGAGCGGGCCGCGGAACACCCAGCCGCCGCAGCGCACCGGGCCGTTGAGGCGCAGGCGCGGCAGCCGGGCGAAGAGCGTGGGCAGCGCCACCTCGGCCACCTGGGTGCGCGCCGCCCAGGCCCCGGCGCAGAAATGCGGCCCGGCGCCGAAGGCCACGTGCTGGCTCTTCTCGCGCGAGAGGTCGAAACGCTCCGGGGCGTCGAACTTCGTCTCGTCGCGGTTGGCCGAGCCGAAGAGCAGCGCCACCCGGTCTCCCGGCTTCAGGCGCACGCCGGAAAGCTCGGTCTCGCGCGAGACGGTGCGCGGCACCATGCCGATGGGCGAGATCCAGCGGATGTATTCCTCGAAGGCCCGGCCCCAGAGCCCGGCATCCGCCGCCACGAGCGCACGCTGCGCGGGGTCGGCCAGCAGCGCCCAGGCGAGGCCGGCGATGGCGTCGCGCGGCTCGTTCTGCCCGCCGCCGATGATCACCTTCACATTGGCGCGGATCAGCTCCATCGGCATGCCGGCGGAGAGCAGCACCGAGAGCACGCTGCCGTCCGGCTCGGCGGTGAGGCGGGGCACCATCGCGTCGATCGCGGCATCGATGCCGGCGGTGGCCTCGGCCCCGCGGGCCGCGAGCGCGGGGTCGCCGTGGTAGTTGCCCACCGCGTCCATCATCCACTGGCTCCAGCGCGCCATGTCCTGCCAGGCGATGGTGGCGAGGCCGGTCACCTCCACCAGGCTGCGCGCGGCCATCGGCGCGGCGAAATCGGTGAAGAGATCGCCCGCGCCGCGCGGTTCCAGCCCGTCCAGCAGGTCATCCGCGATGGTCTGGAAGGCGGCGCGCCAGCGCGTCTTCACCGCGGCGGGCGAGAAGGCCGGCATCACCTGGCGGCGGTCGGCGGCATGGTCGTCGCCGTCCTTGCGGATGAAGGCATGGCCCATCACCCGGTGCACCAGGCTCTCCGGCGCGGTGGAGTTGAAGATCTCGCCGTTGCGCTCGGCATGCACTACATCGTCGAAGCGGGTGAGGAAGAAATGCCCCGCCGCCGGCACCCAGGCCACCGGGTTCTCCGCGCGCAGCCGGGCGAAGGTGGGGTAGGGGTCATCCCAGAGCGCCCCGAGGTCGATGTCCTCGGCGATCAGCGTCTGCGCCATCGCGGTGTCCTCCATGTTTTGTGCGGCGAGCGCTTCCGGCCCGTTTCCGCCAGCCTGCGCGCCGGGCTTGATCGGATCAATCCGATGCGCTCAATGTGACTCATGGAGAAATTCGATGCAGAACCCGGCCACCTCGCCACGGATTTCGCCGCCCTGCGCCTGCTGGCGACGGTGGCGGAGCTGCGCTCCTTCTCCCGCGCCGCGGAGGCGCTGGGGCTGCACCAGTCCACGGTGAGCTACACGGTGGACCGGCTGCGCCGCGTCTTCGCCGACCCGCTGTTCACCCGCGAGGGCAGGGGCATTCGCCCCACGGCGCGCTGCGAGGAGATCGTGGCCGGGGCCGAGCACCTGATCGACGGGTTCGAGGCGCTGGTGCGCCCGGCCGCCTTCGACCCCGCCACCGCCCGGGCGCTGGTGACCGTGTCGTGCAACCACTACGAGCAGGTGCTGGTGCTGCCCGGGCTCATCCGCCACCTGCGGGCCCACGCGCCCGGCGTGCGGCTGCGGGTGATCCCCTCGCAGGCCAGCGGCCACGAGCAGCTGCGCCGCGGCGCCTGCGATGTGCTGATGAGCCCGCTCGCCCGCGACGCGGAGGGGCTCTACGTCACCCGCCTGCTCACCGACCGCTATGTCTGCGTGACCGACCCCGCCCGCCCCGGCGCGCTGGACATGGAAGGCTACCTCGCCGCCGGGCATGTGGTGACCGGCTATGGCGGCGGCTGGAAGCCGCTGTTCCTCGACATGCTGGCGGCGCGGGGGCACGGGCTCACCATCGCGGTGGACCTGCCGAACTCGGGCTCCATCGCCGAGACCATCCGCGGCACCGATCTCGTCGCCACCACGCTCTCGCTCCTCGCCTGCGCCACCTGCGCCGGGCTCACCGTGCGGCCCGCGCCCTTCGAGACGGAACTGCCGATCCGCCTGTACTGGACGGAACGCACCCATGCCTCGCCCCTGCACGCCTGGCTGCGGAGCGCAGTGGCGGATGTGGCACGGGGGCTGGAGGCCGGCGCCCGCCCCGCCTGACGCGTCCCGCCGGCGGTGCGTCCTGCCGGCGAACCGCGCCTCCCTCCGGGGGCCGGGCACTTGCGGACGAGATCCGGAGCTGGCAGCGCCTTCAGGGCGACAGGGCGACAGGGCGACAGGGCGACAGGGCGACAGGGCGACAGGGCGACAGGGCGACAGGGCGACAGGGCGACAGGGCGACAGGGCGACAGGGCGACAGGGCGACAGGGCGACAGGGCGACAGGGCGACACACCGCACGGAAGATCGGCAGGCGGGCGGAGCCGGGCGCGGGGGGTCAGGCGGGGCGCCAGCGGCCTTCGGGGGTTCTGCGCAGCAGCGGGGTTTCGAAGGCGGCGCGGACGGGGCCGGCCCAGTCCGCGTGGACGGTCTCCTCCCAGCGCCGGGTCTGGATCATCGCCACCGTCACGCCCACGGGGATGCAGCCGGCGCGGGCCAGCACCCGCAGCGTGGCGGCGAGCGAGCGGCCGCTGGAGACCACGTCATCGACCACCACCACCCGCCGGCCGGCCAGCAGCGGCAGCATGCGCGGGTCGACATAGAGCCGCTTCTGCTGCTCCGGGCTGGTGATGGAGGACATCGGCTCGGAATAGCGCTCCTCGTACCAGAACTTCCGCGAGGTGCCGAGTGCCACGTAGCGCCGGTGGCCGAGGGCACGCGCCACGCCATGCGCCAGCGGCAGGCCCAGGGTGGGCACGCCCACGATGCGCTCGGCCCCCATCGCGCTGGCATGGCCGGCCATGGCGGCAATCAGCTCCTCCTCCACCGCGAAACTGGCCTGGGTGACGATGAGCGAGGCGACGCCGAGCCCCTCGCCGCCGGGCAGCTCGCGGATCGGCAGGGCAAGCTGGTGGCCGTCCGGCAGCTCGGCCGGAAACAGGCCGTCATGGTCTCCCGACGTGTCGAAATGCCCGGGTGCGTAGATGTGCTGCCAGAACTCGTGGGGGGCGAACTCGGTCACGGGCGGTCTCCTCGCTGGGTCGGGGCCTTGTACCAGACCCGGCGGAGGGGTTCCAGTGAGCGGCCGGGGCGCCCGGCGGGGGGATGCCCGCCTTGCCGAGGGGGCCTGCGGCCCCCGCAGCGCAGCGGGCATGGCGAAGGCCCGGCCCGGGCCTCCGCCCCCCTGGCCCCGGCGGCGTGCCTTTCCGGTGGCCGGGGGCTTGCCATCCGGGCGGCGAGGGGGGATGGTCCGGCCCGGTGTCCCGCCGCCGGCGGGGCCTGCCCGCATGCTGAACTGGACCCGACCATGACCGCGACCCTCACCGAAGACGAATGCGCCCGCCTCACCGCGCTGCGCCGCGACCTGCATGCCCACCCGGAGCTGGGCTTCGAGGAGGAGCGCACGGCGGGCATCGTGGCCGGGCGCCTCGCCGCCGCCGGCATCACGGTGACACGGGGGCTGGGGCGCACCGGGGTGGTGGGCACGCTCACCACCGGGCCGGGCCGCGCGGTGGCGCTGCGCGCGGACATGGACGCGCTCGCCATGCCGGAGATCGGCACGCCGCCCTATGCCTCCACGGTGCCCGGCAAGATGCACGCCTGCGGGCATGACGGGCACACCACCATGCTGCTGGGCGCGGCGGAGCGGCTGGCCCGCGCGCGGGATTTCTCCGGCACGGTGCATTTCGTGTTCCAGCCCGCCGAGGAGGGGCGCGGCGGCGCGAAGGCGATGATTGCCGACGGGTTCTTCGAGCAGTTCCCGGTGGATGCCGCCTACGGGCTGCACAACATGCCGGGGCTGGCGGTGGACCGGATCGCCGCGGTGCCCGGGCCGCAGCTTGCCTCCTCCGACAGCTGGGAGGTGGCGTTCACGGGGCAGGGCAGCCACGGCGCCAAGCCGCATCAGGGCCGCGACGCGGTGACCGCGGCGGGGCATTTCCTCACCCAGCTTGCCACCGTCACGGCCCGGCGCGTCGACCCGCTGGAGCCGGCGGTGGTGAGCGCCTGCGCGGTGTCCGCCGGGGAGTTCGCCGCGCTGAACGTGATCCCGGAGACGGTGCGGGTGGGCGGCACGGCGCGGGCCTATTCCGCCGCCGTGCGCGACCTGCTGGAGGAGGAGATCGGCCGACTGGCGCAGGGCGTCGCGGCCTCCTTCGGCATCCGCGCCGACTACGGCTTCCGCCGCCGCATCCCGCCGGTGG
The DNA here is from genome assembly GCF_005887635.2 of Paroceanicella profunda. Taxonomy (GTDB): domain Bacteria; phylum Pseudomonadota; class Alphaproteobacteria; order Rhodobacterales; family Rhodobacteraceae; genus Paroceanicella; species Paroceanicella profunda. Next base: position 1,201,284 of record NZ_CP040818.1, on the reverse strand, counting down.
TGAACGATGCGGCCTGCACCGGGGTCGCCCGCGCCGCCATCGCGAAGGCGCTCGGCCCGGAGGGCGTGGTGACGGCCTTTCCGCCCTCGACAGCGGGGGACGATTTCGCCGAATTCTCCACCCGGGTGCCGGGCGCCTATGTCTGGCTTGGCAACGGCCCGGCCGAGGAAGGCGCCCTGCACCACAACGGCCGCTATGACTTCAACGACGCGGCCATCCCGGCCGGCGTGCGCTTCTGGGAAGAGGTGGTGCGGGCCGAACTCGCCCGCTGAACGCGCGGCCCGGGGGGCCGCGGCGCGCGCGGCGCGTCCCGGGGCGCCGGCTGCCCGGACGGTGCCGGCAGGGGACGCGCCGTGCCGCGAATTCCCCCGAAGGGCCGCATCCGGGCCGGCGCCGGCGCGCCGGGTGACCGGGGGTCGAAATGGGTTGCGTCTTGCCTCCGGGGCGGCGACCCTCAGCCCTCAGCCCTCAGCCCTCAGCCCTCAGCCCTCAGCCCTCAGCCCTCAGCCCTCAGCCCTCAGCCCTCAGCCCTCAGCCCTCAGCCCTCAGCCCTCAGCCCTCAGCCCTCAGCCCTCAGCCCTCAGCCCTCAGCCCTCAGCCCTCAGCTTCAGTCGCTCAGGTGGCCGGCGAGGGCGGCGAGGACGCCGGGGGCGTCGACCTCCATCAGCACCTCGATGGGGCTGGACGGATCGGGCACGGCCGTGAGCGCGCCGGTGTCGCCGTCATGCGAGAGATCCACGGTCAGGCGCATGCGCTCGCCGCGGAACAACTCGGGCGCGAGGGCGTAGATCGTCACGCAGGGGTCGTGCAGCGGGCGGGTCACCGTGGGGTCCATCCCGGCGCCGCGCTGGAAGAAGGCGGAGACCAGCTCCGCCGCCGCCCGCGCCACCGGCCCGTCGGACAGGCCCGCCACCCAGCCCGCCGAGGCGCGCACGCGCCGCGTCACGTCGAGCGGGATCAGCACCAGCGGGATGCCGGAGGCGAAGACCTCCGCCGCGGCTTCCGGGTCCGCGGCGATGTTGAACTCGGCCTTCGGGCCGGAATTCCCCGGCTCGCGGATCGCGCCGCCCATGGCGATGATCCGGTCCGGCCGGGCATTGGGGTGGCTGCGCAGCATCTGGGCGATGTTGGTGAGGGGGCCGAGCGCGAGGATCTGGGCATCCTCGCTCACCTGTGTGCCCAGCCAGTCCGCCGCGGGAATGTCGAGCGGCGCCTCCGTCGGCTCCGGCAGGGTGACGGCGCCAAGCCCGTCATTGCCGTGGATCTCGGAGGCATCGATCGCGGCGCGCGCCAGCGGGCCGGGGGCGCCGGGCACCACGGGCAGGCCCTCGCGCCCCGCAAGGGCCACGAGGCTGCCCGCATTGCGCGTGGTCAGCGGCAGGCCGATGTTCCCGGCCACGGTGGTGATGCCCCGCACGTCGAGCTCGAGTGCCCGCAGCGCCGCGAGAATGGCGAGGGCGTCGTCGAGGCCCGGATCTGTGTCGATGTAGGTTTTCATGTCGCCTTCTCGCCCGCGCGGCGCGGGCGGTCAAGCGTCTCGCCCGGGGCGCTCCGGGCGGGACCGGCCCGGCGCGCGGCGCAAGGGCGGCGCGCTGCGCAGCAGGCGCTCCGGACGGGCGGGGTGTCGGGGCCGGCGCGGCGGGATGGCGGGGGCGGCGCGGCGGGGGCGGGCAATCCGGACGGCTGTGGAAGCGGCACCGATCCGCCGGGCTGCGCACCGCTGGCGGGCGCGCCGAAGGGGCGGCGTCCGTGGGTCTCGGGCGCCGTGCGGAGGCCTGGGACGCAGCACGTGTTCCAGGCGGTCGGAGGCGCGGGATCCGGCTGGCAGGGCGCGTGAAATCCGGCTGGCAGGGTGCCTGGGATCGGCGCGGAACCGCGCCGCCGCCAGTCCCGGGCCAAGCGCAACGGAGAGGCCGCGGAGCGGGCGCTCGAACTACGACGGGTGCGCGCCGGTCGGCGAAGCGCGGCCGACGGCCCCTTCCCACGGGTCCGGGCGGTGCAGGGGCCCGTCGCCCGGCGCCCGCAGGGGGGGCGGCCTTGACATTCACGGTCCGGACATATTGCTGTGACCTGAGGTATTCTAGCCCGGCGCGGGACACTCTGCCCGCCCCAGCGAAAGTTTTTGGCAGACCACGGGAGGCTGTGCGATGAGCGCAACAAGGATCGACCCCGTCGACATTCGCAACCAGGTTTTCCTGCTGGAGAAGGCGATCTCGTCGATGCGGCACGCGATGGACATCCGGATCGCGGAGGCCGAGGGCCAGCTTCAGACCCGCTGGCGGTCGCGCCACGTGCCCTCCGCGCTGGAGAGCTTCCTCACCTCCGATGCCGGGTTCGACCCGCGTGAATGCCCGCCCAACCACCGCTTCGGCGAGGGCATCTGGGTATCCTACGACAAGGTCGAGGGCAACGGCTGCGCGCTGCGCGCGGTCTCCTTCCCGGGGCTGCCGCAGACTGGGGGCGCCTCGTCCTGCCTGGTGGTGGCGCCGTGGTTCCGCGGGGAGGAGATGTCGCAATGGGTGTCGGTGTCCACCGTGCTGGACGCCGCGGCTCTCGGCGGCCTCGCCTCGGTGAAGCTGCGCTTCGTCTGCGGCTTCCGCGACAGCGCGCCCGCCTTCGGCGACCCGGCGCAGGCCGCGCCGACGGACATTCTGCGAGACAATTTCGTCCTCGCCCTGCGCATCTTCGATGCCGAGGGCCAGTTCCGCAACATCCGCATCCAGAGCCTGCCGGCGCTGGACGCGCCGCTGCCCTTCGAGGTGAGCCTGCCGGCACCGGCGCTGGAGGCGCTGGCCGAGGCGGAGCCCGGGAACGAGGTCCGGCTGATATTCAACCTTCCGGTGAACAAACGGCGCGACTACGAGTTCTCCATCTCCGCGTTCCGGGTGGACGGGGTCGCGGCCTGATCCGATGCGCATCCTGTACGTGACCAACGAGTCCCCGCTGTTTCCGGCCGGGGGCATTGCCACATACATCGGCTACATGGCCGAGGCCATGCGGGCGCAGGGCCACGAGGTGTTCCTGCTGTCATGGCATTTCACCGACCCCGGGCCGGTGGAGGACCCCTGGCCCTTCGCGCCGGAGAACGTGCGCCTGCTGGAGCTGTCGCTGGAGCGGCTGAGGGCGAAGTTTCCCTATGGCCAGCACAACCTGTGCACCGCGCAGGTGCTGGCGCCGGAGATCGAGCGGCTGGTGGGGGAATGGCGGATCGACGTGGTGGAGGCGCCGGACTTCCTCTCCCCCGCGCTCAGCTTCTTCCAGGACTGGCAGACCCGCAGGAACCGCCGCGACCTGCTCTGCGTGTCCTACAACCACGGGTTCATCGAGGATTTCTACGAGGCCGACCAGATCGGCCCGAAGATCGGCACCCAGAACGACCTGAGCGGCGAGCGCCAGCAGCTGCGCGCCTCGGACCTGGTGATCGCGCCGTCACAGGTCTCGGTGCGCCGGCTGGCCTCCTACGGCATCGCCGACAACGTGAGCCTGGTGCGCGAGCCCTACCGCTTCGCGCGCAGCGCCCCGGCCGACACCCTGCGCAACGCCATCACCTACATGGGGCGCATCTCGCTCTCCAAGGGCATCGACAAGCTGGTGCTCTTCGCCAACGTGATCGACGAGCTGCTGCCGCTGGAGCGCGTCCTGCTCATCGGCCGCAAGGTCGACACGCCGTTCCGCGAGCGCGACATCGAGGCCTACGTGCGCAACCGGCTGTCGCCGCGGCTGGCCGAGCGGGTGGCCTTCACCGACATGCTCGCCCGGCCGGAGGCGCTGGGCCTGCTGGAGCCGGGGGCGATCGCGCCCTGCTTCGGCTCGGCGGAGACCTTCTCCTATGCCTGCGTGGAGAGCATCGACCACGGCCTGCTGCCGGTGGTGCGCCAGGGCACGCCGATGGCCGAGTTCTTCCCCGCGCAGCTGCAGCACCACGTGCAGGACGAGACCTTCTCCGATCTCGGCCGCATGGGCCGCGGCTTCGAGCGGCTGGCGGCCGATGCGCCGGCCGTCGTGGCCGAGCTGCAGCAGGTGAACGCCGAGGCGCTGGACCCGGACAGGATCGCCGCCCGGATGACCCGGGAATACGACTCCGCCCTGCGCGCCAAGCGCCGCTACACCCAGGTGCAGGTTCAGGTGCGCCGGCCGGCCACCCTGGCGGACATCACAGTGCTGATGCCGGTCTACCGCCCCGACAGCGCGCTGATGGAAACCGTGGAGAGCCTGGTGCAGCAGACCGCCGGCGTGCCCCGGCTGCTGATCTGCGATGACGGCACCCCGCAGGAGGCGCAGTTCTGGTTCGACTACGCCCGCATGCGCATTCCCGACTGCACGGTGCTGCGCCAGCCCAACGGCGGGCTGCTGGCGGCGCGCGCCACGTTGCTGGACCGGGCGGACAGCCGGCTGTCGCTGTTCCTTGACGCCGACGACATCCTGGACCCGCGCTACATCGACCGGGTGCTCACCGCCTACAACGCGAATGCGCACACGCCGAACGCGGTGCTCACCCAGCGCTTCAATTTCCAGCAGAGCGACGAGGTCGTCCTGCGCCACCTGCAGCACGACCACCTGCACATGCTGCGCAACGACTACCGGATGACCGCGCTGATCGAGACCGCGGCGCTGCGCGATGTCGGCTTCGACATCACCCGCCGCAACGGCGAGGCGGACGACTGGGTGTTCTGGCTGGGCTTCGCGGCGGCCGGGTATCGGGCCGAGATGGTGCCGGAGCCGCTTTTCCGCTATCGTTTCCGCACGGGGTCCATGTCCTGGCCCTGGTCGCGGGGGCAGACGATCGGCAGCCTGTCGATGGTCCGCCAGGCGCTCGCCGCGATGGTGGAGCGGCGGCCCGGCCAGGCCCGGGCGCTGTCACGCGCGTTGTTTGCGAGGATGAGTCTCGATGAATGACTCCCAGTTCGCCCACCGGGACCAGACGCCCCTCGCCACCGGGGTGCTGCGCGAGAAGATCGGCATCGTCCGGCTGCTGCTAGGAGACACGGTGCCCGGTTGCCCGGTGTCGCTGCTGGCCGAGCCTGACCCGTCGGTCTGCGGCTTGCTGCTGGGGGCGGACCCGGCCTTGCCGCTGCTGGCGCGGGAGGCGGAGGCCGCCACCTGCCCGCCCGTCCGGCTGTGGATCACCGCGCCGGTGCTCGACGGGCTGCTGGCGGCGCGCCCGGCGGCGCTGCCGACCATCCTGGGCCTGCTGGGGCTGGAGCGGCTGGTGGTGCTGGTGGAGGATGAGGACGACCCGACCGTGGCGGCACGGGTGGCGCGGCTGGCCGGGCTGGGCATCCTGGGGCCGCGCATGGTCTGCGGCGGCCCGCTCCTGGGGCGTGACACCGGCCACGCGCTGGGCTTCACCTATGCCGCCCCGCGCCACGCCCGCCCGGGAAAGGTGTGACGGCCCTCGGCGGCCCCGCACTCTCCTGATCCCGCGGGCCTGCAGTCGCGAAGCGCGGACAGGGCGGTGCGGGTTTCGCCGTCATCGGGGGCGCCGCCATCCGGCCCCGGGCGTTCCGGGCGGGCGGAGACCGGGGCCGCCTCAGGCCTCCTCGACCATCGGTTCCGGCAGGTGGCGCCGCCGCTCGCCGGCCGAGACGAGCGCGGTGATCACCAGCAGGAGCGGGATGGAGATGATTCCGCCGATCGGCCCCCAGAGCCAGATCCAGAACACCAGCGAGATGAACACCAGCAGCGGGTTCACCGTCATCGTGCGCCCGATGATGGCGGGGGTGATGAACTGGCCCTCCAGCATGTTCAGGCACAGGAAGCTCGCCGCCGGCAGCAGCGCGTAGAGCCCGGTGAAATGGATGACCCCGCCGATCAGCAGCATGCCGGTGAACAGCGCCGGCCCGAGGTAGAGCACGTAGTTCATCACCGCCGCCACCAGCCCCCAGACCATGGCGAAGGGCATGCCCAGCAGGAACATCACCAGCGCCACCATGGTGCCCAGGATGGCGTTGATCACCGAGATCGACAGGAAATAGCGTGACACCCGCCCCTCCGCATCGGCGAGGATCTCGGCGAGATGCACCCGCTCCTCCTTCGTGCGGCCCATCTGGGCGATGGTGTTGTAGATGGACTTGCGGGTGAGCAGGAAGAAGAACAGCGCGCCCACGAACACCAGCGTCTGGGCCACCAGCGCCGGGGCATAGGTGAGCGCGAAACCCACGCCGCCGCCGCCGTCGAGCTGGACGGTCATCTGGCTTTCGTCCTTCATCGCGGCGGTCAGGCGCTCCTGCACCGTCTGCAGCGAGGAGAGCGCCGAGCGCACGTCGATCAGCACGAGCTGCAGCCGGCTCCAGATCGAGGGCCACTGCTCCACCAGTTCGCTCACCGGGGTGGCGAGCGCGCCGAGCAGCAGGGCGAGGAAGCCGAGGCCGGCGACGAGCAGGATCAGCGCCACCGCCGCGTCCGACAGGTGGCGCTTGCGCAGCCAGTCCGCCAGCGGGCTGAGCACGATGCCGACCATGATCGCCAGCATGATCGGGGCGAAGACCTCCTGCGCCACCTGCAGGGTGGCGAGCAGGGCAATGATGAAGATGCCGACAGGCGCCTGGTCCATCAGCCTCGCGAGATATTTCATCTTTGCCTGGCTCCCCGCCGCAACCCGTTGGTGTTTTTCCGGCGCATCCGGAATGGATGGCTCCGACCGTGCTGGTAGTCACCCGGAACGCCCGGTGCGGGCCGGTCCGGGCCGTTCTGGCTGGCCGCTCCCCGGTGCGCGGGGCGCGGGCGACCGGCCCTGTCCGCGCCGCCGGAGACGTGTCGTCCCGGTGCGCGCGGGCCGGTCTGGGGTCCTGCGGGTGGGGAAGGGTGCCTGCCCCACGCGGGCTGCCCGGCCCGTCGGCTGCACCCGTCCGTTTCAGGCGTGCCAGCCAAGGCAACGTTCCAAGGCGCGAATGGTTCCGAAAATTTTATCGGGTCCGCAACGGGAACCGGGCCGCCTGCCCGGGCATTGTTTCGGCGACTGCCCTCATGGAAGGAAAACGAACATGAACATGGACCAGATCAAAGGCAACTGGAAGCAGCTCAGCGGCACTCTGCAGCGCGAGTGGGGCGAGCTGACCGACGATGACGTGGCGAAGATCGAAGGCGATCAGACCAAGCTCGCCGGCATTCTCCAGGAGAAGTACGGCATCGCCAAGGAAGAGGCGGAGAAGCGCATCGACGAGTGGTCGAGCCGCAACTGATCCGCCGCGGCGGGGCGTATCCCGCCCGCCGCTACCCGATGACGACAGGGGCGCCTCCCACCGGGGGCGCCCCTTTCTGCCTGCGCGATCACACCTTCACGCGCCCCTCCAGCCCCTGGCCGGCCGCGGCGGTGGAACCGGGAATGCGCATCTCGAAGGTCTCGGTGACCGAGGTGTAATCGTAGTAGCCCATGCGGGCGAGCGGCCGGATGGCGGGAATGTCGATCTTGCCATCGGGGGTGATCACCCGGTCCGCCACGTGAATGCGCATCACCTCGCCATAGACCACGTCCACCGTGCCGAGCGCGCTGCGCCCCTCCAGCCGGTGGGTCTGCATGTAGCGGCATTCGAAATGGCACGGGCTCTCGGCCACGCGCGGGCCGGGCGCGTCCACACAGGCGGCCTTGGTGACCCCGGCACGCTCGAACTCGTCCACCCCGCGCGGCAGGTCCTCGGCGGAGCGGTTCACCGCCTCGCGCAGGTCATAGGTCGCCATGTTCCACACGAACCAGCCGGTTTCCTCAGCGTTCAGCACCGTGTCCTTGCGGCGGCCGTCGGCATAGAGATTGGCGGCGAACATCACCATGGGCGGGTCGAAGGTGAGGTTCTGCCATTGGCTGTAGGGCGCCAGGTTGGCCCGGCCATCGGCGGAGACGGTCGACAGCCAGCCGATCGGGCGGGGCACGGTGCAGGCCTTGAAGGGCGAGAACGGCAGCGGGCAGGCCTCGGAGGCCGGAGCGTAATGCATGGGTGGTCCTTCCTGTCAGGTAGTTTTTTCCTCTCCGGCGCCGGGGCCGGCGCCGCGCCGCCCCGGCGGTGGAGCCGGGGCGTCTCTGCCCGGCGCGGGGCGGCGGGCGGCAGTGGCTCCGGGTCGGGACCGGAGCAGGGGCGGCCGGCGGTCCGGCCTTGCCCGAAGCGGGGGCCGCCCCGCAGTCCGGGCGGGCCCGGGGCACGGGCGGTGCAGGCTCGGGGCCCGTCCCGGCACGCGGCCTCAGGTGCCGAGGATGCCGGGCAGGCGCAGGCCCTTCTCGCGGGCGCAGTCCAGCGCGGTGTCATAGCCGGCATCGGCATGGCGCATCACGCCGGTGGCCGGGTCGTTCCACAGCACGCGCTCCAGCCGGGCCGCGGCCTCGGGCGTGCCGTCGGCCACCACCACCATGCCGGCATGCTGGGAGAACCCCATGCCCACGCCGCCGCCGTGATGCAGGCTGACCCAGGTCGCGCCGGAGGCGGTGTTGAGCAGGGCGTTGAGCAGCGGCCAGTCCGACACCGCGTCCGAGCCGTCGCGCATCGCCTCCGTCTCGCGGTTCGGGCTGGCGACGGAGCCGCTGTCGAGATGGTCGCGCCCGATCACCACCGGGGCCTTCAGCTCGCCGCGCGCCACCATCTCGTTGAAGGCGAGGCCGAGGCGGTGGCGGTCGCCCAAGCCCACCCAGCAGATGCGCGCCGGCAGGCCCTGGAAGGCGATGCGCTCGCGCGCCATGTCGAGCCAGCGGTGCAGGGGGGCGTTGTCGGGCAGGATCTCCTTCACCTTCGCGTCGGTGCGGTAGATGTCCTCCGGGTCTCCCGACAGCGCGCACCAGCGGAACGGCCCGATGCCGCGGCAGAACAGCGGCCGGATATAGGCCGGCACGAAGCCGGGGAAGGCGAAGGCGTCCTCCAGCCCCTCGTCCAGCGCCATCTGCCGGATGTTGTTGCCGTAATCGACCGTGGGCACGCCGGCGCGGTGGAAGTCGAGCATCGCCTTCACCTGCACGCGCATCGAGGCCTTGGCGGCGGCGCTCACCGCCTTCGGGTCCGCCTCGCGCATCTCGCGCCATTTCCCCAGGGTCCAGCCCTGCGGCAGGTAGCCGTTCACCGGGTCATGGGCGGAGGTCTGGTCGGTCACGATGTCGGGGCGCACACCGCGCGCCACCAGCTCGGGAAAGACATCCGCCGCATTGCCCAGCAGGCCGACGGATTTCGCCTCGCCCGCCGCGGTCCAGCGCGCGATCATCTCCAGTGCCTCGTCCAGGCTGGTGGCTCTCTCGTCCACGTAGCGGGTGCGCAGGCGGAAATCGATGCGGGTCTGGTCGCATTCCACCGCGAGGCAGCAGGCCCCGGCCATCACCGCGGCCAGCGGCTGCGCGCCGCCCATGCCGCCGAGGCCCCCGGTGAGCACCCAGCGGCCCGTGAGATCGCCGCCGTAATGCTGGCGCCCGGCCTCCGCGAAGGTTTCGAACGTGCCCTGCACGATGCCCTGCGTGCCGATGTAGATCCACGACCCGGCCGTCATCTGGCCGTACATCATCAGCCCCTTGCGATCGAGCTCGTTGAAATGCTCCCAGGTGGCCCAGTGCGGCACGAGGTTGGAATTGGCGATCAGCACCCGCGGCGCGTTCTCATGGGTGCGGAAGATGCCCACCGGCTTGCCGGACTGCACGAGCAGGGTCTCGTCCGCCTCCAGGCTCTTCAGGCTGGCGACGATCCGGTCGAAATCCTCCCAGGTGCGCGCCGCCCGGCCGATGCCGCCATAGACCACCAGCTCATGCGGGTTCTCCGCCACGTCGGGGTGGAGGTTGTTCATCAGCATCCGCATCGGCGCCTCGGTGAGCCAGCTTTTCGCGCTGATCTCCGGGCCTGTGGGGGGGAATATGTCGCGCAGGTTGTGGCGAGGGTCGGTCATGTCACGGGGTCCTATCTGGCTCAGGCGCCGAGCGGCGGAACGGAGAGGCCGGAGGCGGCGGCGGCCGCGCCGGAGCGGATGAGGGCCGCGGCGGCCTCCAGGTCCGGGGCGAGGTAGCGGTCCTCCTGCAGCGGCGGCACCTCGCGGCGCAGGCGCGCGATCACCGCCTGCAGAGGGGCCGAGGTTTCCAGCGGGGCGCGAAAGCCGATGCCCTGCGCGCCGCAGATCAGCTCGATCCCCACGATGCGGCCCAGATTGTCGGCCATGTCCATCAGCCGCCGCGCGCCATGGGCGGCCATGGAGACATGGTCCTCCTGGTTGGCGGATGTGGGGGTGCTGTCGGTCGAGCAGGGGTTGGCGCGCTGCTTGTTCTCGCTCATCAGCGCGGCGGAGGTGACCTCGGCGATCATCAGCCCGGAGTTCAGCCCCGGCGCGGGGGTGAGGAAGGGCGGCAGGTCGTGGCTCAGCGTCGGATCGACCATCAGCGCGATGCGGCGTTGCGAGATGGCGCCGATCTCCGCCAGCGCCAGCGCGATGATGTCCGCGGCGAAGGCCACCGGCTCGGCGTGGAAATTGCCCCCCGAGACGATGGCGCCGGAGATCACCAGCGGGTTGTCGGTCACCGCGTTCGCCTCGATCTCCAGCGTGGCGGCGGCCTGGCGCATCAGGTCCATCGCGGCCCCGGTCACCTGCGGCTGGCAGCGGATGCAATAGGGGTCCTGCACGCGGGCGTCGCCCTCGCGGTGGCTCTCGCGGATCTCCGAGCCGTCGAGCAGGGCGCGCAGGAAGGCGGCGGTCTCGGCCTGGCCGCGGTGGCCGCGCAGGGCGTGGATCTCCGGCTCCAGCGGTGCGGTGGAGCCCATGATCGCGTCGGTCGAGAGGGCGGAGGCGACCAGTGCGCCTTCCGCGCACCGCCAGCCCTCGAACAGCCCGGCCAGCGCGAAGGCGGTGGAGAACTGCGTGCCGTTGATCAGGCCCAGCCCCTCCTTCGGGCCCAGCTCCACCGGGGCGATGCCGGCTTCGGCCAGCGCCTCGGCCCCGGGCAGCACCCGGCCGCGAACCTCCGCCTCGCCCTCGCCGATCAGCACCGCCGTCATGTGGGCGAGGGGCGCGAGGTCGCCCGAGGCCCCCACCGAGCCCTGCGCCGGGATCACCGGGGTGACGCCCTTGGCCAGCATGGCCTCGATGCGCTCGATCACCAGCCAGCGCACGCCGGAGGCGCCGCGCCCGAGCGAGGCGATCTTCAGGGCCATCATCAGCCGGGTCACCCGGCGCGGAATGGCCGGGCCCACGCCCGAGCAATGCGACAGGATGAGGTTGCGCTGCAGGGTGGCCGTGTCCTCCGGGGCGATCTTGACCGAGGCGAGCTTGCCGAACCCGGTGTTCACGCCGTAGACCGCAGCGCTGCCCGCGGCGGCCTCGGCCACCCGGGCCACGGCGGCGTCCACCGCCGGTTTCGCGGCGGGGTCGATCGCCACGGCGCATTCCTCGAAGTAGATCCGGGCGAGCGTGTCGAGGCGCAACGCCCCAGGGGTCAGTTGCATTCCAGACCTCCGAACCACCGCGTGTGCAGCGGGTTGAAACCGATACGATAGGCGAGTTCCGCCGGGTGGGCCACGTCCCAGGCGGCCAGGTCCGCGCGCATGCCGGGGGCGATCATGCCGCAATCGGCGATGCCGAGGGCCCGGGCCGCCTCGCGGGTGACGCCGGCCAGCGCCTCCTCCGGGGTGAGGCGGAACAGCGTGCAGCCCATGTTGAGCGTGAGCAGCAGCGAGGTGAGTGGCGAGGTGCCGGGGTTGCAGTCGCTCGCCAGCGCGATGGGCACGCCGGCGGCGCGCAAGCCCGCCACCGGGGGCAGTTTCGTCTCGCGCAGGGTGTAGAACGCGCCGGGCAGCAGCACGGCCACGGTGCCGGCCCGGGCCATGGCGGCCACGCCCTCCGCCCCGAGATATTCCAGGTGATCGGCCGAGAGCGCGCCGTAGCCCGCCGCCAGCGCCGCCCCGCCGAGGTCGGAAAGCTGCTCGGCATGGAGCTTGACCGGCAGGCCGAGGGCACGCGCCGTGTCGAACACACGGGAGATTTCCTTCGGGCTGAAGGCGATGCCCTCGCAGAACCCGTCCACCGCGTCCACCAGCCCCTCGGCATGGGCGGCGCGCAGCGTGGGGAGGCAGACCTCCTCGAGATAGGCGCCGGAGCGGCCCGTGTACTCCGCCGGCACTGCATGGGCGCCGAGGAAGCTGGTCACCACCCGCACCGGGCGCAGCCGCTCCAGCGCGCGGGCGGCGCGCAGCATGCGCAGCTCGGTTTCCCGGTCCAGCCCGTAGCCGGATTTCACCTCGATCAGTGTCAGCCCTTCGGCCAGCAGCGCGTCCAGCCGGGGCAGGGCGGCGGCGATCAGCGCCTCTTCCGGGGCCGCCCGGGTGGCGCGCACGGAGGAGACGATGCCGCCGCCGGCCCGCGCCACCTCCTCGTAGCTCGCGCCCTCCAGCCGCATCTCGAACTCGCGCGCGCGGTCTCCGCCGAAGACGATATGGGTGTGGCAGTCGATCAGCCCGGGCGTGAGCAGCCGCTGCCCGAGGTCTCGCCGGGGCAGCCCGGCATGCTCCGCCGGCATCTCCGCCGCCGGCCCCGCCCAGGCGATTCGCCCGCTGCGCAGGGCCACGGCGCCGGCCTCCACCAGCCCGTAGGGCCGGCCCGGCTGCAGCGTGGCAAGCGTCGCGTTGGTGAGGAGCAGGTCAGGACTGGGCTCTGGCATCGGCGCGCGTTCCCCCGGGGTTGTCGTCGCGGTGTCTGGGAAAATGTAGGAGAGGAGCGTTTTTATGTCTACACATATTTACCGAAGCCCGGCGCCGCGCTAGACTTGCCTCCATCGCCAGCAGGAGGCCGCCATGACCCATTCCACCACGCTCATCACCGGCACCCACGCGCTGCTGCCCGGGGGCTGGGCGCGCGACGTGGCGCTTGACGTCAACCCGGACGGCACCATCGCCGCGGTGCGCACCGGGGTGGAGGGGGCGCCGCCGCGCATCCTGCTGCCCGCGCCCTCGAACCTGCACAGCCATACCTTCCAGCGCGCCATGGCGGGGATGACCGAGGCCCGCGCCCCGGGGCGCGACAGTTTCTGGACCTGGCGGGTGCTGATGTACCGCTTCCTCGACCTGCTGAGCCCGGAGCAGATCGGCGCCATCGCCGCCATGGCCTTCGTGGAGATGCAGGAGGCGGGCTTCGCCGCGGTGGCGGAGTTCCACTACCTGCACCACCAGCCCGGCGGCACGCCCTATGACGACATTGCCGAGACCTCGCGGCGCATCTTCGCCGCGGCGCGCGACACCGGCATCGGCCTCACCCACCTGCCGGTGCTCTACAGCCACGGCGGGGCGGGGGCGCAGCCGCTGGAGGGCGGGCAGAAGCGCTTCGGCAACGACATGGAGCGCTTCTCCCGGCTGATGATGGCGCTGGACCTCGAGGGCATGCCGGGGGACACGCGCATCGGCGTGGCGCCGCATTCGCTGCGCGCGGTCACGCCGGATGTCTTCGCGCATCTCTCCTCGCCCGGGCCGATCCACATCCACGCCGCCGAGCAGGAGCGCGAGGTGGAGGAGATCGAGGCCTGGCTGGGCGCGCGCCCGGTGCAATGGCTGCTGGACAATGCCGGGCTCTCCGAGCGCTGGTGCCTCATCCACTGCACCCAGATGCGCCCCGAGGAGACCGAGGCGCTGGCCCGCTCCGGCGCCGTGGCCGGCCTCTGCCCGGTGACGGAGGCGAACCTGGGCGACGGCATCTTCGACGGTCCGCGCTTCCTCGCGGCCGGGGGCGCGCTGGGGCTGGGCAGCGATTCCAACATCCGCATCAGCCTCGGCCAGGAGCTGCGCGCGCTGGAATACAGCCAGCGCCTGCGCGACCGGGCGCGCAACGTGATGGCGCCCGCGGGCGGCGGCTCGGTGGGCGAGACCCTGTTCCTGCGCGCCTGCGCCGGCTCCGCCCGGGCGTTGGACCGGGAGGCCGGCGCGCTGGCTCCCGGCCGGCTGGCCGACGTGATGGCGCTGGATGCCGGCGCCCTCGCCCTGGCCGGGCTGACGCCGCAGCAATTCCTCGACGGCTGGATCTTCGCCGCGCCGGACACCTCGGTGGCCGATCTCTGGTCCGCCGGGCGGCACTGCGTGGTGGCCGGCCGCCACGTGGCGCGCACCCAGGTGGAGCATGACTACCGCGCGGCGATAACGGCGCTCACCGGCGCGCTGTGATGGCGAGCTTCCGCGACATCAAGGAGGATATCCTGGCGCGGATCTCGGCGCGCGAATGGGCCCCGGGAGACCTGATCCCGAACGAGGTCGACCTTGCCACCCGCTACGGCTCGGCCCGCTCCACGGTGAACCGCGCGCTGCGCGAGCTGGCGGAGGCCGGGCTGCTGGAGCGGCGCCGCCGCGCCGGCACCCGGGTGGCCCGGCGCAACTGGCGCGGCGCCTTCTTCGAGATCCCGCTGGTGCGCGCGGAGGTGGAGCGGGCGGGCGGCCGCTACGGCTACCACCTGCTGGAGCGGCGCGCGGAGGGGGCGGGCCCGGAGGCCGCGGCGCGGCTGGAGCTTCCCGCCGGCGCACCGGTGCTGTTCCTGCGCTGCCTGCATTTCGCCGACGGGCTGCCGCACCAGCTCGAGACCCGCTGGATCAACCTTTCCGAGGTGCCCGCCGCCGGGGCCATGCCCTTCGAGCGCGAGGGGCCGAACGAATGGCTGGTGCGCGAGGTGCCCTGGTCCAGTTCCGAGCACGTGTTCCTGGCCGCGATGCCGGACGCGGGAGAACGCGGCCTGCTGGGCATGGAGGCCGGCGAGCCGCTCTTCGTGCTGGAGCGGCGCACCTGGTCGGCGCAGGCCACCATCACCTGGGCGCGGCTGGCGCATCCGGGGGCGCGCTTCCGCATGGTCTCGCGCACGGACCCCACCGGCTGACCCCTGCACGATGGTGAATGGCCCCTACTCATGAGACCGGGCCATTGACGGCCCCTAGCATTCATGGCGAAGTCACCGTTCCCCCATCCAGTGAGGATCTGCCATGAATCGCCGCGAATTCAATCACCTGCTGTTCATGTCCGGCGCGGTTGCCGTCAGCGGGGCCGGTCTTGGCCGCCCCGCCTTCGCCCAGGCCGCCGAGGGCGGGCTCACCGCCATCATCCAGCCGGAGCCGCCGATCCTGCAGCTTGCCCTCAACCAGCAGACCCCCACCGGCGTGGTGGGCGGCAAGATCTACGAGAGCCTGCTGAGCTACGACCTGAAGCTGACCCCCGGCCCGCAGCTGGCCGAGAGCTGGGAGATGTCCGAGGACGGGCTCACCTACACCTTCCACCTGGTGCGGAACGCCAAGTGGCATGACGGCGCGCCCTTCACCGCCGCCGATGTGGTGTTCACCTGCGACGATTTCCTGAAGGAAGTGCACCCGCGCGCCCGTGCCACCTTCGAGCGCTGCGAGAGCATCACCGCGCCGGACGACTACACCGTGGTGTTCAAGCTGAAGGAGCCGTTCGCGCCCTTCCTGCTGGCCTTCGAGACCTCCTCCGCCCCGATGGTGCCCAGGCACCTCTACGAGGGCGAGGACTACCGCAACTCCGAGCACAACCAGACGCCCATCGGCACCGGCCCGTTCAAGTTCAACGAATGGGTGCGCGGCAGCCACATCCACCTGCAGGCCTTCGACGAGTATTACCGCGAGGGCGAGCCGCATCTCACCGAGATCTACTACCGGGTGATCCCGGACGCCGCCTCCCGCTCCGTGGCGCTGGAGACCGGCGAGGCCCAGCTCGCCCAGTGGGGCGACGTGGAGACCTTCGACGTGGAGCGCCTCTCCGCCCTGCCGCACCTGACGATGACCACCCAGGGCTACGAGTTCTTCTCCCCCGTCTCCTGGCTGGAATTCAACTGCCGCAACAAGCCGATGGACGACAAGCGCTTCCGCCAGGCGGTGATGCACCTGATCGACCGCGAGTTCATCCGCGACCGCATCCTCTTCGGCCTCGCCAAGGTGGCGACCGGGCCCATCGCCTCCACCACCCGTTTCTACGACGGCGACGTGAAGCAGTATGAACTCTCCATCGAGAAGGCCACGGCCCTGCTCGACGAGATGGGCCTCACCCCCGGTTCCGACGGCAACCGCGTGACCATTGACTACCCCGTCCCGCCCTATGGCGAGACCTGGGTGCGCACGGCGGAGTTCATCCGCCAGGCGTTGGCGCAGGGCGGCATCAACGTGAACCTGATCTCCACGGACGTGGCCGGCTGGGCCTCCTCCGTGTCGAACTGGGAGTTCGACATCACCACCAACATGCTCTACCAGTTCGGTGACCCGGCGCTGGGCGTTGCCCGCACCTATGTCTCGTCCAACATCCGCAAGGGCGTCATGTTCACCAACACCGCCGGCTACTCCAACCCCGAGGTCGACCGGCTGTTCGCCGAGGCCGCGGTGGCGACCTCCGACGACACGCGCCAGGCTCTCTACTCCGAGGTGCAGAAGCTGCTCGTGGAGGAAGTGCCGGTGGCCTGGCTGACCGAGAACCAGTTCCCGACGATCTACGACAACCGGCTGGAAGACCTGATCGTCTCGGCCACCGGGGTGAATGCCAACTTCGCCTCTGCCAGATACGCGGGATAATCACGGCGTGCTTCAGATACGACGCATCGGTGTGCGGCTGGCCGGGCTGGCCGCCACCATCCTCGTCATCGCGACGATCAACTTCATCCTGGTGCATGCCGCGCCGGGGGACCCGGCCTCGGTGATGGCCGGGCAGTCTGGCGCCACGGACGAGAAGTTCCTCGCGCAGGTGCGGGCCGATTACGGGCTGGACCAGCCCTACATCGTCCAGCTCGGCACCTACCTGGGCAAGGTGGTGCAGTTCGACCTGGGCTACTCCTTCCGCCAGCGGCGCGACGTGGCGGACCTGATCCTGGAGCGGCTCTGGCCCACGCTGCTGCTCACCCTCACCGCGTTCACCCTGGCGCTCGCCGGGGGGATCTTCCTCGGCGCGCTGGCCGGGCGGCGGGCCGGGCGCTGGTCGGACACGCTGATCTCGATGGGCGCGCTGCTGCTCTACGCCACGCCGGTGTTCTGGCTGGGGCTGATGCTGGTGCTGGTGTTCTCCATCCAGCTCGGCTGGCTGCCGGCCTTCGGCTATGTCTCCATCCGCTCCGAGAGCTTCTCCACCTGGCGGTACATCACCGATGTCGCCGCGCACCTGGTGCTGCCGGCGGTCTCGCTCGCGGCGATCTACATGGCGGTCTACACCCGGCTCATGCGCTCCTCCATCATCGAGGTGAGCCATGAGGACCACGTGAAGACCGCCCGCGCCAAGGGCCTCACCGAGGGGCGCATCCTGCGCCGGCACATGCTGCGCAACGCCTCGCTGCCGGTGATCACCTTCGCCGGCCTGCAGGCGGGCGCGATGATCGGCGGCGCCGTGGTGGTGGAGACGGTCTTCGCCTGGCCCGGCCTCGGCCGCCTCACCTACGACGCGGTGCTGCAGCGCGACTATCCGGTGCTGCTGGGCCTCTTCCTGGTGATGTCGGTGCTGGTGATCCTGGTGAACCTGCTCACCGACCTGATCTACCGGATGATCGACCCGCGGCTCGCGGCGCGCTGAGGGACCCGAACAGATGAACGACACGCTCAAGACCTTCCTCACCCGCAAGTCCGGCGTCATCGGGCTGGTGCTGCTCACGCTCATGGTGCTGCTGGCCGTGCTCGCGCCGCTGCTCTACCCGGCCTCCCCCTGGGAGATCACCGGCGTGCCCTTCGCAGCCCCCGGCGAATACGGCATGCTGCTGGGCTCGGACACGCTGGGCCGCGACATCGCCTCGGGCATCGCGCATGGCGCCCGCGTCTCGCTGCTGATCGGGGTGGCCTCCACCCTCGCGGCGCTGCTGATCGGCGTGGTGCTGGGCTGCATTGCCGGCTATTTCGGCGGCTGGGTGGACATGCTGGTGATGCGCTTCACCGAGATCTTCCAGACCATCCCGAACTTCGTGCTCGCCATCCTGCTGGTGGCGATCCTGAACCCCACGCTCTGGACCATCATCATGGCCATCGGCATCGTGAGCTGGCCGCCGCTGGCCCGCCTCACCCGCGCGCAGGTGATGACCATCTCCACGCGGGAGTTCATCTCCGCCGCGCGCTGCCAGGGCCAGTCCACCGCCTCCATCGTGCTGCGCCACGTGCTGCCGAACGCGATCTCGCCGATCATCGTCACCGGCTCGCTCACCATCGCCACCGCCATCCTCATCGAGGCGGCGCTGAGCTTCATGGGGTTGGGCGACCCGAACAACATGTCCTGGGGCTTCATGGTGGGCGCCGGGCGCACGGTCATCCGCCAGGCCTGGTGGATGAGCGTGTTCCCCGGCCTCGCCATCCTGATCACCGTGGTGGCGATCAACCTCGTCGGCGAGGCCCTGAACGATGCCCTCAACCCCCGGATCTCGCGCTCATGACCCTGCTCTCCATCCGAGATCTCGCGCTCGACCTCCCCGCGGGCGCCGACCGGCCCCGGGCGGTGGACGGGGTGTCCTTCGACATCGCGGCGAACGAGATCGTCTGCCTCGTGGGGGAGAGCGGCTCCGGCAAGTCGATGACGGCGCATGCCATCCTCGGCCTGCTGCCGCCCAAGGTGCGCCCGGGCGGCGGCGAGCTGGTGTTCGAGGGCCGGGACCTGCTGACGGCCACGGAGGCGGAGATGCGCGCCCTGCGCGGCGCCGGCATCTCGATGATCTTCCAGGAGCCGCTGACCGCGCTCAACCCGCTCAAGCGCGTGGGCGAGCAGGTGGCCGAGGCCATCCTCACCCATGATCCGAAGGCGCGGGACGCGAAGGCCCGCACCGTGGCGCTCTTCGCCGACGTGGGCCTGCCGGACCCGGCATCGGCGGTGCGCGCCTTTCCCTTCCAGCTTTCCGGCGGCCAGCGCCAGCGGGTGATGATCGCCATGGCGCTGGCCAACAACCCGCGCCTGCTCATCGCCGACGAGCCCACCACCGCGCTCGACGTCACCACCCAGCGCCAGATCCTCGACCTGATCAAGAAGCTGCAGGCCGAGCGCGGCATGGGGGTGCTGTTCATCACCCATGACATCGGCGTGGTGGCCGATATCGCCGACCGCGTGGTGGTGCTGCGCTACGGCCGCGTGGTGGAGCAGGGGCCGGCGGCCGCCGTGCTCAACACGCCGGCGGAGGAGTACACCCGCCACCTGCTGGCCGCCGTGCCGGGCCGCGGCGCCCCCGCCCATGCCGAGAGCCGCGGCGAGGTGCTGCTCGAGGTGGCCGGGCTGATGAAGACCTTCGTCACGAAGCAGGGCTTCTTCGCCCCCGAGCGCCGGGTGATCGCGGCCGGCGGGCTCGACTTCCGCCTGCGCCGCGGCGACACGCTGGCCGTGGTGGGCGAGAGCGGCTCGGGCAAGTCCACCCTCGCGCGCATGGTGCTGCGGCTGATCGAGGCCGACGACGGTGCCATCCGCTACAAGGGCGCGGACGTGAGGCTGATGCGCGGCGAGGCGCTGCGCCAATTCCGCCGCCGCGCCCAGATCGTGTTCCAGGACCCCTACGCCTCGCTCGACCCCCGGCTGAAGGTGGGCGAGAGCATCGTGCGCGGCCCGATGGCCTTCGGCACCTCGCGCGCAGATGCCACGGCCACGGCGAAGCGCTGGCTGGACCGGGTGGGCCTGGGCGCCACCGCCTTCGGGCGCTACCCGCACGAATTCTCCGGCGGCCAGCGCCAGCGCGTGTGCATCGCCCGCGCCCTGGCGCTGGAGCCGGAGCTGCTGATCGCCGACGAGGCCGTCTCGGCCCTCGACGTCTCGGTTCAGGCGCAGGTGCTGGACCTGCTGGCGGAGCTGAAGTCGGAGTTCGGCCTGTCGATGATGTTCATCACCCATGACCTGCGGGTGGCGCGCGAGATCGCGGACCGTATCATCGTGATGAAGACCGGGCTGATCGTGGAGCAGAGCGGCGCGGCCGAGCTGTTCGACGCGCCGAAGGCCGAATACACCGCCGAGCTGCTGGCCGCCGTGCCGGGGCGCGCCTTCTTCGCCTCCCGCGCCACGCCCTGAGCGGCCGCGCCGGACCGGCCCCGCGCCGGGGACGGCCGTCGGGCGCAACGCCTTCGCCCCGCCCCGCGCGCCCCAGGGGCAGGCTCCGGCCGCGCTCCGCGGAGGAGGGACTCAGCGCCACGACAGCCTTGGTGGTGGCGCGCCCGGCATGATCCACGCCGCCCGTTTGCGGGCGGCAGCCCCGCCGCGGCGCGGCCGTGTCGCTTTCCGCGTTGCCCTCTGCCGGGGTACGACCATTCGGCCTTCCGCGCGACGTCCTGAGCGGCGCGGGCGGGCCGCGCGGACAGGGGGCTCACACTCCACCGCGCCGCGGGCGGTCGGGGCGCTTTCCGTACGGCCCTCTGCGGGGCCTGGCCGTGCCGCCTTCCGCGCGGCGTCCCGAGCGGGGCGGGCGCGTTGCGCGGACAGGGGGTCACACTCCGTCGCGCCCGCGGGCGGGCGCGCTCCCGGTGGCCCGGATGGGGGCTGCGGAGGATAGACACCCGCGCCCGCGAATGGTTGTCTGCGGGGCGGACCGGGGCGGACCGGGGCGGACCGGGGCGCGCGGCGCGAGGGGGTTCTGCCGGCGGGTCCGGCAGGTGGCGGTGCATCGGACGTGAACGGAAAAGGGGAACGGGCAATGAGCGACGATCTTTGGAGCTGGACCGCGAGCGACCTCGCCACGGGGATCGCCGCCGGCGCGATCTCCTCGGAGGAGGCGACGCTGAGCGCGCTGGCGCGCATGGAGGCGGTGAACCCCGCCCTGAACGCGGTGGTGGACCCGCTGCCCGAGGCCGCGCTGGAGGCGGCCCGCGCCGCCGATGCCGCCCGCGCCGCCGGCGCGCCGCTCGGGCCCCTGCACGGCGTGCCCGTCACCGTGAAGGTGAACGTGGACTATGCCGGGCGCGCCACGACCAACGGTGTCGTGGCGCTGAAGGACCACATCGCCCCGGCCGACGGCTCCGTGGTGCGCAACCTGCGTGCCGCGGGCGCGGTGATCCTCGGGCGCACCAACACCCCCGCCTTCTCCTACCGCTGGTTCACCGAGAACGACCTGCATGGCGAGACCCGCAACCCCTGGAACGCGGGCGTGACCCCCGGCGGCTCGTCCGGCGGCGCCTCCTCGGCCACCGCCGCGGGCGTGGGCGCGATGGGGCACGGCAACGACATCGGCGGCTCGGTGCGTTATCCCGCCTATTGCTGCGGCCTGTTCGGGCTGCGGCCCACCTCCGGGGTGATCCCGGCCTTCAACCCGAGCCAGACGGCGGAGCGGCCGATCGTGAGCCAGATGTCCTCTGTGCAGGGGCCGCTGGCCCGCTCGGTGGCCGACATCCGCCTGTCGATGACCGCGATGGCCCCGCGCGATCCGCGCGACGTGTGGTGGACGCCCTCTCCCGCCTTCGACCCCGTGGCGGTGCACCGCCCCTGCCGGGTGGCGGTGCTGGCGGAGGCCGAGGCGGGCCCGACGGACCCGGTGGTCTCCGCTGCCATCCGCCGCGCCGCGGGCTGGCTGGCCGATGCGGGCTACGAGGTGGAGGAGGTCGCCCCGCCTTCGCTGGAGGAGGCCGCGCAGCTCTGGGTGCAGATCCTCGGCAACGAGATCCTGGGCGGGTTCTACGACACGCTGGTCACCCACGGGGACGACCGGGTGCGCCACTCCGCGGGGTATCTGATGCGGAAGGTGACGGAGCTGGGGCGGGCGGAGTTCCTCGCCGCCTTCGGCCGGCGCAGCACGCTGTTGCGCCAGTGGCTCACCTTCTTCGAGGACTGGCCGCTGGTGCTCACCGCCTCGGGCTGGCAGCGCCCCTATCCGCTGGGCCATGACCAGAAGCCGGATGCGGACCTGCCGACGCTGTTCTCCGAACTGTCGCCGATGATCGCCCCGCCGATCCTCGGCCTGCCCGGGCTGGCGGTGCCGACCGGGGAGGAGGGCGGCTTGCCCACCGGGGTGCAGCTGCTCGCCGGGCGCTTCCAGGAGAACCTGATGCTCTCGGCAGGCGCGGTGATCGAGGCGCGCGCCCCCGCCGTCCGCCCCATCGACCCGCGCTGAGCCCGGCGCGGCGCCGCCACCCCGGCGCGGTCTCGCGGCGCCGTGAAAAAGGGGGTGGACACCGGCCGGCCGCCATGGGCCTGATCTCGGGTCCTCGGGTCCTCGGGTCCTCGGGTCCTCGGGTCCTCGGGTCCTCGGGTCCTCGGGTCCTCGGGTCCTCGGGTCCTCGGGTCCTCGGGTCCTCGGGTCCTCGGGTCCTCGGGTCCTCGGGTCCTCGGGTCCTCGGGTCCTCGGGTCCTCGGGTCCTCGGGTCCTCGGGTCCTCGGGTCCTCGGGTCCTCGGGGGGGACGTGCGCCTGCCGGCTCTGCGAATGCTGTGGGCGGTCACGGCGCGGCCGGTGGGCCGGGCAGGCAAGCGCGCCGTATGGGGCGCGCGGAGCGAAGCTTTTGCACTGCAGCGCCGGTTGTGCGACCCTTCCCAGAGGGCGAGGCTTCCGGACGGGGTGACGACTTTGGGAATTCACGAGACGCAACTCAGCACGGTTCCGGACGCAGCGGACCGCCGGGCGGGGCCACCCGCCGCCACGGCCGGGCGGTTCCGCGCCGGCGGCGCCGAGGAGGCCTGCGCCCTGGTGCGCCGGATCCACGCGCTGCCCGAGCCCTTCATCGGCCTGGAGACCCGCTATCCCGGCGCTGCGATGTCCTCGCGGCACATGCACGCCCGGGGGCAGCTCTCCTGCGCGCTGTCCGGCATGCTCACGGTGGTGACCGATCGCGGCAGCCAGGTGGTGCCGCCCCGGCACGCGCTGTGGATCCCGGCCGGCACCATGCATCAGATCCGGGTGCATGGCGCGGTGAAGTTGCGCAGCATGTACGTGGGGCCGGACGCGGAATTCGATGCGGCGCGGGACTGCGTGGTGTTCAAGGCCTCGGACCTGCTGCAGGTGCTGATGCAGGAGATCGTGCGCCTGCAGGAGACCGGCGCCGGGCCGGAGCATTTCGCCGCCATCATCACCCTCGTGAAGCAGGAGATGCGCACCGCGAACCGGCTCGAGCTGTCGATGCCGATGCCGCGGGACCGGCGGCTCTACCGGATCTGCCAGGCCATTCTGGCCGAGCCGAGCATCGCGGTGGGCAAGGACGACCTGGCGCGGATCGGCAACGTGAGCCGGCGCACCCTCACCCGGCTGTTCCGGAGCGAACTGGGCATGAGCTGCTCGCAATGGCGCCAGCAGGCGCTGCTGATGGAGGCGATGGGGCGGCTGGCGATGGGCTCTTCCGTCACCACCGTGGCGCTGGACCTCGGTTACGAGAGCCCCAGCGCCTTTTCGGCGATGTTCCGCCGCGAACTGGGCTTCTGCCCGCGGGATTTCGACCAGACCGAGCGCTGACCGTCCGGGCCGGGCCCCCGGCCGAGCCGGAGCGCAACGGCCGGGGACGCGTCTCCGCGCGGGGAGACCCCGCGCCCGGCGGCGCGCGCCGCGCGCCCCCGGCGATTGCGGCCCGCCGCAATCGGGAGACGCCCGGCGCTCCGCTCCGCAGTGTCGCTCGCGTGGCGGGGCGGGGCCGGCGCGGATCCGGCGAGCCGGGGATACGCTCAGGGTCGGTCTGCGCAGCCCTTGCGCGCGGCTGACATCTCCGATGTCATCAGCGTGAGCACGGGGTTGCGGATCGGGCCGGGCGACGTAGCGGAGGATGGCCGCCAGCGCCCACGCAGCGGGTCGCAGGGGCAAAACCGGGGCTGCGTATGACCGGGCGCGCGCACTCGGGTCCGCGGCATGCCCTGCCCGGGCCGGATCTGCGCCCCCGCTTGCCGCGAGGGTCCGCATGCGCCGGGAAACCCGGTCCATGGTGGCGGTGTGGAGAGGGGGATGTCACCCCTGCCGGGCTGGCACCGGGGGGAGACCAGGGGCTCTCGCCGGGACGAGGCTCCCGCAACGGGAGGGCATGTCCCCCGGCACGCAAGCCGTCGCAGGGGGCCCGGGGGCCGTCTTGCCCGGCGCGGATCCGCGGCGCGGGACCGGGCGATGCCGTCCCGTCCGGACGGGGCGCAGCGGGGCCGGGGGGACCCCGCTGCCGGCCCGGGTTACTCGGCGGCGATCCAGCCCGCGACGGACTTCACCTCGAGGAAGTCTTCCAGCCCCCAGGTGCCGCCCTCGCGCCCGTTGCCGGACTGCTTGTAGCCGCCGAAGGGCGCGCCGGAGGCGCGGGCCGCCCCGTTCAGGTGCACCATGCCGGCGCGCAGCCGGCGCGAGACGCGGCGCGCGCGCTCGGCGTCGCCGGTCTGCACGTAGGCGGACAGGCCGTAGACCGTGTCGTTCGCGATCGCCACCGCCTCCTCCTCGCTCTCGAACGGGATGAGCGCCAGCACCGGGCCGAAGATCTCCTCCCGCGCGATGGTCATCTCGTTGGTCACGTCGGCGAAGACCGTGGGCCGCACGTAATAGCCGCGGTTGAAGCCCTCCGGCCGGCCCGGACCGCCGGCAACCAGCCGCGCGCCTTCGGCGATGCCGGCCTCGATCAGCCCCTGGATCTTCGCGAACTGCGCCGCGCTCACCACCGGGCCGATGTGCTTTCCGTCCTCCGAGGGGTCGCCCACGAGGGTCTCGTTCGCGGTGGCGGCGGCCACCTCCACCGCCTGCTCGTAGATGCCGCGCTCCACCAGCATGCGGGTGGGCGCGTTGCAGGACTGGCCGGTGTTGTTGAAGCACTGCACCACGCCGCGGCGCACGGCGGCGGCCACGTCCGTATCGGCGAAGACGAGGTTCGGGCTCTTGCCGCCCAGCTCCAGCGACACGCGCTTCACCGTGTCGGCGGCGGATTTCGTCACCGCGATGCCGGCGCGGGTGGAGCCGGTGAGCGACATCATGTCCACGTCCGGGTGGGCGGAGAGCACGGCGCCCACGCCCGGCCCGTCGCCGTTCACGAGGTTGAACACCCCGGCCGGGAAGCCGGCCTCATGCACCATCTCGGCCACCAGCATGGAGGAGAGCGGGGCAACCTCGGAGGGTTTCAGCACCACGGTGCAGCCGGCGCCGAGCGCGGGGGCGATCTTCAGCATCACTTGGTTCATCGGCCAGTTCCAGGGCGTGATCAGCCCGCAGACGCCGATGGGCTCCATCAGGATATGCTCGCCCGTGGCGTCCTCGCGCAGCGGGTGCTCCCAGGTGAAGCCCTCCAGCACGCGCAGGAAGGCGTCGAGATGCGCCAGCCCGGCACCGGCCTGCGCCTGGGTGGCGAGGCGGATGGGCGCGCCCATCTCGGCGCTGATGGCCGCGGCCACCTCGTCGATGCGGCGGGCATAGATGTCGCGCAGCCGGCGCAGCAGGGCGAGGCGCGCGGCGGGCGGAGTCTGCGCCCAGGCCGGGAAGGCGCGCTTCGCCGCGGCCACGGCGCGGTCCGCGTCCGCTGCGGAGCCGAGCGAGATCACGGCGCAGGGCTCCTCGGTGGCCGGGTTGATCACGTCCAGCGTGGCGGGGACGGCCGGAGCCACCCAGGCGCCGTCGATGTAGAAATCGGTCTTGCTGAGCATCTCGATGCCCTCCTTGATGTCGTCTTCCGGGCGGGGTCCGGGCCGGTTCTCCGGAGCGGTGGCGCAGCCGGTGCCGCGCGCCCGCCGGGTGCGGCGGACTGTCCGGCTCTCTGGCTTCGCTCTGCGCTGCGCTGGAGGACCGGGGCGGCTGTCGCCCCGCGGCGGAGGTTAGGTAGCCGGGGGCGGAGTGTCAAACCCGCGCTCCGGCCCCCGGCGGCCCCCTCTCGCCGAACCGTGTGACAGGCAGGCGGCATGGAGGCCCCGCGTGCCCGCCCATGCTCGAGGCGCCAACAGGCAGCGGTGGCGCGCGGGTGCGGACGGGCGGAGCAGGTCGCGCGCCCAGTCCGGTCAGCGACAGCGGGGCAGGCGCGCATCCGGGCCGAGGGCCGGTGCCGGACGCCCGGGCAGCGGCGCGCGCGGGGGGGCGGACAGGCCGGAGGCCCGACCGCATGTCTGGCGACGGGTGGAGCGGGGGCAGGCGGCGGTGGCGCGCGCGGAGAGCGGACGGGCGGGGCAGGTCGCGCGCGCGGACCGGTCAGCGACAGCGGGGGCGGGGCGTATACGGGACGAGGGCCGGTGCCGGACGGGCCGGGCGGCGTTGTCGCCCGGTGCGGCCTCCGCTAGGGTGCCCGCGCATCCGAGGAGACCCGACCATGCCCGACCTGCCAGAGCGCATCCCCGTCACCATCGTCACCGGCTTTCTCGGCGCCGGCAAGACCACGCTGCTGAACCGGCTGATGGCCGAGCCCGGCTTCGGCGACACCGCGGTCATCGTGAACGAATTCGGCGAGGTGGGGCTGGACGGCGCGCTGGTGAGCCGCAGCCCGGAGGAGAGCCCGCGCGCCATGGCGATGACCACCGGCTGCCTGTGCTGCACCGTCTCGGGCGACGTGCGCGCCACCCTGCTGCGCCTGCGCCGGGAGGCGGAGGAGGGCGCCGGCCCCGCCTTCTCGCGCGTGGTGATCGAGACCACCGGCCTCGCGGACCCCGCGCCGGTGCTGGCCGGCTTCATGATCGACGACGACATCCTGAACCGCTTCGTGCTCAACGGCGTGGTGACCGTGATCGACGCGGTGCACGGCGACAGCGTGCTGGACCGGTTCGAGGAAGCCCGGCGGCAGGCCGGCGTGGCCGATCTGGTGCTGCTGTCGAAGACCGACCTCGCCGCCGACCCGGCCTCGCGCGCCGACCTCGCCCGGCTGGAAGCCCGCCTGAACGGGATGAATGCGAACGCCCGCCTTGCCCGGGCCGGCGCGGTGGCGGCGGCCGATCTCTTCTCCCTCGCCGCCTTCGACCCGGCCGGGAAACCGCCCGACGTGGCCGGCTGGCTGCGCGACGCCCGGGATGCGCAGGGCCCTCACCATCACCATCACGATGCGGACTCCCGGCCCGCCCACGGCCCGGGCCATGGCGACAGACAGGGTGACCATGCACAGGGCACGGGCGTCGGCACACGGGCCCACGCCCACCACCACCATGACACCAGCGCGCATGGGGACGACATCACCGCCTTCGGCTTCCGCGCCCGCACGCCGCTCACCCCGGGGGCGATCGAGATGACGGTGGACATCCTGCAGCGCAGCCTCGGGCGCGACCTGCTGCGGCTGAAGGGGCTGGTGGCGCTCTCCGACGCGCC
Source organism: Paroceanicella profunda (assembly GCF_005887635.2). Lineage (GTDB taxonomy): Bacteria > Pseudomonadota > Alphaproteobacteria > Rhodobacterales > Rhodobacteraceae > Paroceanicella > Paroceanicella profunda. The sequence continues at coordinate 1,174,228 of NZ_CP040818.1, read as the reverse complement.
GGACCAGCCGGTGGTGGTGCACGCCGTCCAGCACCTGAGCCACCCGCCCACGCGCCTGCCGGCCTGGCCGGAGGGGCTCACGCCCGAGAGCCGGCTGGTGATCATCGTGGCCGGCCCCGGCCGCGCCGGCGTGGTGGCGCAGATCCGCGCCTGCCTGCCGCAGTTCGAACCCGCCTGAGGTGCGCCCGGCCGGGCCCCTGCCGCTGACGGGAAACCTGCACCGCGGCAGGCCGGATGCGGGCGGGGCATGCGCTGCCGCCCGGGCTCCGGGGGCGAAGGCTTCTCCCGGGGCCGGCGTGGGGGAGACGGCGGCCGGAGGGGGGCATGTGTCTCCGCCGCCCGCACGGAGCGCGGGCCCTGCGTGCGATACCGCACGCTGCGCGTGCATGTCCTTGCCTGCCCGGCCCGGGCCGCCCTATTCTCACCGCCTCACCGCCTCACCGCCTCACCGCCTCACCGCCTCACCGCCTCACCGCCTCACCGCCTCACCGCCTGACTGGAGGAATGCCGCCGTGGCCCTGTCCGACTGGTTCAACGAGACGCCCGCCGCCGCACCGCGCCGCTCCGGCCCTGTGCAGGTGGGCTGGCTGCTTGCCGATGCGAAGGGGGGCGTGGTCTATGAGCCGCCGGAGCGGGTGCGCTCGGCGGAGATGAACCGCACCCATGCGAAATCCGCCTCGCGCTGCCCGGCGGTGATCAACATGGAGAGCCGCTACTTCCTGATCCGCTGCCCGTTCGACATGCACCTGCGCTTCACCCGCTCGAAGGAGGGCAAGCCGGCGATCCGCAACATGCTGGGCGAGGCGAGCCCGGTGCGCTCCTCCAAGCTGGGCCAGCTCATCCACGTCACCTCGGAGACGGAGTGGCGCTACAAGGATCGGCCCACCGTCCAGGTGTCGCTGCCCTACATGTTCCTGGCCGACGAGCCGGTGTACATGACCCAGCTCTCCGCCTTCATGCACTACCGCCGCGAGCAGCTTCCCGGCACCATCTTCGGCGGGCGCTTTCCCATCCACCTCTGGCCGCGGCCGCTGATGTGGGCCTTCGAGTGGCACGAGCCGGAGAAGGACATCGTGCTGCGCCGGGGCGAGCCGTGGTTCTACTGCACCTTCGAGACCGAGCCGCAGGACCGCGCTGTCCAGCTTGTGGAGGCCGAGCGCACGCCGGAACTGCAGGCGCATGTGGACCACGTATCCGGCGCGGTGAACTACGTGAACCAGACCTTCTCGCTGTTCCGCGCCGCCGGCGCGCACCGGCCGGAGACCCTGCTCAAGCCGGTGAAGCGCTGAGGCGGGCTCATTCCTCCTCGCGCTGCGCCAGGGTGTCGAGGTCTCCGGCCCGCCAGTAATGCACCTCCCGCGCCAGCCGGATGGAGGGCTTGAGCGCGAAGAACACCGAGCCGACCACGAACAGCCAGGTTCCGGCCGTCTGGGTCGAGTCGCGGAAGAACAGGATGCTGCCGATGAGAAACAGCAGCGCCGCGGCGAAATCCACCGCCGTGTAGGCGATCTCGTAGGCCGCGTAGAGTTTCCGGTTATGCTGCCCGGTCAGGCGGGTCTTCGGGTTGAACAGCTTCACGTCACCTCCTCCTGGGGGGGCGCTCCGGGCGCCCGTGCGGGCAAGGATACAGGGCAGGCGCGCTGCGACAACCCGTGCACCGGCCCCTTCCGCCACCTTGACATCCGGGCCGTTTGGCTCAGCAATGACGCAGGGAATTCATTGTGCGTTGCGGCAGCCCCCTCGGCGGTGCCGCAACGCAGATCGAACAAGACCAAAGGGATAGGAAGACGATGCGCAGCTTCAGGAAGATCCTGGTCGCCAACCGCGGCGAAATCGCCATCCGCGTGATGCGGGCAGCCAACGAGCTGGGAAAGCGGACAGTCGCGGTCTACGCGGAGGAGGACAAGCTGGGCCTGCACCGCTTCAAGGCGGACGAGGCCTACCGCATCGGCGAGGGGCTCGGCCCGGTGGCGGCCTATCTCTCCATCCCCGAGATCATCCGCGTGGCGCGCATGGCGGGCGCCGACGCGATCCACCCCGGCTATGGCCTGCTCTCGGAGAACCCGGAGTTCGTGGACGCCTGCGAGGCCGCCGGCATTGCCTTCATCGGCCCGAAGGCCGAGACCATGCGCATGCTGGGCGACAAGGCCTCCGCCCGCCGCGCGGCGGTGGCGGCCGGGGTGCCGGTCATCCCCGCCACCGAGGTGCTGCCCGATGACATGGACGAGGTGCGCCGCATGGCCGAGGCCGTGGGCTATCCGTTCATGCTGAAGGCGAGCTGGGGCGGCGGCGGGCGCGGCATGCGCCCGATCCTCGGCCCGGACGAGCTGGAGGAGAAGGTGCTCGCCGGCCGGCGCGAGGCCGAGGCCGCCTTCGGCAACGGCGAGGGCTATCTGGAGAAGATGATCCAGCGCGCCCGCCACGTGGAGGTGCAGATCCTCGGCGACAGTTTCGGCGGCATCTACCACCTCTTCGAGCGGGACTGCTCGGTGCAGCGCCGCAACCAGAAGGTGGTGGAGCGCGCCCCCGCGCCCTATCTCACGCCCGAGCAGCGCGCGGAGATCTGCGAGCTGGGCCTGAAGATCGGCCGCCACGCGAATTACGAGTGCGCCGGCACCGTCGAGTTCCTGATGGACATGGACACGGGCGCCTTCTACTTCATCGAGGTGAACCCGCGCGTGCAGGTGGAGCACACGGTGACCGAGGAGGTGACCGGCATCGACATCGTGCGCGCCCAGATCCTCATCGCCGAGGGCCGCACGCTGGAGGAGGCCACCGGTGTCAGCCGGCAGGAAGACGTGGTGCTGCGCGGCCATGCCCTGCAGTGCCGCATCACCACCGAGGACCCGCGCAACAACTTCATCCCGGATTACGGCCGCATCACCGCCTATCGCGGTGCCACCGGCTTCGGCATCCGGCTGGACGGCGGCACGGCCTATTCCGGCGCGGTGATCACCCGCTACTACGACAGCCTTCTGGAGAAGGTGACCGCCTGGGCCCCCACGCCGGAGGGCGCCATCGCCCGCATGGACCGCGCGCTGCGCGAATTCCGCATCCGCGGGGTCTCCACCAACATCGCCTTCGTGGAGAACCTGCTCAAGCACCCGAAATTCCTGGATTATACCTACCACACCAAGTTCATCGACCAGACACCGGAGCTGTTCGAATTCTCCACCCGCCAGGATCGGGCGACCAAGATCCTCACCTTCATCGGCGACATCACGGTGAACGGGAACCCGGAGGTGGCCGGCTTGCCGAAGCCCCCCGCCGATGTCCGCGTGCCGAAATCCCCGCCGCTGCGCGGCGAGGTGGTGCCCCGCGGCGCGCGCACCCTGCTGAAGGAGGCCGGGCCGAAGGCGGTGGCGGACTGGATGCTGCATGAGCGCAAGTTGCTCATCACCGACACCACCATGCGCGACGGCCACCAGAGCCTGCTCGCCACGCGCATGCGCTCCTTCGACATGCTCAACGTGGCGGAGGCCTATGCCCACAACCTCCCCCAGCTCTTCTCCATGGAGTGCTGGGGCGGGGCGACCTTCGATGTCGCCTACCGCTTCCTGCAGGAATGCCCCTGGCAGCGGCTGCGCGACCTCGACCAGAAGATGCCCAACCTGCTGAAGCAGATGCTGCTGCGCGCCTCCAACGGCGTGGGCTACACCAACTACCCCGACAACGTGGTGCAGGCCTTCATCGCCCGTGCCGCGAAGAGCGGGGTGGACGTGTTCCGCGTGTTCGACCCGCTGAACTGGGTGGAGAACATGCGCGTGGCCATGGACGCGGTGCTGGAGAGCGGCAAGATCCTGGAAGCCACCCTCTGCTACACCGGAGACATCAACGACCCGGCCCGCGCCAAGTATTCGCTGGACTATTACGTGACCCTGGCGCGGGAGCTGGAGGCCGCCGGCGCCCATGTGCTGGGCGTGAAGGACATGGCGGGGCTGATGAAGCCCGCCGCGGCCACGCGGCTCATCACCGCGCTGAAGCAGGACATCTCCATTCCCATCCACTTCCACACCCATGACACCTCCGGCATCTCGGCGGCGACGGTGCTTGCGGCGGCGGATGCCGGGGTGGACGCGGTGGACGCGGCGATGGACAGTTTCTCCGGCCTCACCTCGCAGCCCTGCCTCGGCTCCATCGTGGAGGCGCTGCGCGGCCAGCCGCGCGACACCGGGCTCGACATCACCGCGGTGCGCGAGATCTCGGACTACTGGGAGGCCACGCGCCGGCTCTACACCGCCTTCGAATCCGACATGAAGTCCGGCGCCTCGGAGGTGTATCTCCATGAGATGCCCGGCGGCCAGTTCACCAACCTCAAGGCCCAGGCCCGGTCCATGGGCCTGGCCGAGCGCTGGCACGAGGTGGCGAAGACCTATTCGGACGTGAACCAGATGTTCGGCGACATCATCAAGGTCACCCCCACCTCCAAGGTGGTGGGCGACATGGCGCTGTCCATGGTCTCCGCCGGGCTCACCCGCGCGGATGTGGAGAACCCGGACAAGGACGTCTCCTTCCCGGACTCCGTGGTGGGGCTGATGCGCGGCGAGATGGGCCAGCCGGTGGGCGGCTTCCCCGAGGCCATCCAGAGGAAGGTGCTCAAGGGCGAGGCCCCGATGACCGAGCGCCCCGGCCTCACCCTGCCGCCGGTGGACATCGAGGGCACCCGCGCGAAGCTGGCCGCCGAGCTCGACATGAAGATCGATGACGAGGACCTGTGCGGCTACCTCATGTATCCCAAGGTGTTCACCGACTACATGAAGCGCCACGCGGATTACGGGCCGGTGCGCGCGCTGCCCTCGCCGGTGTTCTTCTACGGCATGGAGCCGGGCGACGAGGTGGAGGCCGAGATCGATCCCGGCAAGCGGCTGGTCATCCGGCTGCAGGCGGTCTCCGAGACCGATGACAAGGGCGAGGTCCGGGTGTTCTTCGAGCTGAACGGCCAGCCCCGCGTGGTGCGCGTGCCCGACCGGATGGTGCAGGCCACCGCCACCCGCCGCCCGAAGGCGGACCCCGCGAACCCGGCCCATGTGGCCGCGCCGATGCCGGGGGTGATCGCCTCCGTCGTCGTCTCACCCGGGCAGGAGGTGAAGGCAGGCGACATGCTGCTCACCATCGAGGCGATGAAGATGGAAACCGCGCTGCACGCCGAGACCGGCGGCAAGGTGAAGGCCGTCCACGCCCCCGCGGGCTCCGCCGTGGACGCGAAGGACCTGCTGGTCGAGTTCGAGGCCTGAGCGGGGCGCGGGCCCCGTCGCCACGGGGCTCCCCTCACCACCGCCTCTGCGGGGCCCCCGAGCGAGCTGCCGCCCTGCCGGCCGCCACTGACGCTCCCGGCCCCGGCCTCCCGCCCGGGCGACCAGCCCGGGCCGCGCCCCACCCTCCTCCGGGAGGGCGCCCGCGGCTCAGTCAGTCCGGTGCTTCGGGATAAGCCGCCCGCCACAAGCGGTGCTGCGCCCCCTTCAGGGTCGGGCGCGCCCTTCGCGCCCGGCGGAGGCGTGGTCGGGCAGGAGGACATCACAGCTTCCGCGCCGCAGGGACCGGGTGGCGTGAGGGCGCCCGGTCCTTCAGGCGGCGCGGCGGGTGAAGGCGGAGGCCACGCCGGCGGCGATCAGCATGGCCGCGGCGCCGCGGGTGGCGCGACGCAGCACGGCGGGGCGGCGAATCAGCCCGCGCGCCCGGTTCGCGAGGGCGGCATAGGCCCAGCTGTTCAGCATGCCGAGGCCGGAGAAGGTGACCACCAGAACCGCCGCCTGCGGGGCGAAGGGCGCGTCGTGCCGGATGAACTGCGGCACGAAGGCGACGAAGAACAGGATGGCCTTCGGGTTGAACAGCGTCACCAGCGCCGCGTCGCGGAACATCACCCGGCGGCGGGCCGGGGCCACGGGCACCAGCAGCGCCTCGCCCGGCGGGTTGCGCCACATCTTCACGCCCATCCACACAAGGTAGGCCGCGCCGGCGAATTTCATCACCTCGAAGGCGGTGGCGGAGGCCGCGAGCAGCGTGCCCACGCCCAGCAGCGACAGCGAGGCGGCGCAGAGGTCTCCCAGCCCCACGCCCAGCACGCTGGGCAGCGCGGTGCGCCGGCCATGGGCGAGCGACTGCGAGATCACGGTCAGCACCGTCGGGCCGGGCAGCAGCAGCAACAGGATGCTGGCGCCCACGAAGGCGAGGTAGGTTCCCAATTCGACGGGCATGTGGTCTCCTGTCAGCGAAGAATTCAGGGTTTGCACAGCAGGGTTGTGCGCGCCGCCTCTGGTCGTTGCGCGCAGGGGACTGTAAGAGAAATTTCATGACCGATCTAGATCGCCTGGTGTTTCCCGTCGCCGACGGCACGGTGGCTTTGCCCGCCGGCCCGATGCTGTTCCTCAATGCCCGCCCGGGGCCCGGCCTGTCCGAGCTCGGGCCCGAACGCCTGCAGTGCGAACAGGGCTTCCGCCCCGAACACGATGCGCTGGCCGGCATCGCCGTGGCGCCGCGCGTGGAGGGGGGCGATTTCGCCTCCGCCGCCGTGCTGGTGACGCGCAACCGCGCCGAGACGCTGGGCCTGGTGGCCCGGGCGCTGGGCGCGCTGCCGGAGGGCGGGCTGCTGCTCGTCTCCGGCGCGAAGACCGACGGGATCGACAGCATCCTCTCGCGGGTGAAGGCCGTGGTGCCGGTGCAGGGCGGCCTGTCGAAGGGCCATGGCCGGACCTTCTGGCTCACCCGCCCGGCCGAGCTGCCGGAGGCCGTGAGCGGCTGGGCCGCGGAGGCGGCGCCGCGCCGCAACGCCGGCGATTTCCTCACCGCGCCGGGCATGTTCAGCCATGATCATGCGGATCCGGGCTCCGCGCTGCTGGTGGAGGCGCTGGCCGGGGTGAAGAAGGGGCTGAAGGGCCGGGTGGCCGATCTCGGCTCCGGCTACGGCTGGCTCTCCGCCGCCGTGCTCGCCGCGCATCCCGACATCCGCAGCCTCGCGCTCTACGAGGCCGACCACGCGGCGCTGGAGGCCGCGCGCGTGAATGTCGCGGACCCGCGCGCCAGCTTCCACTGGGCCGATGCCACCGGGCTGGGCAAGCGCGACGGGCCCTTCGACGTTGTGATCACAAACCCGCCGTTCCACACCGGGCGGGCCGCCGAGCCGGCGCTGGGGCAGGCGTTCATCGCCGCCGCGGCGCGCGTGCTCACCCCGGGCGGCCGGCTCTACCTGGTCGCCAACCGGCAGCTCCCCTATGAGGCGGCGCTGGAGCAGGCCTTCATCGAGCGTGACACGCTGGCCACCACGGGCGGCTTCAAGGTGCTCACCGCGTTCCGACCGAAGAAGAAATGAGCAACCGCCAGCCAACCTCCTGGCCGCACGTGGCCGCCGGGTTGTTCGCCGGCGTGTGCATTGCGCTGCTGGTGGGCAAGATGTCGGCCACGGTGCCGCTGCTGCGCGAGAACTTCGGCACCGGGCTCACGGCAATGGGCTTCTACATCTCGCTGCTCAGCCTCGCCTTCGCCCTGGGCGGGTTGGGCTTCGGGCTTCTGGTCCGGCGGATCGGGGCGCGCCGGGCAGCCGTTGCCGGGCTGGCGCTGGGCGCCATCGGCTCGGGCCTGGGCGCGCTGGCGCCGAGCTTTCCGCTGCTGTTCCTCACCCGGGCGGCGGAGGCGCTGGGCTATTCGCTCACCGTGACGGCCATTCCCTCGCTGATCCAGTCGAAGACCGCGCCGCCGGACCGGTCCTTCGCCATGGCGCTCTGGGGCACCTGGCTGCCGATCGGGGTGAGCGTGATGCTCGCCATCGCCGCCCTCGCCATCGGGTTTCTCGGCTGGCGGGGGATCTTCGCGCTGGTGGCGGCGGCCAATCTCGCGGCCTGCGTGCTGATCGCGCGGCTCTATCACCGTGACCCGCCGCTGGTGACCGGGCGGGTGAACCTGCGCGGCACCCTGCGGCGCGACCCGGTGCGCCATGTGGTGGCCTTCGTGTGCTTCTCCGCGCCGAGCCTGGTGGTGATGTCCTTCCTGCCCACCCTGCTGCATGACGATTACGGCGTCAGCGTGCGCAGCGCGAACGCGGTGGTGACCGGGGCCGTGCTGGCCATGGTGCCGGCCACCCTTTCTGCCGGCTGGCTGCTGGGGCGGGGCGTGCGGCCGGACCTGATGGCCGCCCTGGGCTTCGTGGCCGGCGGGACGCTGGCCATTCCGCTGTTCGGCGGCTTCCTGCCGCTCTGGGCCGTGGTGATCTGCGCCGGGGCCTACAACCTCGTGGGCGGGCTGGTGGCCGCGGTGCTCTGGAGCGCCGTGCCGCGCATGATGCGCAACATGGACGAGGCGCCGGTGCTCAACGGGCTGCTGTTCCAGGGCGCGGGCATCGGCCAGCTGATCGGGCCGCCGCTGGCCGGCGTCTGCGTGGGGCTGATCGGAAGCTGGTCCGGCGTGTGGCTGTTCACCATTCCCTTCGCGATGACCGGCTGCTGGCTGGCGCTGAACTTCGGCCGCCGCTGAGCGCCGAGGCTCAACGCCGTTCAACGCCGCTGCGGGGCTGACGCCCGGTCCCCGGCCGCCGGGACCCGGCGTCTGACAGGCGCGCGCCTTCGGGCTGGCGGGTGCCGTGCCGCCAGCCTATTCTTCCGGCAGGAAGGCCGGCGCGAACCGGCCCCGCGGCCCCGGAGGAGACCCCATGCAGCCAAACCCCCACGATCCCCGCCTGCGCACCGATCTCACCGCCAACGAACGCACCGTCCTGCGCTTCATGGACGAGTGCCTGCACGGCGACAATCTGGCCCTGATCGACGAGCTCGTGGCCGAGGATTACGTCCAGCACACGCCGGGCATCGGGCAGGGCCGCGAGGGGATCCGCCGCTACTTCCACGAGGTGGCCTCGCGCCGCCCGGGCCGGAAGGACTGGCGCCCGGTCCACCTGTTCGCCTGCGGCGACTTCGTCATCCTGCACAAGCTGCTGCCGACGACAGTGATCGTCGACATCCTGCGTTTCAACGAGAGGGGGCAGCTTGCCGAGCATTGGGACGTGGTCCAGCGCCACCCGGAGCCGGATTACGATCCGATGAAGCGCTCGGAGGAGGACCTTTCCCGCTTCGCCGCCCTGTTCGCGGCCGGCGCCTGAGGCCGCTGGGGGGGCCTGGGTGCGTTGCCCTGCGCCGGGCCGCCCGATGTCTGCGCCGTCGGAGCGGGGCGGGACGGCGTGCCGGCATGCGTGGCATGCCGCTTTCCGGCCCGCGGGCCGGAAAGATGATCCGGAGACCGGATCATGCACGCCCCGGCGCTCCACCCCGGCGCCGCGCTCGATGTGAGGCGGTGCGGGTGTCCCGGGAGGCGGCCGGTGCGGCGTCCTGCGGGCAGGGGCCGGAACCGCCACGTCATGCGTCTGGCCCGAGTGCGGCGGTTCCGGGATGTGCGACCGGAGGGCAGTGGCACTGACCGGACCGAATTCCCTGTGGCGCGTGCGCGAAGGCCCTTCGGGGCTCAGGTGCGCATGTCACAGGGCGGCTGGACGGCGCCGCCCCCCTTGTGATCACATCCTTGGCCCTGACGGCCGGGCGGGGGGCGGACCCCGCCCGGAGCGTCAGCGGGCCGTGATCACAGCGCGCGCGCCTTCTCGCGCAGGGCGAATTTCTGGATCTTTCCGGTCGAGGTCTTCGGCAGTTCGCCGAACACCACGTAGCGGGGGCACTTGAAACCGGCCAGCCCGGCGCGGGCGTGGGCCAGGATCTCCTCGGCGCTGGCCTCGCGGCCGGGGCGCAGCTCCACGAAGACGCAGGGTGTCTCGCCCCACTTGTCGTCCGGCTTGGCGACCACGGCGCACATGGCGACGGCGGGGTGCTTGAAGATCACCTCCTCCACCTCGATGGAGGAGATGTTCTCGCCCCCGGAGATGATGATGTCCTTGGAGCGGTCCTTGAGCTGGATATAGCCGTCCGGGTGCTTCACCGCGAGGTCACCGGACCAGAACCAGCCGTCCTTGAGGGCCTTCTGCGTCGCGGCGGGGTTCTTGAAGTAGCCCTTCATCACCACGTTGCCGCGAAACACCACCTCGCCGAGGCTGGCGCCATCGGCGGGCACCGGCTGGCCGGCTTCCACGTCGAAGACGTCGAGCCCTTCCAGCGCGGCGTAGCGCACCCCCTGCCGGGATTTCAGCCGCGCCTGGGCCTCCGGATCCAGCGCGTCCCAGTCGCGCTTCCACTCGTTGATCACGGCCGGGCCGTAGACTTCGGTGAGGCCGTAGACATGGGTGACGCGGAACCCCGCCTCGGCCATCGCGGCCAGCACGCTCTCCGGCGGGGGCGCGGCGGCGGTGAGGAATTCCACCTGCTGGGGCACGTCGCGCTTCTCGCCCTCGCCCGCCGCGAGGAGGGTGGACATCACGATGGGCGCACCACACATATGCGTCACGCCGTGCGTGACGATCGCGTCATACATCGCCCCCGCCCGCACGGCGCGCAGGCAGACATGGGTGCCCGCCAGCGCCGAGAGCGTCCATGGAAAGCACCAACCGTTGCAGTGAAACATCGGCAGGGTCCAGAGGTAGACCGGATGCTGGCGCATTCCGGCGTGCAGGGCATTGCCCGTGGCCAGAAGCGTGGCGCCGCGATGGTGGTAGACCACGCCCTTCGGGTCCCCCGTGGTGCCGGAGGTGTAGTTGAGGGCGATGGCGTCCCACTCGTCCCGCGGCATCTGCCAGGGGTACTCCGGATCGCCCCCGCCGACGAAGGCCTCGTAGTCGGTGCCGCCGAGGGTGTCGGCGCCCGGGGCGGTGGGGTCGTTGTACTCGATGAGCACGGGTGAGACCCGGGCGATCTCCAGCGCGGCGCGGGCGAGGGGCACCAGCTCCCGGTCGAGGATCAGCACCTTCGCCTCGGCATGGTCGAGGATGAAGGCGATGCCGGCGGGATCCAGCCGGGTGTTGATGGCGTTGAGCACGGCGTCGCACATCGGCACGCCGTAATGCGCCTCCAGCATCGGCGGCGTGTTGAACAGAAGTGCCGAGACGGTGTCGCCCCGGCCGATGCCGAGCCCGGCGAGGGCCGAGCCCAGCCGCCGGGCGCGGGCGTAGAAGTCACGATAGGTCACGCGCTGGGCACCGTGAATGATGGCGCAGTGATCGGGAAACACATGCGCCGCCCGCTCCAGAAGCGTGAGCGGTGTCAGGGGCTGGAAATTGGCCGGCGTGCGCGGCAGATCCGTGTTGTAGGCGGCGTTGGTCATGGGCTCCCTCCGGTATTCGTTGCCGCTATCTTGCGCCGGGTGCGGTCCGGGTAAAGAAAAGATTGCGGTTTGTGTCATCACGGCGGTTGGCCTAAGGTCTCGCCGGTGGGGATAAGGGGAATTTCACATGGGCCTGCTGACTGGCAAGACCGCGATCATCACCGGCGCCGTGACCGGCGTGGGGCTCGCGGTGTCACGCAAGTTCGCGGCGGCCGGCGCCCGACTGGTGCTGACCGACACGAATGACGCCAAGCTGGCCGAGGAGGCGCGCGACCTGCGCGAATCCGGGGCCGAGATCGTCACCTTCTCCTGCGAGCTGAAGGAGAAGCTTTCGGTCAACAACCTCATCGCCCTGGCGCTGGGGAACTACGACGAGATCGACATCCTCGTGAACGCCTCCCGCGTGATGCGCTACGGCGACGCGCTGGAGAATGCCGACGAGGATCTCGACGTGATGATGGACACCAACCTCAAGGGCGCGCTGCGCCTGAGCCAGGCGGTGGCGCGGCGGATGATCTCCCAGGCCGAGGGCCGGACGGACACGCCCGCCGGCGGCAACGGCGCCATCGTGAACATCAGCTCCATCGCCGGCCAGCGCACCCTGCCGGACCTGCTGGCCTACTCGGTGACCTGCGCGGCCATCGACCAGATGACGCGCAACCTCGCCGTGGCGCTGGCGCCCAGCGGCATCCGGGTGAACGGCGTCGCGCTGGGGGGCGTGATGACGGCGAACCTGCGCGACTCGCTCAAGAGCCAGGAGGAGCTGCGCGCGAAGATGATCGCCGTCACGCCGCTGGGCCGGGTGGGCGAGGCGACGGAGGCGGCGGATGCCGTGGCCTGGCTCGCCTCCTCGGCGGCGAGCTTCGTGACCGGGCAGATCCTGGCGGTGGACGGCGGGCGCACCGTGCTCGACCCGCTCAGCGTGCCCGCTCACTGACACCGCGCGGCGCCGGGGCAGGGCGCCGGGGCGCGCGCGCTCTGCCTGTGGCAGATCGCCTTTCCGGCCGCGCCGGAAAGCGGCATGCGGCACGCATGCCGGCGCGCCTTCCCGCACCGCTCCGGCGCCGGCCGCGGGATGTCACGCGCCGCATGGACAATGCCGGCGCGAAGGCCATAATGCCGCCCATGAAACCCGATGCGGATGTGCTGATCGCCGGCGGCGGACTTGCCGGCTGCCTGATGGCCCTCGCGCTGGCGCGCGGCGGCCTGTCCAGCGTCCTGTGCGACAGCCTGCCGGCCGAAACGCGGGGCGCGCGCAGCTTCGACGGCCGCGCCTATGCGATCGCGGCCTCCTGCACGCGGCTGCTTGACGGGCTGGGCCTGTGGGAGCGCCTGCAGACCTTCGCCGAGCCGATGCGCGACATCGTGGTCTCCGACGGGCGCATCGGCGCCGCGCCTTCGCCGTTCTTCCTGCATTTCGACCACCGCGAGGGCGATTCCGGCCCCTTCGCCTGGATGGTCGAGGACCGTCACCTGCGCCGCGCGCTGCTGGACGCGGTGGCCGACGCGCCGCTCATCGACCACCGCGCGCCCGTCCGGGTCACCGACCACGAGACGACGGCCGCGGGCGCCAGCCTCACCCTGTCGGATGGCACCCGGCTGACCGGGCGGATGATCATCGCCTGCGACGGACGCCGGAGCGCCATCGCCGCGCGTGCCGGCATCCGCCACATGCGGCGGGATTATGGCCAGACCGGCCTGGTCTGCGCCGTGGCGCACGACCGGCCGCACGAGGGCGTGGCGCACGAGTATTTCCTGCCCGCCGGGCCCTTCGCCATCCTGCCGCTGCCGCACAACCGGGTGTCGCTGGTCTGGACCGAGACGCCGGCCAACGCGCGGCGGATCATCGGCCTCGGCGACGCCGATTTCCATGACGAGCTGCGCACCCGATTCGGCGATTTCCTCGGCGAGACGCGGCTGGAGGGGCAGCGCTACAGCTACCCGCTCACCCTGTCGCTGGCCGAAGACTACGTGCGCCCGCGCCTCGCCCTGCTGGGCGACGCGGCGCATGGCATCCACCCGCTGGCCGGGCAGGGGCTGAATCTCGCGCTGAAGGACGTGGCCGCGCTGGCCGAGGTGCTGGTGGACGGCGCCCGGCTGGGCGAGGACATCGGCAGCCTGCTCACGCTGGAGCGCTACCAGTCCTGGCGGCGCTTTGACGCCACCGCCGTGGCGCTGGCGTGTGACGGGCTCAACCGACTGTTCTCGAACGACAATCCCCTGCTGCGCCCGCTGCGCGACATCGGGCTGGGGCTGGTCGGGCGGCTGCCCGCGGCGCGGCGCTTCTTCATGCGCGAGGCGGCGGGCTCCATGGGCGAGCTGCCGCGGCTGATGCGCGGACGGCCGCTCTGACCGGGTGATCCGCTTCGACACAGCGCGGCTGCGCATCCGCCCCTACCGGGAGGCGGATCTGCCGGGCCACCGCGCCCTGCGCGCGGACCCGGACATCGACCGCTTCATGCACTGGACCCCGGACCATGCCGCCTTCGAGCGCCACCTGCTGGCACAGGGCGACCGCGCGCCGGGCACCGGCCGGGGCTGGGTGAACCTCGCGGTGGCGGACCGGCAGAGCGACCGGCTGATCGGCGACCATGCCCTGCGCGTGGACGGAGACCTCGCGACGCTGGGCCTCGCGCTGGCGCCGGAGATGCGTGGGCGGGGGCTGGGGCGCGAGCTGGTGATGGCGCGGCTGGCGCGCCTGCCGGAGACGGTGTGGCTGGTGCGCGCCGAGATCGACACCGCCAACCTGGCCAGCCGGGCGCTGTTCGGGGCCTGCGGCTTCACCCTCGAATCCGAGATGGAGGATGCGGACGGCCCCTACCTGGTGATGAGCCGCGCGCCCCGGCGCGCCGCGCCCTGAGCCCGGCCGGTCACTTCAGCTGGCTGTCCTTGGAGCCGCGCCGGTTGATGCCGCCGCGCAGGGTGGGCTTCGCGTCGCGCTCCTGCTGGCAGTCGATGCACAGCTTCACGCCGGGCAGCGCCCGGCGCCGGGCCTCGGGGATGGGCTCCTCGCATTCGGCGCAATGGGTGCGGCTTTCGCCGACCGGCGCGCGCCGCGCCTGCATGCGCTTCAGTTCATCCGCGATCGACGCTTCGATCTGTTCGTTCACCGCGCCGTCGCGCGACCAGCCACCGGCCATGAGCGCTTCTCCCGTCTGGAGGACCCTGCCGGGCGCCGGGGGCGCCGGGCCAGGCCCGATGATCACCCATCCTATCTGGGATGTCACCCGCGGCTCTCCAAGCCCCCACAACCCTGGCGTGGTCGTGGGGCGCCCCGGAGGTCAGTCCTCCAGCTGGCGGGCCTCGTCGAGCAGCATGATGGGGATGCCCTGCCGCACCGGGAAGGCATAGCCGGCGGCCTTCGAGACCAGTTCCTGCCGCTCCGCGTCCCAGGCCAGGGGCCCTCGGGTGACCGGGCAGACCAGCGCCTCCAGCATGCGGCGGTCGAATGCGGGCGGGCGCGGGGCGTCGGCCTCCGGAGTGTCGGGCGTATCGGTCATTGCAGGTTTCCCTCGGTGCCGCCGCGCAGGGCGAATTCCATCAGGGTGACGAGGGTCTCGCGGCGGGTTTCCAGGCTGGGGGCCTCGAGCAGCGCCTGCTTCTCCTCCGCCTCGAACGGGCAGAGGATGGAGAGCGAGTTGATCAGCAGTTCCTCGTCGGCGGATTTCAGCGCGTCCCAGTCCGAGCTGAGGCTGGTCACCTCGAAGTAGCGCGAGAGCACGTCCAGGAAGGCCGGGCGGTCGAAGCCGGCGTCGCTCTCCGGCGGGCCCAGGTCGCGCTCGAAGCTGGCCCAGTCCACGGAGAAGCGGCGGTAGGGGGTGAAGCCGTCGTGCTCGGCGCCCACCCGGAAGCGGCACATGCCGCCCAGGGTGATGATGTAGCGCCCGTCATCGGTCTCGTTGAAGGAGGTGATGCGCCCCACGCAGCCGATCTGGTGCAGGCGCTTGCCGCCTTCCATGGGCTGGATCATCCCGATCAGCCGCTCCGGCGTCTTCAGCGCGTCCTCCAGCATGGCGAGGTAGCGCGGCTCGAAGATGTTGAGCGGCAGCCGCGCGCGGGGCAGCAGCAGCGCCCCGGGCAGCGGGAACACCGGGATGGTCTCCGGCAGGTCGGCCAGCGTGAAGCGCCGCATCCCGCCCCCTCAGCTGAAGATGATGGAGGAGAGGCGGCGGCGGCCCTTCTGGGCCAGCGGGTCCTTCGGGCCGAGCATGTCGAACAGCTTGAAGAGCTGCTCCTTCGCGGCGCTCTCGTTCCACTCGCGGTCGCGGCGGAAGCTCTCCAGAAGCTGGTCCATCGCCTCCTCGAACTTGCGCTCGCCGATCAGGGCGATGGCAAGGTCGATGCGGGCCTGGTGGTTGTCCGGCTCCGCCTCCACGACGGCGCGCAGCGGAGCGGTTTCCCCCGCACCGGCGGTGGCACCGGCCAGTTCGATCTCCGCGCGCGCGGCGCTCACATGCGGGTCGGAGGCCTTCGCCTCCGGCACCATGGCGAGGATCTGCGCCGCGCGTTCCAGGTCGCCCATGGCCACGTGGGTGCGGGCGAAACCGGCGATGGCGCGGACATTCTCCGGCTCCTCGCCCAGGATGGCGGCGAAGGTCTGCGCGGCATCGGTGACCGCACCTTCGGCGAGCATCTCCTCGGCCGCGGCGATGGCTTCCTCGAGGCCGGCGGCCTCGGAGCCCATCGCCGCGATGCGGGAGACGAATTCCCTGATCTGCGCCGGGCTCTGCGCGCCCATGAACCCGTCCACCGGGCGGCCGTCCACGAAGGCGTAGACCGCGGGGATGGACTGGATGCGCATCTGCTGGGCGAGCTGCTGGTTCTGGTCCACATCGATCTTGACCATGCGAACCTTGCCGCGCTGCGCCTTCACCTCGGCTTCCAGCGCCGGGCCCAGGGTCTTGCACGGGCCGCACCACGGCGCCCAGAAATCGACGATCACCGGGGTCTCGCGCGAGCCTTCGACCACATCGGCCATGAAGGTCGCCTCGGAGCCCTCGGAGACCAGATCCGCCTTGGCACCGCTGTCCTGTCCGAGTTCGAGCATCTTCGTCCCTCCGGTTTCGGCCGGCCCGTTTGCCAGCTCCCCCTATCTAGAGCCCCTCGGCCCGGGTGCCAAGGGCAGCCGCCTCCAGAGCGTCGAAATCCACCGTCTCCGCCGCGTGGCCGGTATCCTCCAGGAAGCGGAGCAGGTCCGCCGGGCTGAGCGCCACGCTCGCCTCGTTGTGCAGCGGGTGGCAGCACAGCAGCTCCGCCGCCATCACCTGCGCGTCGAGCACCACGCGCACGGCGCCCGCCGTGTCGTTCATCGCCGCCAGCGGCGTGACCGCACCGGGGATGACGCCGAGGTGCTGCATCAGCCGCTCCGGGCTGGCGAAGCTCAGCCGCCTGGTGCCCAGCACCTTCTCCAGGTCGCCGATGCGGATCTGCCGGTTCTCCCGGCAGGTGACCAGCACCAGCTCCGTGCCCTTCTTGTCCTTCAGGAACATGTTCTTCACGTGAACCCCGGGCAGGGCGCCGCGCAGCTCCCTGCTCTCGGCCACGGTGCGCAGGGGCGGGTGGGTGTGGTGGCTGTAGCCGATCCCCAGCGCGTCGAGCCGGGCGAGGAGCTGCGCCTCCGTGGCGGGCGCGGCGTCCGACTCTGCCTGCGGGGCGACCCGTGAGTCGACCTTCGGGTCGGGGCGGGTTTCGGATTCCGGGTCGGACATGGCCATTCTCCTGCAGATACGGGCCGACGATGGCCGCTGCCGGGGGCTGCCGCAAGGGGGCGGCAAAGTCTTTTCCATCCGGTCGAAAAAAGGCGCTTGCGTTCCCCCGCCGAATCTCCTAAATCCGCCTCACCCAAGAAGGAAGCGGGCGTAGCTCAGGGGTAGAGCATAACCTTGCCAAGGTTAGGGTCGTGAGTTCGAATCTCATCGCCCGCTCCAGATTTCCTAAGGAAATCAAATCGATAAAGCGGTCCCTCGGGGCCGCTTTTCGTTTTTCCGGGCCCCGGTGCACCGCCTGCGCGGCGCCGGGGCGGGCCCGGCGCTGCGCGGCTGCGCTCAGCGCGCCTTCTGGCCGAACAGCACGGACTGGGCCTTGCGATCGTCCTGCAACTGGGCGCGCTTTTCCGCCGCCAGCGCCCGGCCGGCCTGCACGGCGGGGCGCGCGGCCACCCGCTCCAGCCAGGCCTGCAGGTTCTTCAGCTCCGAGATGTCCTGCTGCTGTCCTTCCCACAGATGTGCCCAGGGCCAGATCGCCATGTCGGCGATGGAATAGGGCCCGGCGACGAATTCCCGGTCCGCCAGCCGCCTGTCCAGTACGCCGTAGAGCCGGCCCACCTCGTTGCGATAGCGGTCCTTCGCGTAGGGCAGGTCGTTGGGGGGCTCCATGGCCGGGGCGTATTTGAGGAAATGATGCGCCTGGCCGGCCATCGGACCGAGGCCGCCCATCTGCCACATCAGCCATTGCTCCACCTCCACCTGCTCCCGCGCGGTGCTGCCGCCGAAACGCCCGGTCTTGCGGGCAAGGTATTGCAGGATGGCACCGCTCTCGAACACGGAGATCGGGGCGCCGTCCGGGCCGTCCGGGTCCACGATGGCCGGCATGCGGTTGTTCGGGGCGATGGCGAGGAATTCGGGGCGGAACTGTTCTCCGGCGCCGATGTTCACCAGGCGGGTTTCGTAGGGAAGGCCCATCTCCTCCAGCGCGATGGAGATCTTCCAGCCGTTCGGCGTGGGCCAGTAGTGCAACTCAATGGGGGCGGGCATGCGTGTGTCTCCTTGTTCCCGGAGCGCTGACTGTGGCGGCGCGGGGCGCCGCTGTCCAATGCCGCGGTTTGGCAGGGCGGGTCACGGCGCGCGCTGCCGGCCGATGCGCGGGCGGAACAGGCCGCGGCCCCGGCCGGCGCCCGGCATGGGCGGCAGCGGGCCGAAACGGGCCCAGCGGGGCTCATGCTCGGCAAGCGCCGGGCTGCCGCGCAGCGCCGCGACGGAGAAGATCTCCCGCTCGCGCAGGATGCCGGCGTAAAGCTCCATCGCCCCGGGCAGGGTGTAGAACCCGTTGTGGCAGATGCGCCCGGCCGGGGCCTCCAGCGCGATCCCGCGCGATGTGGCCCAGCGGCGGGTGCCCGGGCTGTCGATCTGCAGGGCCAGCCAGTTGCGCAGGCGCGGCAGCTTGCGCGACAGGGCGTGGTCGGCGCCGGCGCCGCGCGGGGCGAACAGCTCGAACAGGGTGTCGAACGGGTCATTCTGGCGCGAGACGATGGAATAGACCTCCGGGCAGGCGGCCTCCGGCGCCGCGGCGAAGGCCGCCTCGGCGCGGCCGGCGAATTCGGCGCCGCCGAGCAGGATGATCCGCCCCAGCGCCGCCGCCCCTGCGGCATCGAGATGCGGCAGCGCGCCGAGCGCCACCCGCGCGCCCAGCGAATGGGCGAGGATGTCCACCGGGCGGCCCGGCGCGGCCTCGGCCAGCGCCCCGATCAGCGTGGCAAGCGCCGCCCCGGTGGCGCCGGCGCGCTCATAGACCCGGGCGAAGCCGGTGCGGCCCCGGCGCAGCAGTTCCGGCAGGTGCGGAGCGCGGGCGTTCCAGCCGAACCCCACGCAGAGCCCGCCGCCCGGGGCGTCGAAGCCCAGCCGCGCCGCCCAGGCGTCAGGCCCCTCGGCGGCATAGAGCGTGTGATGCGGGCTGGCGGCCGGGCTGTGCGGGTCATACCGGTAGCCATGCACGAGGATGAGCAGCGGCGCGCGCGCCGGCAGGCCCCGCGCCGCGCCGCGCAGGCGCGCGGAGAGGGGTTCTCCCGGCCCGACGGGCTGAAGCCCCGCCGCGCCGGCCGTGACCCGGATATGAGCCATTGCGCACCTGTACCGCCTGCCGCGTTGCAGGGGGTATATGCTGCGGGTGCGAAACCCCTGTTACCCGGGCATGACGGCGCCGTGACAGGGCCGGTGCCGCAGGCGGAGGCCCGGCGCGCAGCCACGCGGCCGGTGGCAGGAGACCGGAGGCGCCGGGGGCGACGCGCGCGGAGGTGTGAGGGGTACGGAGAGGCCACGGGCGCGCGGCGGCGACAGGCGTGGGAGCGATGGGCACGCGGCAGCGCTCGGCACCGGGAGGCAACGGGCGCGGAGTGGCGGCGGCCACAAAGAGGCGACAAGCGCGGAGCGGGCGACAGGCTTGGGGGGCGATGGGAACGCGGCAGTGCTCGGCACCGGGAGGCAACGAGCGCGGAGTGGTGGCGGCCACGGAGAGGCGACAAGCGTGGAGCGGCGACAGGCGTGGGGGGCGATGGGTACGAAGCGGTGTCCGGCACCGGGAGGCAACGGGCGGGGGGGCGATGTCAGGCACGGGGCGGCAACGGGCGTGGGACGGCGAAGGGTGTGGGGGGGATGGCTGCAGGGCGGTGTCGGGCGCGGGGCAGCGAGGGACACGGGGCGCTGTCGGGAGCGGGGCGGCGTTGGGTGAGGGGTGGCGACGGACACAGGACGGTGACGGACACGGGATGGTGGCGGGCGCGAGGGGCGGCGAGAGAGACGAGGCGGCACGGGGCACGGGGGGCACACGGGGCGCGGGGCGCCGATCGGCGCAGGTGGAAGCGGCGAGGGGCACGGGGCGCCGAGAGGCGCAGGCAGAAGCAGCGGCGCGGCGTGAGCCGCTCCGCGACGGGGTCAGATCTGCGCCGGGTCGCGCCCGGTGCGCGCGCCGACCGGCTGCCACACGCGGGGCTTGCCGAAGCGCTCGGCGCCGAAATCCTTCCAGCTCAGGTGGATGTCGAGCTGCCGGCCGCGGAGGCCCGGCAGGGCCTGGTAATCCGCCTCGTTCCACGGCACGAACGGGTTGCGCCGCAGGTATCCGTGCAGCTCCACCCGGGTGGTGGCATGGCCGGAGGGGGCGCGGCTGTGGAAGCCGAACGTGTCGGCCACCACCAGCGTGTTCGCCTTCACCGCCATGCGCCGGGGGGCGGCGTAGCCGAGCGCCTGCAGGTCCGAGGGGCGGATGCGGAACGAGCCGAAGGAATGATGCGCCCGCGCGTCGGCCCGCGCCGTGAGGCTCTGGCGGTGCTCCCACTCCAGCCGCTCCGGCGTGAGCCGGTGCGAGCCGGGCGCGAAGATGAACGGCCCGTCCTCCTCGTTCACGTCATGCAGGAACAGCCAGAATTTCGCGGTGGAGTGGAAGGTGTCGGCGTGCAGGTCGGTCTGGGGGTCGGCGTCTCCGGCGGCGGGTTCGGCGATCACGGTCTGGATGAAGTGGATCGGCTCGCCCGAGCGCCCGGCCACGTAGCCGGTGAGGGCGCGCAGGGCCGGGTCGCGCACCGCGGCGACGGAGGCCGGCGCCAGGTGCCGGCGCGACAGGGTGAGCGGGGTCATCCGGGTGACGGTATGGCCCTGGCGCATCTCCCAGGAGGGCAGCGGGGTGTCGAAGGCCTCGCGGCGCACCGCCTCGAAGGTCTCCGGCGGCAGGTAGTTCTCGCGGATCACGAAGCCGTCGCGGTCATAGGCGGCGCGGTCGGCCTCCGGCACGGCAGGCATCCGGGCGCGGCGGAGGGCGGCCATGCGCGCGGCCATGTGCACCCGGGTGCGGTGCAGCCCCATCCGGTTCAGCCGGGCGGAGCCGATAATCGGGTTGGCGATGAAGGACTTCTCCTGTCCCAGCACTCCGAGCCCCCAGGAGACGGCCTTGACCGGCAGCAATAGGTCTATCTTCATCTGCGTTCCTCCCTGCGCTTGCACCGGGCCGCATGTCCTGCCCGCGGATGTCTGGCGGGCTCCGTCAAAGCCTAGTGCCAAATCCGGCACAGGCAACGGGGAGGCTGCCGCGTGGCGCCCCCGCCCGGCGTCAGCGGAGATGGTGTCGCGCGGCGGGGCGGGTTAGACTTGCACCATGCACGCCGCCCGCCCCGTGAAACGCTCGCTCACCCTCAGGGGCCACCGGACCTCGGTCTCGCTCGAGGACGCGTTCTGGACCGCCTTCCGGCGCATCGCGGCGGAGGAGGACCTCGCCCTCAACGAGCTTGCCGCGCGCATCGACGCGCAGCGCGACCCGGAAACCGGCCTCGCCTCGGCGATCCGGGTCTTCATCCTCGAACACGCGCTGGCGCGGCGCCGGGACACTCCCGCCACGCCGGATTGACGGGCCCCGGGGCCGCATGACCCTGGCGCCGCGCCGTGGCCCGCATGCGGGGGCGGGAGCGGGGGGCCGCGGGCTGCCCCCGGCGCGCAGGTGCCGGAAAGCCGGTCGTCCCCCCGGGGCGCAACGCGGCGGGTGCGGGCCCCGGGCCGCTGTGAGGACGCAGGTCTCGAGCGGGTGCGAGGGTGCAGGCCCCGAGCCGTTGCGAGCTTACAAATCCGGAGCGGGCGGGGCGAGACGGGTGCCGGCCCGCGGGTGCATGCGGGACAGGGTGAGGGAGAAGGCCCGGGACTGCCGGCCGGCGGCGCGGTGGGATGCGCGGCCCGGCCCGCGCCGCAGGCAGGCGGGTTACGCGTCGCCCGGCATGAAGGCGCGGGGCGGTGGCAGCGCGGCGAGCGCGCGCAGTTCGGGCCGCAGGCGGCGGGCATACCAGGGCGAGAAGGCCGGGTCCTCCGCGGTACCGGTGGCGTGAAGCGCGCGCAGGGCGGCCTTCTCGGCGCGGAACTGGCGCAGGGCGGCACCGGTGCGGCGGCGACGGGTGGCCGATTCGTGGTGGGTGAGCACGGCATGCGGTGTCCATGTCACGCCGAAGCCGAGCGCCCGCGCCCGCAGGCAGAAATCCACGTCGTTGTAGGCGATGCCGAAGCGCGCGGCGTCGAAGGGGCCGGTGGCCTCCAGACAGGCGCGCGAGATCAGCATGGCCGCGCCGGTGACGGCGGAGAGCCG
This sequence comes from Paroceanicella profunda, assembly GCF_005887635.2. GTDB lineage: Bacteria > Pseudomonadota > Alphaproteobacteria > Rhodobacterales > Rhodobacteraceae > Paroceanicella > Paroceanicella profunda. The sequence continues at coordinate 1,152,217 of NZ_CP040818.1, read as the reverse complement.
GCGCCGGTGGGTGAGCCGGCCCATGGGGCCGAGCGCCGCGCCGGGGCTGCCCGCGTCCGGGTGGCCGGCGTGGCCGGCGCCGAGCCCGGTCACCACGCCGGCGTGCTGGAGCGTGCCGTCCGGGAACAGCAGTTTCGGCCCCACGATGCCGGTGCCCGGCCGGGCGAGGCAGGCGCACATCTCCGCCAGCCAGTCGGGCGAGGTGACCTCGATGTCGTTGTTGAGCAGCAGCAGCGCCTCGCCGGTGGCCGCCTCCAGCCCGTGGTTGACCATGGCGGAGAAGTTGAACGGCGCGTCGTGGCGCAGCACGCGGATGCGCCCCCGCAGCCGGGCGTAGAGCGCGGCCACCTCCGGGTCCGTCGAGCCGTTGTCGACCACGAGGATCTCGGGCGGTACGCCCCGGGTGTCGGTGTCCTCCAGCAGGCCGCGCAGCACGGTGGCGATCAGCACCGGCCGGTCGCGGCTGGGGATGATCACCGAGACGCGGGGCATCGGCCGGGGCGCGGGCAGCGCGGGGGAGGCGGGCCAGGCCCGTTCCGGCCCGATCACCGCCGGATAGGGCAGGTGCAGCAGTGCCCCCGCGTCCAGCCCGCGCGCGGCGGCGGAGACGGTGGCGGCCTCCGATCCGCGCCAGCCGGTGGCGTCCAGCAGGTCCCGGCGGAAGACGGCGATGCGCCCGGCATAGCCGGTCTCCTCCTGCATCAGCGGGTCGAAGCCGGGTTTCAGCCAGGGGTCGGGCCCGCCCGGGCGCGCGATGGCGGTGTCGGTGAAGAGCAGGCGCGCGTCGGGCCGGCCGGCGAGCGCGGCGGAGATCGCGGCGGCGGCGTGGGGGGCCAGACGGTCCTGCGGGGCGAGGAAGCCGATCCACTCCGCCGGGGCGGCGCGCCAGTCCGCGCCTTCGGGCAGGATGGAGAGTGCCGGGCCGCCGCGCGCCGCGGCTCCCAGCCGCCAGGCCCGGTCGAGCATCTGCGCGGCGGAGGGAGGGTGGCCGAGGAGCCGGCGCAGCGCGCCGCGGATCACTTGCCGGGGCCGCGCATGTTGCGCAGGTGCACCTCGATCGCTTCCTCGATGTCCTCGTAATAGGTGAGTTGGCCGTTCTCCAGCACCGCGCCGGTCTGGCAGTAGGAGCGCAGGGTGGAGGTGGAATGCGAGGCCATCACCACGTCCGAGTGCTGCAGGCGCTGGTCGAAGACGGCGCGGCACTTGCGCTTGAAATTGTCATCGCCCACGGCGGTGAGCTCGTCCACCAGGTAATAGTCGAAGGCGATGCCCATCGACACGCCGAAGGCGAGGCGGGCGCGCATGCCGGAGGAGTAGTTCTGCATCGGCTCGTGGAGGAAGGGGCCCAGCTCGGCGAAATCCTGCACGTATTCCACCAGCTGCTCGGTGTCCACGCCGTAGACCCGGGCGACGAAGCGCACGTTCTGCGCGCCGCTCAGCCCCGGGTGGAAGCTGCCGGCGAAGCCGAGCGGGAAGGAGATGCGGCCGTAGCGGTCGATCCGGCCCTCGTCCGGGTCCAGCGAGCCGGAGATCATCTTCAGCAGGGTGGACTTGCCGGCGCCGTTGCGGCCCAGCAGGCCGATGCTGCGGCCGCGCGGGATGGTGAGGTCGAGGTTGCGGATGATCCATTTCTCGCCCCCCCGCGTGGGGAAGTACTTCGTGACGTTGTTGAAGACGATCATCGGCTCACCTGCGGTCCCGCACGTTGTAGTAGACGAATACCGACACCAGCCAGCCCACGAGGATGAGGAAGCTGACCAGCAGCCCCAGGATCACCCGCTGCGGATAGGTGGGGGTCTCCGGCATCGTGGGCTGGATATGGGTGGCGAGATAGCGCGTCTGGCGGCGGGCCTCGCTGCGCGCCAGCAGGTAGGAGGCCTGGGCGTTCAGGTAGGCCTTGCCGGAGAACTCGAGGTCGGTGCGCAGCTCCTCCCAGCGGTAGAGCAGGGCGGCGAGGTCGCGGTCGTCGGTGGTCTCCGCCGAGCCGAGGCGGGTGCGCTCCTTGGCGATCTGCTCGCCGATGGCGGCGATGCGCCGGTCCGCCGTGGCGAGGCGCGGGTCGTTCTGCCGGGTGGTGTCGAGAAGCTGGGCCCGGTTGAGGATCTCGTTCGTCTGCATCTGCTGCAGGGTGGTGAGCAGCGCGAACTGCTGGGTGGCCTCGATCTCCGGCGCGATGAGCCTGTTGTCGATGCGGAACTTGCGGATGCGCTCGCGCAGGGCGTCCAGCCGCTCCCGCGCGTCGTTCAGGTCGTTGCGGGCATAGCGCACCGCGTCCTCCTGCGCCGCCTCGGAGAGCCGGTTCACCAGCAGGTCCGAGTAATGCAGGATCGACAGGGCGATGGCGCGGGCATCCTGCGGCGTGAAGGCGCGCACGTCCAGCCCGATGATGCCCTGGTTCTGCTCGTAGGTGAGGTTCACCATCGAGTGCCAGTAGCTCTGCAGGGCCTCAACGCTGGTGTCGTCGCCCAGGGTGTAGAGCCAGTCGCCCTCCGGGCGGTTCCACATCTTGCGCAGGTCGAGCTCGCGGCTCACCTTCTCCACCATCTCCTGGCTCAGGATGTAGGAGTAGAGGATGGTGGAATCCGAGGCCTCCGCCGTGGTCGGGCTGACGAGCTGGCTGAGCAGGTCGGTGGAGGCCAGCGGGTCGTTGTTGCGCACGGTGAACGAGGCGTGGGAGACGTATTCATCCGCCGCGCGGGTCTGCAGGTACCAGTTCCACAGCGCGCAGGGCAGCAGCACCAGGAAGACGAAGCTCACCAGGATGACCCAGTGGCGCATGCGCGGGCGGGCGCGCAGCTCTTCCGTTTCGGGCAGGCGCGGAACCTCGATCACCGGCAGGGGCTGCTTGGGCTGCTTGGGTTTCTTGCGGGCGGTCAGGCGCTCGTCGCGGCTGCGCAGTTGCTCGGCCAGCCGGGCTGCCTTGCGCTCCGCGCGCCGGGCTTCGACCACGGCGCGGTTCCGGGAGGCCAGCAAGGATTTGTCGTCTGCGCCGGATTGCGTCATTCGGCCTGTCTCTGATCCCTTCGCGACCCATCGGGGGCCTGCCCGGCGGGTGCCCCGGAAAGCCGGGTATCCTCATACGCGTGCACAGGCCCAGTTGCAAACATCGTGCGCGGGAAGGTGAAGACAAGTGTATCCGGGGCCGCGCCGGTCAGGTGCGGCCCCGGGCGGCTCATTTCAGCAGCACCGACTTGAAGCTGCCGTCGGCCTGCGGGGTGTTGAGGCTGTAGACCCCCGCCACGTCGCCCGCCGCGTCGAACTCGATCTCGCCGGAGGCTCCCTGGTAGTTGATGTCCTTGCCCTCGGCGATCAGCGCCTTCGCCTTCTCCCATTCGCCGGGCAGGATCACCTCGCCCGGGGCGTTGGCCACCTCGCGCAGCGCGGCGGAGATCAGGCTGCGGTCCGCGGAGCCGGCCTTCTCGATGGCCAGCGCCATCAGGAAGGTGGCGTCGTAGCCGTTGGGCACGAAGGGCCCGGTGGGGTTGGCCAGCCCCGCCTCCTGCGCCGCGGCGATGTAGGCGGCCCAGGAGGGCGAGCTGTCATCCGCGCCGGCGGCGGTAAAGGCGGCCTCGGTGAGGTTCTCCGCGCCGATCTGGTTGATCACCTCGTCGTCGACCATGCCGTCCGCCCCGAAGAAGCGGGTGAAGGCCCCGGTCTCCAGCGCGTTGCGGATCAGCGTGATGCCGGAGGAGCCGTAATAGGCGAACATCACCAGCGCCTCGCCGCCCGCGCCGCCCAGCGTGGCCATCTCGGCGCGGTAGGAGGCCTTGTTCGGCTCATGCACCTGGCTGGCGGCAATGGTGCCGCCCTTCTCCTGGAAGGCCTTCACGAACACCTCGCCCAGCCCGGCGTTGTAATCGTCGTTCGCCCAGGTGACGGCGACATTGCTCACCCCGCTGTCGAGCACGTATTGCGCCAGCGCCACGCCCTGATAGGCGTCCGAGGGCGCGACGCGGAACACGAGGTCTTTGTCCTCCAGCGCGGTGATGGAGGGGGCGGTGGCGGATTCGGAGATGGTCACCACCCCGGCGGGAATGGTGACGGACTGCACCATCGCGTTGGTGGCGCCGGAGCAGTTCGGCCCGACGATGCCCACCACCTGCTCGATGTTGACCACCTTGGAGCCCGCGTCCACCGCGGCCTTCGGGTCACAGCCGCTGTCGGCCAGCACGAGGGTCATCGTGTCGCCCTTCAGCAGGCCGCCCTGCGCGTTCACCTGGGCGGCGGCCAGTGCGCGGCCCTCCATGATCTCGGCCACGATATCGGCGATCGGGCCGGTGACCCCGCCGACGGAACCCACCTTGATCTCCTCGGCCTGTGCCGCGGCCCCGGTGAGGCAGATGGCGGCGGCTCCGGCCAGAAACAGCGTCTTCATTCCGGTCTCCCTGTTGGTGCGTGCGGGCCGGCCCTCCGGCCGCACGGGTCTGAGCTCAGCCCCGATCCCGCCTGGCGGGGGGCGGGGCTGCGGCAGATGTGCGGGCCGCGGCAGGCGCGTCGGATGTGCGGGCCGCGGCCACGGCGGGGCGCGTTTCGGGCAGGATGCCCCGCGCATATTTCTGTAGCACGAATTGCAGAACGAATCCGATCAGGAACACCCTGAGGTAGGCCGCGCGCACCACCGTCTCGGCCTTCAGCGCGGCGGCGAGATCGGCGGGCAGCAGCTCGGCCGCCAGGCCCAGCAGGCGCGGGGTGAAGATCTCCGTGGCGGACCAGACCGTCCAGATCAGGAAGGCGCCGAGGATGGCGCCGCGGTTGTTGCCCGAGCCCCCGGCGATCAGCATCACCCACACGAGGAAGGTGGCGGTGAGCGGGTCCGTCGCATCCGGCCCGATGAACTTGATGTACTGCGCGTAATAGGCCCCGGCGAGGCCCATCACCGCGGCCCCCAGCACGAAGGCCTGGATGCGGAAGCGCTCCACGTCCTTGCCGGCGGCGCGCGCGGCGGCCTCCGAATCCCGGATCGCGGTCATCACCCGCCCCCAGGGCGAGCGCCAGGCCCGCTCCAGGGCCAGGTAGAGCACCAGCACCGTGGCCAGCACCATGCCGAGGAAGGCCACCTGCGACCAGGGCTCGGGCAGGCTCTCGAAGGCCTTGGGAATGCGGTTGATGCCGCGCGGGCCGTTGGTGGCCCAGCCCTCGTTCTTCAGCACGAGGCGCAGGATCTCCGCGATGCCGATGGTGGCGATGGCGAGATAGTCCGAGCGCAGGCGGATGCAGATCCGCCCGATCCCCCAGGCGATGAGCGCGGAGACCGCCATCGCCGCCGCCGCGCCGAGCGCAAGCGGCAGGCCGTAGCCGCCCAGGTGCTCCGGCGTGTCGGCCGTGGTGAGGATGGCCGAGACATAGGCGCCCACGGCGAAGAACCCGGCGATGCCGGCGTTGAACAGCCCGCCGAAGCCCCATTGCACGTTCAGCCCCAGCGCGAGGATGGCGTAGATCCCCCCGGCGGAGAGCAGGGTGACGAGGTAGAGCGTGTAGCCGTAGACCTCCATCAGAACACCCTTCCCTTGAACAGGCCCGAGGGCCGCCAGATCAGCATCACCACCATGATCGCGAAGGCGATGCCGGACTTGTAGGCCGGGTTCAGCAGCGCATCGGTGCCGCCGAAGGGGAAGGAGGAGATTTCCTCGGCGATGCCGATCACCAGCCCGCCGGCCACCGCCCCGAAGGGCCGGCCGATGCCGCCCAGGATGGCGGCGGCGAACATCGGCAGCAGCATCTTGAAGCCCATGAGGGATTCCACGTGGGTGTCCAGCGCCAGCAGCACGCCGGCGGCCACCGCCGTCACCGCGGCCACGGCCCAGGTGGCGCGGATCACCGCCTCCACGTCGATGCCGGTGAGCCGGGCAAGCTCGGGGCTGTCGGAAACCGCGCGCATCGCCTTGCCGATGCGGGTGCGGTTGAGCAGCAGGTGCACCAGCACCATCAGCACCGCGGTGCTGGCGATGATCACGATATGCTTGGGCGGCAGCAGGATCGCACCGTCCAGGAAGCTCTCGGGGCGCTGGATGCCGCGCACCAGCGGGCGGGGCTGCACGCCCCAGAAGAACTGCACCGCGGAGCGGATCATCAGCATCAGCCCGAAGCTGGCGATCACCGACATGATGGCCGGCGCGCGCCGGAACGGCCGGAAGATCGCCCGGTCCAGCGCCAGCGTGACCGCGACGGTGATGAGCATGGCCGGCAGGGCCGCGGCCAGCGGCGGCAACCCGGTGAGCGCCATCACGGTGAGGGTGACATAGGCGCCCAGCATCATGATCTCGCCATGGGCGAAATTCGCGAAGCGCAGGATGCCGAAGGTGAGCGAGATCCCCAGCGCGCCGAGCGCGTAGATGCAGCCCAGCACCACGCCGGGCAGGAGGTAGAAGTTCACGAATTCCCACATCAGCGCTCTCCCCTCTGGCCCGTGCTCCGCCGTCCCGGCCCCCACTTCCGCGCGGACCGCCCCGCTGCGGCCGGCGCGCGCGTGGCGGCCGGGAGGCTCCGGGTCAGGCCCGGAGCAGGGCGGCGCGGGGCCGTCGGCGGTGTGCCCATGTCGCCGGAGATTGCCGAGGCGCCGTGGCGCGCGCTTGGTTGGCCGCCGCCACCGGGGCGCCGCCTCCCGGGCTCGCCCTGCGCGCGGCCCGGACCCCCCGCGCTTCGCCGCCCCGGAGCCGGGGCCTGCGCCGGCCAGGCCGCTCCGACCGGGCGAACGGCGTCGGCCCGGAAGCTCCGGGCCACGCCCGGAGCGGCGCGGCGCCGGAGCCGTTCGGCTGCGCTGCCCCCCGCGACGGGGGGACGGTGCGCGCCCCCGGGGCGCAGGCGCGCGGGCGCGCCCCATTCGGCAGGCCCGGCCCGGCGCTGCGATGCGGGAGGCCGGGTACCGGCGCGGCCCCGGCCGGGCAGGCTGGCCGAAGGGGCGACGCAGGCCGGGACGCGTGGTGCGGGAGGCCGGGTACTGGCCTGGCCGCGGCCGGGCAGGCTGGCCGAGGGGGCGGCGCAGGCCGGGATGCGTGGTGCGGGAAGCTGGGTACCGGCGCGGCCCCGGCCGGGCAGGCTGCCCGAAGCGGCAGCGCAGGCCGGGGCGCGCGGGGCGCTCATGCCCCACCCCCGAGGAACATCCGTGCCACCTCGGCGTCGGCGGCCAGCGCGGCGCCGGTGCCCTCGTGGCGGTTCGCGCCGTCCACCAGCACATAGGCGCGGTCCGCGATGCCGAGCGCCTGGCGGGCGTTCTGTTCGACCATCAGCACCGGCACGCCGGTGGCATTGATCCGCTTCACCGTCTCGAAGATCTCGCCGCGGTATTTGGGGGAGAGGCCGGCGGTGGGTTCGTCCAGCAGCAGCACCTTCGGCTCCAGCATCAGTGCCTTGCCCATCGCCACCATCTGGCGCTGGCCGCCGGACAGGCTGCCGGCCGGCTGGCGGCGCTTCTCGGCGAGGTCAGGGAACATGTCGTAGACCTCCGCCAGTCGCGGGCGCCAGTCATCCCGGCGGGTGTAGGCGCCCATCTCCAGGTTCTCCGCCACCGAGAGGTTCACGAAGACATTCCCGGTCTGCGGCACATAGGCGAGGCCCCGGGTGACCACGCGCTCCGGCGCGAGGCCGGTGATCTCCTGCCCGCCCAGCATCACCCGTCCGGCGGAGATGGTGAGCAGCCCGAACACGGCCTTGAGCGCGGTGGACTTGCCCGCACCGTTCGGCCCGATCACCACCACCACCTCGCCGGCCTCCACGTGCAGCGACACGCCGCGCAGTACGGTGGAATCGCCGTAGCCCGCGTCCAGCCCCTCCAGCGCCAGCACCGGGCTCATGCCGCGCCCCCGCCGAAATAGGCCTCGATGACCCGGGGGTCCTCACGGATATCGGCCATCGCGCCGCGGGTGAGCACGCGGCCCTCCGCCAGCACGATCACCGGGTCGCAGAGCGCGGCGATCAGGTCCATGTCGTGCTCGATGATGCAGAAGGTGTAGCCACGCTCGGCGTTCAGCCGGCGGATCATGTCGGCGATGCGCAGCATCAGCGTGGGGTTCACCCCGGCGCCGGGCTCGTCGAGCAGCACGAGCTGCGCGTCGGTCATCATGGTGCGGCCCAGTTCCAGCAGCTTGCGCTGGCCGCCGGAGAGGTTTCCCGCCGGGATGTCGCGCACCTGGGAGAGGCCGAGGAAGGCGAGGCTCTCCTCCGCGCGCTCCAGCACCTCGGCCTCGCGCGCCCGCACCCGGCCCGGCGCCAGCCAGTTCAGCAGGATGCTCTCGCCCGGCTGGCCGGGGGCCGCGGCCATGAGGTTTTCCAGCGCGGTGAGCCGGGCGAATTCCTGCGGCAGCTGGAAGGTGCGCACGATGCCGAGGTGGAACAGCTCATGCGTGGGCCGGCCGGTGATGTCCTGTCCACGGAAACGGATGCGCCCGGAGGTCGGGGTCTCCGCGCCGGCGATCATGTTGAATGTGGTGGTCTTTCCGGCGCCGTTCGGCCCGATGAGGCCGGTGATCGACCCCTCCGGGATCTCGAAGCTCGCACCGTTCACCGCCCGTACGCCGCCGTAATGCCTGGTCAGCGCGTCCACCTGCAATGCCGTCCCGCTCAACACGCCCCCTGTTCCGGTTCACTCCGGTTGCACCCGTCGTCACGACGCATCGGAGCAGATCACAGCGGCGACGCTTTTCCAACTCTCGCGTGGCGGTGGGGCGGCCGGCCCGGTGCCGAAACTTGCGGCATTGCGGCAAAAAATCGCCGAGGGGGCAAATTCACACTTAGAATCTTCATCCGGATTGGGTATTCCTCAGGCGGCCAGAGCCAGACCCCGGAAGACGCATGCCGCTGAACATTACCCGCCACGACCTTCAAGGAGTGCTGACCGTCACCCCGGTGCGGCACGCGGATGCACGCGGTTTCTTTTCCGAGACATGGAATGCCGCGCAGTTCGCGGCCCACGGCATCCGCACCGATTTCGTGCAGGACAACCAGTCGCTCTCGCGCGATGCGGGCGTGCTGCGCGGGCTGCACTATCAGGCGCCGCCTGCCGCCCAGGCCAAGCTGGTGCGCGTGCTGCGCGGCGCGGTGCTGGACGTGGTGGTGGACATCCGGCGCGGCTCGCCCACCTTCGGGCAGCACGTGAAGGTGGAGCTGTCCGCCGCCAACTGGGCGCAGATCTACGTGCCGGAGGGTTTTGCCCACGGCCTGCTCTCGCTGGAGCCGGACACCGAGGTGCTCTACAAGGTCTCCGCCCATTACGCCCCCGCGCAGGACGCCGGCATCGCCTGGGACGACCCCGCGCTGGGGATCGACTGGGGCTGGCCGGCGGAGCGGCTGATCCTCTCCGAGAAGGACCGGCACCACCCGCGGCTCGCCGACATCACCTCCCCCTTCGTCTTCGATCCGGAGCCCGTGGGGTGAAGGTTCTCGTCGTCGGGCGCAGCGGCCAGCTCGGCCGGGCTCTCGCGGCGGGCGTGCCCGCAGGCGTCGCGCTCACGGTGCTGGGCCGGGAGGAGGCCGATCTCTCCCGCCCCGAAACGCTGGCCGCCGCCGTTGCCCGCCATGCCCCCGCGCTGGTGGTGAATGCCGGCGCCTACACCGCGGTGGACCGGGCCGAGGCGGAGCCCCGCGCCGCCTGGGCGGTGAACGCCGCGGGAACCGGCGCTCTGGCCCGCGCCGCGGCCCGGGTCGGCGCTCCCTTCATCCATGTCTCCACCGATTACGTCTACGACGGCAGCGGTGCTGCGCCCTGGACCGAGGCCGATGCCCCCGGCCCGCTCGGCGCCTACGGGGCGTCGAAGCTCGCCGGGGAATATCTCGCGGCCGCGGCCAATGCCGCCCATGTGGTGCTGCGCACGTCCTGGGTGTTCTCGCCGGAGGGTCCGGGCTTCGTGCAGGCCATGCTGCGCCTCGGCGCGGAGCGTGAGAGCCTCTCCGTCGTGGCCGATCAGGTGGGGCGGCCCACCTCGGCCCGGCAGCTTGCCGCCGCGATCTGGCAGATCGGTCCGCGGCTGGTGAGCGGGAACGGTGTGCCGGGCACCTACAATTTCTCCGGCGGCGGCGCCTTCGTCTCGCGGCTCGATTTCGCGGCCGAGATCTTCGCCCGCGCCGGCAGGAAAGCGCCCGCTCTCGCTCCCGCGCGCACCGAGGATTTCCCCTCCCCCGCCCGGCGGCCCCTCAACTCCCGCCTCGACCTCACGGCCCTCGCGGACGCCTGGGGCATCGAGCCGGCCGACTGGCGCGACGAACTCTCCGCAGCCCTCTCCGCCGCCTGAACCCCCGGCGTGCGCCCTCCAGCTTGCGCGACACTCCGGGCGTCGAAGTTCCCTTTCGCGCGGAGGCTCCGCAGGCCGATTCCCACCCGAAGCGCCGTGCCTCAGCCCCCGCGCTGCCGGTGCCGCTGGCGCGCGCAAGCGCGGCGCCGGCCGAGGCGGGGGCTTGCCCCCTCCGAGGTCGGCGCTTCGCCTGTCGCTTCGCCTGTCGCTTCGCCTGTCGCTTCGCCTGTCGCTTCGCCTGTCGCTTCGCCTGTCGTCACTCCGTGCGCCCACCGCCGCCGAAGCCCCGAATGCCGCGCGCAACGCCGGGGCAGGGCCGCGCCTGACCCTGGGTGGGCGCGGGCCACGCTTGTGGCAGGCGCTTTATCCCGAAGCCCCGGACGACGGCTGAGCGGCGAGCGCCATCGCCAGGGCGCCCTCCCGCCGGGAGGGTCGGGCGCGGCCCGGGCTGGGCGCCCGGGCCCGGGTGCCTGCGGCATGGCCGTACCCTGGCGCCGGATCGAAACGGGGGCGGGACGGTTCGGACCCGCGTCGGGAGGCCGGGGTCCGGCGCCCGCGCGGGGGACCGATGTCAGGCGGGCGGCCGGGTTTCAGGTGCCTGCGGCACGGCCGCACCGGGGTGCGGGATCGGGCCCGGGGTCGGGTCGGATCTGTGGTTGGGTGGTCGGGGCCCGGCGCTCGCATGGAGGGACTGTTTTCGGGCGGGCTACAGCCGCCTGCGGCACGGCCGCGCCCTGGTGAGGAAGCGGGGTGGAACGGATCGCGGTTGGGAGGCCGTGGGACCGGGCTCGCGAGGAGGCGGCGCGGGCTCAGGTGCCTGCGGCTTGGCCGGACTGCTGCAGGGGGGCCGGGCGGTTCCGGGGGTGGCGGAAGGGGAGGGGAGGCGTGCGGCGCCGGCGCCGGTGGGGCTGCCTCTTTGCCGGGCCGGGTGTGCGGGTGGCCGGAGGGCCGGCCACCCGCAGGTTTCAGCGTTCGGCGATGAGCACGTCGCGCTTGCCGACCTGGTTCGCGCCGCTCACCACGCCCTCGTCCTCCATCTGCTCCACCAGGCGCGCGGCCTTGTTGTAGCCGATGCCCAGCTTGCGCTGGATGTAGGAGGTGGAGCACTTGCGGTCCCGCGCCACGATGGCCACCGCCTGGTCGTAGAGCGCGTCTTCCGAGCTGGTGTTGCCGCCGAGGCCGAGCACCGCGTCGATGTTGCTCTCCGTGCCCTCGTCCGGCCCTTCGACCACGCCGGAGATGTAGTCCGGCGCGCCGATGGACTTCAGGTGGTTCACCACCGCCTCCACCTCCTCGTCGGAGCAGAACGGCCCGTGCACGCGGCTGATGCGCCCGCCGCCGGCCATGTAGAGCATGTCGCCCATGCCCAGAAGCTGCTCGGCGCCCTGCTCGCCCAGGATGGTGCGGCTGTCGATCTTCGAGGTCACCTGGAAGGAGATCCGGGTGGGGAAGTTCGCCTTGATCGTGCCGGTGATCACGTCCACCGAGGGCCGCTGCGTCGCCATGATCAGGTGGATGCCGGAAGCGCGCGCCATCTGGGCGAGGCGCTGGATGCAGGCCTCGATCTCCTTGCCCGCCACCATCATCAGGTCGGCCATCTCGTCCACGATGACCACGATGAAGGGCATCGCCTCGGGCTCGAACTCCTCGTTCTCGTAGATCGCCTCGCCGGTGTCGTCGTCGAAGCCGGTCTGCACCACGCGGGAGAAGGCCTCGCCACGCGCCAGCGCGTCCGCCACCCGGGCGTTGTAGCCCTCGATGTTGCGCACGCCCATCTTCGACATCTTGCGGTAGCGCTCCTCCATCTCCGCCACGACCCATTTCAGCGCCACCACGGCCTTCTTCGGGTCGGTGACGACGGGCGAGAGCAGGTGCGGGATGCCGTCGTAGACCGAGAGCTCGAGCATCTTGGGGTCGATCATGATCAGGCGGCACTCCTTCGGCGAGAGCCGGTACAGGAGCGACAGGATCATGGTGTTGATGGCAACCGACTTGCCCGAGCCGGTGGTGCCGGCGATCAGCAGGTGGGGCATGCGGGCGAGGTTGGCCACGATCGGCTCGCCGCCGATGTCCTTGCCCAGGGCGAGGGGCAGGCGATGGGTGCTCTCTCCGAACACCTTGTCGGCCAGGATCTCGCGCAGCAGCACCTTCTCGCGCTCGTCGTTCGGCAGCTCGATGCCGATCACCGAGCGGCCCGGCACGGTGGAGACGCGGGCGGCCAGCGCGGACATGGAGCGGGCGATGTCATCGGCGAGGCCGATCACGCGGCTGGCCTTCAGGCCCGGCGCCGGCTCCAGCTCGTACATGGTCACCACCGGGCCCGGGCGCACGGAGACGATCTCGCCGCGGATGCCGTAATCGTCCAGCACGTTCTCCAGCATGCGGGCGTTCTGCTCCAGCGCCTCGTCGGAGAGCTGCAGGCGCATGATGTGCTCGGGGTTGGAGAGCAGGCCCAGCGGCGGCGCGTCATAGGGCGGCTCGGCGTCGTCCTCCTCGTCCACCGCAAGGCGCGGGGCGGTTTCCGGGCGAGCCTGGCCGGGCACCGCCTGGGGCTTGTGCGGCACCGGGCGGGCAGGGGGCTCGGCGTGCAGGCGGTCATCCGCCGCGTCCTGCTCCTGCGGGTCGAAGGCGGAGCGGGGCATCAGCGGGCCGTCGTCGTCCTCGTCGTCCTCGGGCAGGGCGAGGTCGATGCCCATCGGCTCGTTCTTCACGATGCGGCGGGTGAGCGGCACGCTCTCCTCCTCCGCCTCGTCCCGCGCGGCGGGGCGGGCGGAGAGGCGCGGGCCCGGGGCGGCGTCCTCGTCCTCCGCGTCGTCCCAGCCGGGTGCGGGAGACCAGTCCTCGGCCGGGACGGGGGCCGCGGCCACCGGTTCCGCGCGGGAGCGGGCGAGGGCGAGGGTGGCGCGCAGGGCGGCCCGGTCCCTCTCCGCGGCATCGGCGTCGACGTCGAGGCGGGGCAGGGGGGCCTCGTCCTCCGCCGTCTCGTCCTCGTCATCCTCGAACACCCGGCCCCGCAGGGTGGGGATGCGGCGCTCGGTGCGCTCTGCGCGCTCGGGGCGGTCGGGGCGCTCGACCTGCAGGGGCGCGTCGTCCTCCTCGTCGTCGAACGCCGGCGCGGGGGCGCGCAGCGGCGGCTCCTCCGCGCCGCGCGTGGCCGGGCCGCTGCGCGCCGCGGCGGCCCGGCGGGCGGCCACGGCGGCAGCCACGGCGCGGTCCCTCGGGTCCTCGTAGACGGGGGCGGGCGGCGCGTCCCCCTCCTCCCCGGGAAGCGGCTCGGTGAGCGGCGGCTCGCGGCGGTTGCGGGCCTGCACGGCGGCGGAGATCCGCGCCATCAGGCGGTCGTCGTCCCGGTTGTCGGCCACGTCGTTGCGCGGGGCGGGGGCGGAGGCGCGCAGGATGGCGGCCTCCTCCCGGGCTTCGGTGCGCGCGGCGTCACGGGCCCGGGCCCGGGCGGCAACCCGATCCTGCAGCTTGCCTTTCTGGCGTGCACCCGCCGCGGCGGTGCCCGACAGGGCCTTCACCCCGAGGCCGGCCAGCGCCCGGGCGAACAGCGACAGGATCGCCAGGATCCCGGAGCCGCAGAGCCCGGCAAGGGCGCGGAATTCCGCCCAGTTCATGCCGAGGCCGAGGGCGCTGATCGCCACCACGGCCGGCGCCATCGCCAGCGTGGCGAGCTTCAGCCCGGTGCCGGTTTCCGCCGGCACCAGCGCGAGCACGTTGAGCAGCAGGCTGTCGCCGATGCGCCCGCCGAGGCCGAAGCGGTGTTCCCAGCTCTCCAGCGGCACATGCGCGGCGAGGAAGGCGGAGCCGGCGAGGATGGCGATCAGCCCGATCACGCAGCGGGTGAGCACGCGCTCCTCGCCGCGGTGGATCACCAGCCGCGCGCCCCAGGTGACCAGCATGGCCGGAATGCCCCAGGCCGCCCAGCCGAGCGCGAAGACCAGCGCGCCGGCGATGTTCGCGCCGAGGCTGCCGAGCATGTTGTGCGGCGCCTCGCCGGTGGCGTTGAAGGGCGAGGGGTCGTCCGGCGAATAGGTCGCGAGCACCGCCACGAAGGCGACGCCGAGCGCGAAGAGCGCCACGCCCAGCAGTTCGGTGCCGCGCTTGCGCAGCATCTCGCGGGTTTCGTCGTCGACCAGTTTTTCAGACCGGGGGGCCGCCATGCTCATGCCTCGTTCCTTTCCCGCCGCGGTGTTCTGCCGTTCGTCTCATCTCAACGTGTCGCGCAGCGCCGTGAGGCCGCGCGCGACCTCCGCTTCCTGCGCGACGAGGGCGACGCGGATGTAGCCCGCCCCCGGGTTTCCGCCACCCAGCCGCGCATCGCTCTCGCGCGAGAGGTAGGAGCCCGGCAGCACCTTCACCCCGGCCTCGCGCCACAGGCGGCGCGTGGCGGCCACGTCGTCCTCCACCCCCACCCAGAGGAAGAACCCGCCCTCCGGGGCGTGGTATCCGGGCAGGTTGCCGAGGATGTCGTCCGCCAGCGCGAACTTGCGCTGGTAGAGCGCGCGGCTCGCCTCCACATGCGCCTCGTCGCGCCAGCAGGCCGCGGCGGCACGCTGGGCGGGCAGGGGCAGCGGGGCGCCCACGTAGGCGCGCAGCTGCCGCAGGGCGGCGATGCTGCGCGGCCCGCCGGTCACGAAGCCGGAGCGCAGGCCGGGCAGGCTGGAGCGCTTTGAGAGCGAGTGGAAGGCCAGGATGCGTTCGCGCGCCGCATCGGCCTGCAGGGCGCCCGGCGGCGGGGCCGTGCGCCAGATCTCGGAATAGCATTCGTCGGCGAAGACGCGGAAATCATGGGTTTCCGCCAGGTCCGCCAGCCGCTGCCAGTAGGCCGCGTCGGCCACCGCGCCCTGCGGATTGGCCGGCGAGCACATGTAGACCACGGTGGTGCGGGCGAGCAGCTCGGCCGGCACGGCGGCGAAATCCGGCAGGAAGCCGGTTTCGGCCGTGGCCGGCACGTAGACCGGCTCCGCCCCGGCGGTGATCGCGGCCACCGCGTAGCACTGGTAGAACGGGTTCGGCAGCAGCACCACCGGCCGCGCGCCGGTCTTGCGCTCCGGGCTCAGCGCGAGGCAGGCGGCGAACAGCCCCTCGCGCGTGCCGTTCAGCGGCATGATCTCGCGCTCCGCGTCCACCGCCACGCCGTAGCGCCGGGCCAGCCAGGCGGAAATCGCCTCCAGCAGCTCCGGATGGCCGTCGTTGGGCGGGTAGACGCTGTACTCGTGGACATGCGCGGCCAGCACCTCGCCGAGGAACGGCGGGGCGGGGTGCTTGGGTTCCCCCAATGACATGGCGATGGGCTCTCTGCCCGGTTCCACGCCGTCGAGAAGGGCGCGCAACCGCGGAAAGGCGTATTCCGGCAGGCTGGAATACCGCTCGGGAAACTGCATGTGTGCCTCATGTGCAGGCGTCTGTCGCGCCGACTTGAGACTGCAATCTACAGGTTGGGCGGCGTCAGGTCCAGTCTCCGCCACGCAGGGGCCGGAGCTGATGCGGCGACGCCGCAGCCGCGCCTGCGCCGCAGGCCCGCGGCAACGCCCTCCGCCGGCGCCGCCACGCGGGCCGGCCCGCGCGGCCGGGCCCGAAGGCCGGGAACCGCCCGGCCCGAAAGGGGCGCGCGGAGACGCAGGACGGGAGCCCCCCGGCCCCGTCGGCTTCCGCTGCGGCGCGGCCGGCTGACAGATGCGGCGCGTGCCCGGCCCCCCCGGACTGTGGCCCGTGCCGTCTGATGCCGGGGATCTTACGGCCGCTGCCGGACGGGTGAGGGATGGCGGATAACGGAGGCCGCTGACGGATCACGGATGAAGGATGACGCGGATGTCTGAAGCCCCACGGGGGATGCGCGCCTGCAGCACTTCTCCACGGGCGGTGCGATGGCCGCCGGGGGGCTTGGCGCGCCTCGCCCCGGCATGGGGGCGGGCGCGCGCGCCGGGGCGTCCCGGCGGGGTGCTCCTCCGGCGCGTCAGCCGCCGCCGATCAGGATGCCGGCGCCCAGCACCAGCGCGCCGCCCAGCACCACCTGGAAGATGGCGCGCAGGTAGGGGGTGTCCATGTAGCGGTTCTGGATCCAGGCGATGGCCCAGAGCTCCACGAACACCACGGCGAAGGCGATCCCCGTCGCCACCCAGAACTGCGGCAGCAGGTAGGGCAGCGCGTGCCCCAGCCCGCCGAGTGCCGTCATCACGCCGGAGGCCACGCCGCGTTTCCACGGCGCCCCGCGGCCCGAGATCACCCCGTCGTCATGGGCCGCTTCCGTGAAGCCCATGGAGATGCCGGCGCCCACCGAGGCGGCCAGCCCGACGAGAAACGTCGTCCCGCTGTCCTGCGTGGCGAAGGCGGTGGCGAAGATCGGCGCGAGGGTGGAGACCGACCCGTCCATCAGCCCCGCCAGCCCCGGCTGCACCCAGGTGAGCACGAACTGCCGGCGCTCCGCGCCCAGTTCCGCGGCGCCCTCCGGCCCCTCCAGGCGCTCGGCGGCGGCGCGGGCCTTCTCCTCGTGGCGGACCTCCGCGGCGGCGAGATCGCCCAGCAGGCGGCGGGTTTCGGGGTCCGAGGAGTGCTGGGCGGCGGCGATGTAGAAGTCCCGCGCCCGGGCCTCCATCCGCTCCGCCTCGCTGCGGATGGTCTCCAGCCCGAGGTTGTTGACCAGCCACACCGGCCGGCGGGTGTAGTAGCCCGCCACGTGCTCACGCCGGATCAGCGGGATCGGCCCGCTGAACCGGGCCTGCCACAGGTCGATCAGCCGGCGGCGGTGGCCGTCCTCCTCCTGCGCCATCTCGTCGAAGGCGGCGGCGGTCTGGGGGTAGTCGGCGCGCAGCTCGTGGGCATAGGTGGCATAGATGCGGGCGTCATCCTCCTCCGAGGAAATGGCGAGCGCCAGCACCTCGGCCTCACTGAGGTCGCGGAAATGCCGACGGCCGGCGAGGGCGTTGAACATGACGGCTCCTTCTTAGAATGGTTCTAAAAACTTCTACCCCACCGCGCTTGCCCTGACAAGGCATTCCACCCCGCCGGCGGCCATGCTAGGCAGGGGGCCGATGCGAGATGGATCAGACCCGATGGACGACTCCACACCTGACGCCCCGGCCGCCGCCGTGACCCCGATGATGGCCCAGTACCTGGACCTGAAGGGCCAGTACCCGGACGCGCTGCTGTTCTACCGGATGGGCGATTTCTACGAGATGTTCTTCGACGACGCCCGCGCGGCGGCGGCGGCGCTGGACATCGCCCTCACCAAACGCGGCAAGCACGCCGGAGACGACATTCCCATGTGCGGCGTGCCGGTGCACGCGGCGGAAGGCTACCTGCTCACCCTCATCCGCAAGGGCTTCCGCGTCGCGGTCTGCGAGCAGATGGAGGACCCGGCGGAGGCGAAGAAGCGCGGCGCGAAATCCGTGGTCAGGCGCGACGTGGTGCGGCTCGTCACCCCCGGCACCCTCACCGAGGACACGCTGCTGGACGCGCGGCGGCACAATTACCTCGCCGCCTGGGCGGAGATCCGCGGCGAGGGGGCGCTGGCCTGGCTCGACGTCTCCACCGGCGATTTCGCCGCCACCGCCTGCCCGCGCCCGCTGCTGGGGCCGATGCTGGCCCGGCTCGCCCCGCGCGAGCTGCTCTGCGCCCAGGGGGCCGATGCGCCGTTGCGCGAGATGGTGGAGGAGAGCGGCGGCGTGCTCACCGAGCTGGCCGGCGCCAGCTTCGACAGCCAGTCCGCCGAGCACCGGCTGAAGGGGCTCTACGCCGTCTCCACGCTGGAGGCCTTCGGCGGGTTCGGCCGGGCGGAGATCGCGGCGCTGGGCGCGGTGGTGGATTACGTGGAGGTGACCCAGAAGGGCAAGCTCCCGATGATCCGCCCGCCGCAGCACGAGGAAGCCGGCGGCACGATGCAGATCGACGCCGCCACCCGCCGCAACCTGGAAATCACCCGCAGCCTGTCCGGCGGCCGCGAGGGCGCGCTGCTGCAGGCGGTGGACCGCACGGTGACCGGCGCCGGCGCGCGGCTGCTGGAGGCCCGGCTCTCCAGCCCCTCGACCGACCTCGACACCATCCGCGCCCGCCATGACGCGGTGGCGCATCTCATCGAGAACCGCCCGCGCGCCGACGCCCTGCGCGCCCGGCTGCGCGGCGTGCCGGACATGGAGCGCGCCCTCACCCGGCTGAGCCTGGAGCGCGGTGGCCCGCGCGACCTCGCCGCCCTGCGCGACGGGCTGGCCGAGGGCGCCGGCATCGCCGCCCTGCTCACCGGTGCGCTGCCGGACGCGCTCGCCGAGGCCGCCGCCGCCCTCAGCGGGCTGGAGGACATCACCGCGCCGCTGGAGGCCGCGCTGGTGGCCGAACCGCCGCTGCTGGCGCGCGACGGCGGCTTCATCGCCGCCGGCCACCATGCGGATCTGGACGAGGTGCGCCGCCTGCGCGACGAGGGCCGCGGCGTGATCGCCTCGCTGCAGGCCGGCTATGCCGAGGCCACCGGCATCCCCTCGCTGAAGATCAAGCACAACAACGTGCTGGGCTATTTCATCGAGACCACCGCCACCCACGCGGAGAAGATGCGCAGGCCGCCGCAGTCCGAGACCTTCATCCACCGGCAGACCACGGCGAACCAGGTGCGCTTCACCACGGTGGAGCTTTCCGGCCTGGAAACCCGCATCCTGAACGCCGGCGGGCGGGCGCTGGAGCTGGAGCGACAGCTGTTCGAGGGGCTGGCAGCCGGGGTGCGCGCCTGCGCGGCCCGCATCGCCGCCGCCGCGCGGGCGCTGGCGGGCATCGACCTGGCCTGCGGCTTCGCCGATCTGGCCGACGCGGAGGACTGGGTGCGCCCGGTGATGCAGGCCGGCGGCGCCTTCCGCATCGAGGGCGGCCGCCACCCGGTGGTGGAACAGGCGCTGCGCCGGGCCGGCGACAAGCCCTTCGTGGCCAATGACTGCGACCTGACGCTGGGCGAGAAGCCGGTCTGGCTGGTGACCGGGCCGAACATGGCCGGCAAATCCACCTTCCTGCGCCAGAACGCGCTCATCGCGCTGCTGGCGCAGGCCGGGGCCTTCGTTCCGGCGCGCGCGGCGACGATAGGCATCGTCACCCAGCTGTTCTCGCGCGTGGGCGCGGCGGACGACCTGGCCCGCGGCCGCTCCACCTTCATGGTGGAGATGGTCGAAACCGCGGCGATCCTGAACCAGGCCGGCCCCGGCGCGCTGGTGATCCTCGACGAGATCGGCCGTGGCACCGCCACCTGGGACGGGCTGTCCATCGCCTGGGCCACACTGGAGCACCTGCATGACGCGAACCGCTGCCGCACGCTGTTTGCCACGCATTATCATGAACTTACCACGCTCACGGCCCGGCTTTCCGGCCTGCTGAACGCCGCCGTCACGGTGCGTGAGTGGCAGGGAGACGTGATCTTCCTGCACGAGGTGCGCCCCGGCGCCGCCGACCGCTCCTACGGGGTGCAGGTGGCCCGGCTGGCCGGGCTGCCGGCCGCGGTGATCGACCGCGCGCGCCACGTTCTGGAAACCCTGGAGGAGGGTGACCGCGCGGGCGGGGCGCGGGCCGCGACGCTGATCGACGACCTGCCGCTGTTCTCCGTCCGGCCGCCGGCGCCGGCCCCGGCCAGGGCCGCGCCCTCGGCGGTGGAAGCCCGGCTGCGCGAGGTGCTGCCGGACACGCTCTCGCCCCGGGACGCGCTCGACCTCATCTACGAATTGCGCGACCTGCTCGGCCCCGATACCTGAAGTCTGAAGTCTGAAGTCTGAAGTCTGAAGGCTGGCGCGCCGCAGCCCTGACGCCCCGTCTTCGGGCCGTCGATCCCCGGGGCAGGGCCGCCCGGGCCACGGCCCCTGAATGCCCCCGCCCCTCCGCGTCATGATCCGTGATGCGGGGCGCCGCACGACATGGTGGTGCCCGTACCCCTGCACCGGCAGCGCCCAGGCTTCCCGCTGCAGGATTCGCCCCGAAAGTCGCCCCGGCGCCCGGGGGGCGGCGCCGGGGCGGGGGCGGAGTGACCCCGGGTCGAGGGGGGGGATATGCCGGAGCCACTCCTGCGGAAGACACGCGGTCCGGCATCCGGGGAGGGCCGGGCCGAACGTGGTCGCGGTGTCGGGGAGACAGGGAAATCGTCCGACACTGCAGCCGCGCATCCGGTGGGCCGCCTTCCGCAGTCCCCGTTCCCCGGCAAGCCCGGTGCACGGGGTTTCGTCTTGCGCCACCCGCACCGCCTTTCTGCACCGGGCCCGGCCCGGCTGACTGTGCGAACCCGCACATATCGGCCGAAACCTGTGCCGTGGCGCGGCGCCCCGGTGCAGCGCGGGGGCTTCCCAAGGGCCCGGCCGGCTCTGTATCCTGCTCCGGTCAGGCCGCAGAGGAGCCCCCGGGCATGGACATCAGGACCGATTTCACTCCGGGCGACCTCGGCGCGATCATCGCGCTGCACGCGCGCTACTACGCGCGGGACTGGGGCTTCGGCACCGTGTTCGAATGCAACGTGGCGCTGGGCCTCGCCAGCTTCGCCGCGCGGCGCGGGCCGTCGGACCTCGTGCTCGTCGCGCGGGACGGGGAGGGGCTGGGCGCCTCGCTGATCCTGGACCTGAACGACCCCGATTCGGGCGAACGCGGCGCGCATCTGCGCTGGTTCATCACCGCGGACCGCTGCCGCGGCACCGGCCTGGGGGGCGAGCTGATGCGCCGGGCCATGCACCACGCGGACACCCACGCCGCGGGCCGCGCCTGGCTGACCACCTTCGAGGGCCTGGCCCCGGCCCGCCATCTCTATGAGCGGCACGGCTTCGCGCTGGCCCGGGCGCAGACGGGCACGGGCTGGGGCACGGAAGTGGTGGAGCAGGAGTTCCGCCGCGCCGGCCCCTCCGCCCGGGACGCGCATAAAAAGAACCCCGGAACGCGGTGGTCCCGGGGCTGAAGGCGTTCCTGCGGCGGCGAGGGCCGCCTTATTCCGCGGCGGTGCCGATCACCCCGCGGTCGATCTGGTCCTGCTCGATGGACTCGAACAGGGCACGGAAATTGCCCTCGCCGAAGCCGTCATCGCCCTTGCGCTGGATGAACTCGAAGAAGATCGGCCCGATGACGGTCTTGGAGAAGATCTGCAGCAGGATGCGGGTCTCGCCGCCGTCCACCACGCCCTCGCCGTCGATCAGGATGCCGTGCTTCTTCAGCTTCTCGATCGGCTCCTCGTGGTCCTTCACCCGGGCATTGCTCATCGCGTAATAGGTCGCCGGCGGCGGCGGCATGAACTCCAGCCCGCGGGAATGGATCTCGTCCGTCGCCTTGTAGATGTCATTGGTGGCCACGGCGATGTGCTGGATGCCCTCGCCGCGATACGCGCGCAGGTATTCCTCGATCTGGCTGTGAGCGTCGGCGCTTTCGTTGATCGGGATGCGGATGCGGCCGCAGGGCGAGGTGAGCGCCCGCGAGAACAGGCCGGTCATCTTGCCCTCGATGTCGAAATAGCGGATCTGCCGGAAGTTGAAGATATCGGCGTAGAAGTTGAACCAGGTGTCCATGTTGCCACGGTTCACGTTATGGGTCAGGTGGTCGAGGTAGAAGAAGCCCACGCCCTCCGGCCGCTCCGCCACGCCGGGCAGGCGCTCATACTCGGCGGCGTAGGGCGAGCCCTTCGCGCCGTAGGTCTCCACGAAGTAGATCAGGCTGCCGCCGATGCCCTGGATTGCCGGCACGTCCAGCACCTTGTCGTCGCCCTCATAGGGCTTCGCGCCCTTCTCGATGGCGCGGTCATAGGCGTGCTGCGCGTCGACCACGCGCCAGGCCATGGAGGGCGCGCAGGGGCCGTGGGCTTCCACGAAGCGCATGCCGAAGGAGCCCGGCTCGGCGTTCAGCACGTAGGTGATGTCGCCCTGCTGCCACAGGGTGATGTCCTTCTCGCGGTGCTTTGCGGTGCATTCGAACCCCATTTTCGCGAACAGGCTGCGCAGGGCCTCCGGGTTCTCATGGGCGAATTCCACGAACTCGAACCCGTCGGTGCCGGCGGGGTTGTGCTTGCTGATCTCGGCTGGCGGCGCGTCATGCGGAAAGGGGCCCATGTAGTCCTCCGGTTCTGTGATGTGTTTCCGCGATGCTCTGCCGATTGCGATGCGCTGAGTGCGCATAATGCCCGCCTGAATGCGAGACGATGCGTGCTTTGCGCATCCACAAGCGGCAGCGCGCGTGATATCCTCAAACCATGGCTGACCTGGACCGAATCGACGCCGCGCTGCTCCACCACCTGCAGCTCGATGCCCGCCTCACGGCGCAGGACCTCGCGGAGCGGGTGAACCTCTCGCCGAGCCAGTGCGCGCGCCGCCGCCAGCGGCTGGAGGAGGCGGGGATGATCCGCTCCTACCGCGCCGTGGTGAACGCCGCGAAGGTGGGAGCCACGGTGGAGGCCTTCATCCAGGTGGTGATGGCGGCGCACAACCGCGAGAACGCGCGGGATTTCGTGGCCCGCATGCAGGTGACGGCGGAGGTCGTCGCGGTATGGACCCTCACCGGCTCCACCGATTACCTGCTGCGGGTGTTCTGCGCCGACCTGCCGGCGCTGAACCGGCTGGTGCAGGACGTGCTCCTGCCGCATCCCGCCGTGGCGCGGGTGCAGAGCCAGATCGTGATGGAGCGGCTGAAGGACAACGCCCCGGTCGGCGTCCACCCCGGCTGAGCCCGCGCGGGCTTAACCGTTCCGCAAGCAGTGCGGGCGGATAACCGGCTGGCAAAACGGCGGTTCCGCCGGGTGGGTGTATCGGACGGTCGGGGCGCATGCGCCCTGCTGCGCCGACGGTCCGGGCCGCAAGGCCCTGTCCGGCGACAGGGGAGAGTGAGCTTGGACGGTGCATCCGCTCCGGGATGGCAGGGCGGCGATCAGTCGGCGTCCGGGACTGGCGTTCGGCCTGACGGCACGGCGCCCGCGGCCGCCGACACGGGGTTCGAGATCCTCGTGGCGGAGGACACGCCGACGATGCGACTGGTGATTCGCGGCTTTCTCAGCAAGGCGGGGCACCGCGTGACCCTGGCCGCGACCGGGGCCGAGGCCTGCGCCGCGCTGGGCCGGTCGTGCTTCGATCTCGCGATCATCGACCTGCTGATGCCGGACATGGACGGCGACGAGGTCGTCCGCCGCCTGCGTCACGGGCGTTCCGCGCAGGCGGGCCTGCCGGTGCTGATGCTCACCGCCGCCATCGACCCGGACAGCTCGGACCGGGTCGAGGCCTGCGGCGCGGACATGCGCCTGCACAAGCCGTTCCGCCGGGACGATCTTCTCGGCGCCATCGGCCGGTTGACGGCCGGGCGCTGAGGCGGGCCCGCGCCCCGGGCTCAGACCAGGCTGTCGACCACGCCGCCATCCACGCGCAGCGCGGCCCCGGTGGTGGCCGAGGCAAGCGGCGAGGCGGCATAGACGGCCAGGTTCGCCACTTCGTCGACCGTGGCGGCCCGCCCGATGATCGAGGTCGGCCGGTGGGCCTTCACGAAATCCGCCGCCACCTCCTCCAGCGACCGGCCGGAGGCCTCGACCTCCGGGCGCAGCATCTCGGCCACGCCCTCCGACAGGGTGGGGCCGGGGAGAATGGCGTTCACCGTGACCCCGGTGCCGGCCATGCGCTTGGCCAGCCCGCGCGACAGCGCGATCAGCGCGGTTTTCGACACGCCGTAGTGGATCATGTCGGCGGGGATGTTCAGGCCCGATTCGGAAGAGAGGAACTGCACCCGCCCCCAGCCGCGGGCCTGCATTCCCGGCAGGTAGGCGCGCGACAGGCGCACGCCGGACATCACGTTCACGTCGAAATAGCGCTGCCAGTCGGCGTCCTCGGCGTCGAAGAAGTCCTGCGGGCCGAAGATGCCCACGTTGTTGACGAGGATGTCGCAGTCGGGCCGCGCGGCGACCAGGGCCGCGCAGCCCTCGGCGGTGGAGAGGTCCGTGGCCACGCCGCTCACCGCCTCCGCGCCGCGGCCCTCTCCCAGTTCGGTGCGGATGGTGGCGACGGCCTGGTCCACCGCTGCCTGGCTGCGTCCGTTCACCACCACGCGGGCACCGGCGCCGGCGAGCCCCCGGGCGATGGCGAGGCCGATGCCGCCGGTCGAGCCGGTGACGATGGCGGTCTTTCCGGAAAGGTCGATTCGCATGGTGGTGACTCCTCGCTGGGTGCGTTCGGGGGCGCGTTGCCGCGCCCGCCCGGGAGGCAGGCCGCCGCGCGGCGCGGGCGGACACGCTCTGCGAGAGGTAAGTGACGCGCGCCGGCGCGCAAGGGCGCCGGCGGGGGATTTCCGGATCAGCCGAGCTGAAGCGGCAGGACGGCGGCCAGCGCTTCGCGGACCTCCTGCCAGGTGTCCATGTCCGCCGCGGCGATCAGCGTCGCCGGAGTGGGGACGCCGGGGCGCCAGGCCGTGCCGTCCGACAGTGCGGCATGGCCGCCGGTTTCCGACAGGATCAGCAGGCCGGCGCAATGGTCCCAGGGCTTCAGCCCGGCGGCGAGCGAGAACTGCGCGCCGCCCTCCGCCAGCATCCGATAATCATAGGCCGAGCACTGCAGGTTCATCAGTCGGGTGCCGGGCGCGAGCGCGCGCACCGCGCCGACATGTGTGGGGCTGTCGAACATCGTGTGCGGGAAGAGCCCGGTGGGCTGGGCGCCGCGCCGGCCGGTCTGCTGCAGCCGGGCTGCGGGGCCTCCGGGGCGCTGGCGCCAGGCGCCGCCGCCGGCGCGGGCGTGGAGGAAATCGCCCTCGAGCGGGTAGTGGATCAACCCGGCGATGGTGTTCCCGCCGGAGAGCACCGAGACCATGGAGCCGAACACCGGCAGGCCGTTGGCGAAGTTCCAGGTGCCGTCGACCGGGTCGATCACGAACAGCAGCGGGTCGGCCGCATAGTCGAAGCCCGGTTCGGCGGTTTCCTCACCTGTCACCCGTGCGCCGGGAAAGCGGCGGAGCAGTTCCTCGGTGAGGCGGGCTTCCGCGCGGGTGTCGGCCACGGTGACGAGGTCGGCCGGGCCGGTCTTCTCGCCGATGTCGCCGGCTCCGAGGCCGCGAAACCGCGGGGTGATCTCCTCCGCCGCGATGCGGGCCATCATGTCCATGACCGCCGCCATCTCGGCGGCTCCGAACCCGGTCATGCGCCCTGCCCCTGGCCAGAGGCAGACACGGCAGGTCTGGCGCCCGGACGGGCGCGCGGGGGGAGGCGGTGGAGGAGCATGTGACTGGATCCGGATCTGGAAAGGCGGGAGGCGCCATCATGCCCGGAAGGCCCGGAAGCACAATCCCTCCCCGGACATGGGGCCGTCCCGTCCCGACCGGCCCCTGCGAAGACCGGACATCCCCCGGATGTCGGCCCTCCTCAGAGCCGGATGTCGGCCCCCTCAGAGAAGGTGCCCGTGCTTCCGGTCGCGTCAGGGCGGCCCGGCCGCCTCGGGACGGGGCGGAAACCGCGCCGCAGCCCGGGTCACATCAGGTTCACGCCCTGGCGGCGGGCCAGCTCATCAAGATTGATGTCGAAGGTGATGGCGCCGATCTTCTGGCCGGACCTGTCCGTGAGCGTGAGGCTCACCTGCCCGATCCAGACGGCCCATTCGGGCACCCACTCGACCTCGCCGATATGCACCGCGTCCGGGCCGATCGGGTAGGTCTGCAGGAACTTGTCCTCGTCGCCCTGCCAGAAGTCGCTCGTCGGCGCGGACTGGCCGACGTTCAGCCCGTTGCGGTCCATGGCGAAGATGGCGGTGAGCAGCCCGATGCGATCCGACTGGATGCGGATGAGGTAGATCGACAGGGGCCGGGACAGGGTCATGGCGATGAGCGGCTTCTCCACCGACTTGCGTTCCGTGCGCCACTGGGTGTCCAGCCGGTCGATCTCCGATTGCGGAAGCTCGCCGTAGCGCGCGTTCTGCCCGGCGACCGAAAGCTCGATGATATCCGCTTTGCCGATGTCGCGCAGATAGGCGATCACCCGCGGTGTGATCAGGGTTGTGATGTCCGGCGGCGTATCCTCTCCCGCGGAGGCGGGCCGGAGGGCCGACAGGGCCAGCAAGGCCATGACGCAGAGGAAGCGAAGCATGAAACGGTCTCCCAGAAAACCCGTGAGCGGCCATTTCACCCCATACGCCCTGACATGCGGTTAACGTGGCCGGCCGCGGCCTGTCATAATTCCGTCGCGGCCGCGGGGCAGAAGGGCCGCGCTTTTCCCAGCCCTCCGGAACATGACATGACCCGCTTCGTGCATCTCACCGACCTGCATTTCTCCGCCAGCCCGGCGGATGACCCCGACCTGCGTTCCGACACGCCGGCCACGCTGGAGGCGGTGCTCGACAGTCTTGACGGGCTCAGCCCCGCGCCGGATTTCGTGTTGCTGACCGGGGATCTCACCAATCATGGCGAGGCGGAGAGCTATGCCGGGCTGCGGCGGCGGCTGAAGCGCCTGCAGGCGCCGGTGATCGCCGTGCCGGGCAACCATGACGCGCGCGGGGCCTTCCGCTCCGCCTTCCTGCGCGAGGACGCCTCCGAGGCCCCCTGCCTGAGCGAGACGGTGCTGGCCGGGGCGCATGTGATCGGGCTGGACAGTTCCTGGCACGGGCATGTGGGCGGCCGGCTGGAACCGGAGCAGCTCGCCTTCCTCGACGCCGCGTTGGACCGGCATCCGGGCCTGCCCAAGCTCATCGCCATGCACCACGGCCCCGCGCTTTCGGACGCGCCGGAGGCGGAGTGGGAGAGCCTGACGCGCGCCGACACCGCCCGGCTGGGGCAGGTGATCGGCGGGCGCCCGGTGGCGGGCATCTTCACCGGGCACATCCACCTCGACAGGCTGGCGATCTGGCTGGGCATTCCGGTGATCACCACGACGGGCCTGCACTGCACGCATGATCCCCGCCCGGGGCCGGACCTTGTGGCGCTCTCCGGCGCGTCCGTGGCGCTCTGCGCGCTGGCGCCGGAGCTGAGCGTGACCTGGATGCCGCTGCCCTCCGACCGCCGGGAGATCGCCCGCATTCCGCGCGCGCTCATCGCCGGGCATGACGCCACGGCTTGAGGGCGGCAGCGCCCGAGGGGCGGCGGGCTGTCGGCGCCTGAGGGGCGCGGCGAGCGGCCGGCGGCAGAGGGGCGGCTGGCTGTCGGCGCCTGAGGGGGCGCGGCGAGCGGCCGGCAGCAGAGGGACGGCGGTTGCCGGAGCCTGAAGCGGCGCAACGTGCTGCCGGTGGCGGAGGGACGACGGGTTGCCGGAACCTCAGGCGGCGCGGCGCGCCTGACGGAGCCTTGGGGAGCGCGGCGGGCTGCCGACACCTGAGGGAGTGCGGCGGGCTGCCAGCCGCAGAGGGGCGGCCGGTTGCCGGAGCCTGAAGCGGCGCACCGGGCTGCCGGGGCCTGAGGGGCAGCAGGGTGCCGGGGCCGGAGGCGCGCGGGCGGCGGATGCGTGGCGCGTCGTCCGGCGCGGCCGCGTGGCGGCGGAGGGCGCCCCCGGGGGCGCGGCCCGTCACCGAACTGTCACGGTTCTGTCGCGTGCGGGCCACGGGCCGGGGGTAGGCGGCGGGGGAGAGGGGCCCGCGCGCCCCGCCCCGCTGACATCTGACCGGAGCGCCCGATGAAAACCCTGCTTTCCGCCGCCGCCCTTGCCTTCAGCCTCGCCTCTGCCGCCGCTGCGGCGGACGGCAATCTGGTGCTCTACACCTCCCAGCCCAATGCCGATGCCCAGGCCACGGTGGATGCCTTCACCGCCGCGAACCCCGGCGTGGAGGTGGAGTGGTTCCGCGACGGCACCACCAAGGTGATGGCCAAGCTCGCCGCCGAGTTCGAGGCCGGGGACCCGCGCCCCGACGTGCTGCTGATCGCGGATTCCGTCACCATGGAGGGCCTCGCCGCCGAGGGCCGGCTGATGGCCTACCCGGAGGCCGACACCGCCGGCTACGAGGACGGGCTGATGGACCCCGAGCACATGTGGTTCTCCACCAAGCTCATCACCACCGGCATCGTCTACAATACCGCGGCGCCCATGGCGCCCACCTCGCTTCAGGACCTGCTGAAGCCGGAGGCGAAGGGGCAGATCGCCATGCCCTCGCCGCTCACCTCCGGTGCCGCGGCCATCCACATGGCGGCGATCACCGGCGCCGAGGGGCTGGGCTGGGACTATTACCAGGGCCTCGCCGACCAGGGCACCCGCCCCACGGGCGGCAACGGCGCCACCTACAAGGCCGTCGCCGGTGGCGAGAAGCTCTACGGCTTCCTGGTGGACTACCTCGCCATCCGCGAGGCCGCGAAGGGCGCCCCGGTGGCGTTCGTCTTCCCCGGGGAGGGGGTCTCGGCGGTCACCGAACCCGTCGCCATCCTTTCCACCGCCCGGAACCCGGAGGCGGCGAAGGCCTTCGTGGACTTCCTGATCTCGCGCGAGGGGCAGGAGCTGGCGGCCCGGCAGGGCTACCTGCCGGCGCTGGGCGACGTGACCCCGCCGGAGGGTTTCCCCGCGCGTGACCAGATCCGCCTGTTGCCCTTCGACGCCGCCGCGGCGCTGAAGAACGACCAGGCCGACAAGCTGCGCTTCGTCGAGATCTTCGGCGAGTGATCCGCCGGCTGACGGGCGAGGGCGGTGCCCTCGTCCTGCTCGCCTGCCTCGGCGCGCTCCTGCTGCTGGTGCCGCTGGGGCGCCTGGCGCTGACCGGGCTCGCGCCCGGCGGCGTGCCGGACGCGGGCCCGCTGATCGAGGCGCTGGGCGCCGGCTCCACCCGGCGCGCGCTGGTCAACAGCCTGGTCTCGGCCGGGGCCTCCTCGGTGCTGGCCACGCTGGCGGGCGGGCTGATCGCGCTGGCCATCGGACTCACCGACATCCGCGGCCGCGGGGTACTCACCTTCCTCGTGCTGCTGCCGATGATGATCCCGCCGCATGTGACCGCCATCGCCTGGATCCAGGCCACGGGGCCCGCGAGCCCGCTCCTGCTGCTGCTCGGCCTCGCGCCGGCGCCGGGCTCGGAGAACCCGCTCTATTCCGCCGGCGGGGTGATCGCGCTGCTCTCGGTGCAGAACACCGGGCTCACCTTCCTCGTGGTGCGCACCGGGCTGCGCGCCCTGCCGCGCGACATGTCGGAGGCCGCGCGGGTGTTCGGCGCCGGGCCGGGGCGGATGCTCTCCCGCGTGGTGCTGCCGCTGGTCGCGCCCTCGCTGATCGCGGCGCTGGCGCTGGCCTTCGTCTCCGGCCTGGGGAATTTCGGCATTCCGGCGCTGCTGGGCATCCCGGCGCGCTTCACCACACTGCCGGTGCTGATCTGGCGGCGGCTCACCAGCTTCGGGCCGGGCATGCTGCCGGACGTGGCCGTGCTGGCGGTGATCATCGGCGCGGTGGCGCTGCTGGCGGTGCTGGCGCAGCGCCGGGCGCAGGCGCGCGCCGGCGTGTCGCTCACCGGCGCGCCGCAGCCGGCGCTGGCGCTGCGGCTGGGCGGGGCGCGGCCCTTCGCCGAAGCCGCGCTCTGGGCCTGGGTAGCGGCCACGCTGGCGCTGCCGCTGGCCGCCCTCGTCTCCACCGCGCTGGTGCCGGCCTACGGCGTGCGCCTCTCGGCCGACACCGCCACGCTGGAGAGCTTCCGCGAGGTGCTCTTCGTGCAGGAGGCCCCGCTGCGCGCCTTTGCCAATTCCACCCTGCTGGCCGGGGTGGCGGCGGCGCTGCTGGCCGCGACGGCGGTGCTGGCGGGCTATTTCGCCAGCCGCCCGGCCCGGCTGCCGCGCGCGGTGGCCGGCGGGCTCTCCACCCTGGCGGACCTTGCCTACGCCATCCCGGGGCTGGTGATCTCCATCGCGATGATCCTCGTCTTCCTGCGGCCGCTGCCGGTGCTCGGCGTGTCGCTCTACGGCACGGGGGGGATCATCCTCGCCGCCTATCTCACCGCCTTCATGGCCATCGCGCTGAAGCCGGTGGCGGCGGCCTATGCGCGGCTCGACCCCGCGCTCGACGATGCCGCCCGCACCTCCGGCGCCGGGTTCTCGCGGCGGATGCGGCGCATCCTCGGCCCGCTCACCGCGCCGGCGGCGGCCTCGGGCGCGATCCTGGTCTTCCTCACCGCCTATAACGAGGTCACCGTCTCCGCCCTGCTCTGGTCCACCGGCAACGAGACCATCGGCACCGCGATCTTCAACTACGAGGACAGCGGCGCCACCCCGCTCGCCGCCGCGATGTCAGTGATCACCGTGCTCGCAACCCTGTGCCTGATGCTTCTGCTCGATCGGCTGGGCCGCCGCGCCCCGCCCGGCGTGGTGCCCTGGCGGGACTGAGCCGGGGCGCCCCGGACGGCAGGCCGACGCGCGCCGCCGCCGGTGGCGCACGGCTCGGCCGCTCCCCGCGCCACGCCACGGACAGGTCCGCACCCGGCCCCGGAGGGCGCCGCCACGCCCGTCGCCCGCACCGAGCCCTGCCGCGCCTCCGCCAGGCACGAAGGGCCGCGCCCGACCCTGGGTGGGCGCGGCACCGCTCGTGGTCTGCGGTTTATCCCGAAAGTCCCGGACGAGGGCTGAGCCTCGTCTGACATCGCCATCGCGCCCTCCCGGGGGGAGGGTCGGGCGCGGCCCGGGCTGGTCGCCCGGGCGGGAGGGCCGGCTCGGCGCGGGGACATCCGAGAGGCTCCTGAGGCAAGGGCACCCCACCGCGGCGCGAAGGCCCGCAGGTGGTCCCGGTGCAACAGCCGCGCCGCAGGCGCGGCCCGGCCCAAACCGCAGGAGACGCGCCCGCGAGGGCGGGTCGACGGAGGGCGGGAGGGCTCCGGCTCCGCTCGCAGGAGGCCTGCCGCCCGGGTGATGGGCCCGGAGGGCGGCCGCCGGTCGCCCGGCCTCAGCCCTCGGGCAGCAGCCAGCCGCCAGTGACGCGCAGCGGCACGGTCTCGCCGGGTGTGAGGCGGGCAGGGGCGGCGACGGGCAGGGCGCTTGCCCAGCCCTCCGGGCGGGCCCGGCCCTCCCAGATGCCGCCGCGATAGCGCACGCTTTCCAGCCGCGCCGGCAACCCGCCCTCGGCAATGCGCACCTGGCCCGGGCGCAGCAGCACCGTGCCGGTGCCGCGGGTGGTGCCGGGCCGGCAGCCCACCTCGGCCGCGAGCCCGTTGCCCAGCCGCACCTGTGCCCGCGCCCCCCCTGCCGAGAGCACCTCGGCCGGGATCACCGCCCCGGTGCCCACGAACCCCGCCACGCGGGAGGAGACCGGCCGGTCATGCAGCTCCTCCGGCGGGGCGACCTGCAGGAAGCGCCCCTCCTCCATCACCGCCACGAGGTCGGACAGCGCCATCGCCTCGCGCTGGTCATGGGTGATGTAGAGCAGCGTGGCGCCGGAGGCCCGGTGGAAGGCGGTCAGCTCCTCCTCCATCGCGCCGCGCAGGTGGGGGTCGAGATTGGCCAGCGGCTCGTCCATCAGCACGGTGGCGGCCCGGCTGGCGAGGCAGCGCGCCAGGGCCACGCGCTGGCGCTGGCCGCCGGAGAGCTCGGCCGGCTTGCGTTCGGCCAGCGGGGTGAGGGCGACGGTGTCGAGATGTTTCGTGGCGCGCGTGGCGGCCTCGGCGCGCGAGGCGCCGGCGGTCTCGATCGGGAAGGCGACATTCTCCCGCACACTCATGTGCGGCCAGAGCGCGTAGGACTGGAACACCACCGCCACCCCGCGCGCCTCCGGCGCCACATGCACGCCCGGCCCGGCCACCGGCCGCCCGGCCAGCGCGATCCCGCCCGAATCGAGCGTCTCCAGCCCGGCCACCAGCCGCAGCAGCGTGGACTTTCCGCAGCCCGATGGCCCGAGCACGGTGAAGAAGGCGCCCTTCGGGATATCGGCCGACAGTCCGCGCAGCGCCGGGCTTCCCGAGAAGCTTTTGCGCAGCGCGTTCAGATGGATGGACATGCGTGCCTCCCCCGCGTTCCGCGGAAGGCATAGCGCCTCCCGCCCCGTCAGGGCAAGCGCCGGACGCCCCCGGCAGGCGAATGACCGCGCGCCGCGGGACAGGCTCTGCCCGAACCGCGAGGCGGGCCGGAGGCTGCCGGACGAAGCCGTGCGGGGCCTGCGATCCGGCCCTACCGCTGCCACTCCGTGCCGCCGGTGCGCCGGGGACGGCTTCCCGCTGCACTGGCCGGGCTCCCGGCGGTTGCGCGCAAACCCCGGCGCTTTCGCCGGGCCTCCGGGAAACCGCTGGGCAACTGCTGGCATTTCGGAGGGGCAGGTGACAGATGCTCCCCCGGCCCGCGCACCCTCACGCGCCGGGCCGAGACCGGAGAGCCGGCCGCCGGAAGCGGCGCCGCCGGGCAAGGCAGACGGGCAGAGCTGACGGGCCGGGGAACAGGGAGCCGTGGAGGGGGGCCGGTAAGCCACGCAGGGCCGGCACCCTGTCCGGAGCGCGCATGCCCGTCCCGCGCCGGGCGGGGCGCGGAAAGGCGCTCAGTGCATGCGATGCTGCCTGAGCTGCACCACGTTCGGAGCGGAGAACGGGTCCCCCCCCGCGGTGCCGAAGCTGGTCGCGGTGCGCAGGGCCGCGGCGATCACCACCGGCAGCACCTTCGGTGTCACGAACAGCGCGGCCACCAGCCCGGCGTCCTCCGTATGCCCCTCATGGGCATAGGACACCATCTGGGCGAAGGCGGCCTCATCCCCGCCGAAGCAGGAACAGGCCACGCCGTGTCGTTGCAGCGGACGGCGGGCATTGCGCAGCACCAGGCCCATCAGGCTCTCGAAATTGCGCAGCGCCTGCGCACCGCGCACGGTGCCGAGGCGGCTGGCGAGGTCCTGCCAGACCTCGGCCTGCCCCTCGGGCCCGTCACACCACAGCCGCAGGTAACGGACCACCTGCATCTCCAGCGGGGGCAGTTCGGAGACCACCCCCACCGGTGCAGACCCGCGAGCGCGTTGCGCCGGGGTCATTTGGTCAGGATCAGCTTGCCCTGGCGGGTGATGCGCAGGGTGTAGATGTTGCCGTTGAGGGTGATGCGCGCTTCCCGGCCGCCGTCGGTGAGCACCCGTGCGTCGTGCACGCAGGGGCTGTTGGCGATGGCATGGGCGGCAGAGGCGTCAGCGATGGATGCGACATTCATTCCCGAATCTCCCTTGATGGCGTCGATACGCCGAGAACTGGCCTGGACCGGCAGAACCAGCCGCGGCCGCGTGGCGAGCGGGCGGCGCAGGTCCGCGGTGGATGCACTGGCGGAGGATGTGGACTGCATGGATCAAATCCCGGTCTGAGCATGGTCCGGGCTGCCCCGGGGTCGGGGTGGCTAGGCGATGAGGAAAGTCTTACAAAAATGGTCGGGTAGGTCAATCCCGATTTTTTTGATAGGATTATCTGGTGGACAAAATCAGTCGGATTTGCGTTGAAAGTCAATAATTTCAGATGTTTAATAATTTTAGCGACCTGCTGCACCCGCGAAACCCCTTCGCAGACAGTCTTGACAGTTTTTATCGGATTTGCGTAACCGGCGAAAGACGGGCCGCATGCCGGGCCGGAGGGGGAGGGCTGCGAGGCCCTTTCGCTTCCGCCACGGCCGGCCCGGCGCGGCGCAGCACCGCCGCCTGGAAGGAGCCGAGATTGGTCATGGCAGGAAATCCCACCGGGCCGCAGGCAGGCCGCATGGTGTCCGCGAGAGCGGACGCCGGCTGCGCCATTGCCTGCCGCGCACCGGGGGCCGGGCCGGCACCGCTCCGCTTCGCATCCCTCCTCCTCTTTCCGTTCCGGGAGAACCGCCATGGAGCCTGAAACCACCCCGTCGACCCTCCCGCAGCCCCCGTCTGCCGACAGTTCCGCCGGGCAGCCCGTCCAGGCGCCTGCCGGTGCACAGGGCCCGGCGAGCGGCCCGGCCGCGCCCGCGCCGGCCGGCAGCGCGCCGGCGGCGGAGGCTCCGACAGTCGCCCCGGCGCCCGAAGCGGCGCCGGATGCCGGTGCGACGCCGGCCGCCCAGGCCGCGCCCGAAGTGCCAGCTTCGGAGGCCTCCGGCCTTCCCGCCAGCCCGGAGGCCGGCGGCGCGGCGCAGCCCGGGCCCCTGCCGTCCGACACGGCGCAGCCCGGTTCCGGCGCGCTTCCGTCCGGCAGCGAGGGGGCCGGCGCGCTCCCCGCCGGGGACGCTGTCCAGGCGGGTGCCGGACAGGCGGGAGACGCGGCGCAGCAGGGTCTCGACGCTCTCGCCGGCACGCCCGGGGCGGGCGACGCCGTGGCGAGCGCGGATCCGAGCCTGGTGCTGCCCGGCGGCATCGACATCAGCCCGGTGGCCGATTCGCTGGACTTCATCATCGCCGGCGGCCCGGCCATGTGGGCGATCGGCGCGCTCTCGGTGCTCACCTTCGCCCTCATCCTCTGGAAACTGCTGCGCTTCTCGGTGAGCGGCATCTGGCGCCGCCGCCGGGCCGAGACCGCGCTCGCCCTCTGGCAGGACGGCCGCGACGCGGAGGCCCTCACCGTGGCCCGCGGCGGCCACGGCATCCTGACCCGCTTCGTGCGCGGCACGATGGACCGGGCCTCGGCCCTGCCGGACGCCGCGGCGCGCGAGCAGACCGAGAGCCACGCGATGGACCTGCTCCACGAGGCCCGCAGCGGGCTGCGCGCGCTGGATCTGATCGCCACCATCGCCCCGCTGCTCGGACTGCTGGGCACCGTGCTCGGCATGATCTCGGCCTTCCAGGCGCTGCAGGAAAGCGGCGCGCGCGCCGACCCCTCGGCGCTGGCCGGCGGCATCTGGGAAGCGCTGCTGACCACGGCGGCCGGCATGGCCGTCGCCATCCCCGCCACGGCCGCGGGCAGCTGGTTTGAGGCGATTCTCGCGCGCACCGGCCGCGACATGGAGCGCACGGCCACGCTGGTCTTCACCCGGCGCCCGCCACCGCCGCGCGCGGCACACAGCCCGGTTCAGAGCCGGCTCGCAGCGGAGTAACCGCCCCGTGGCCTTCGATTTTTCCGGTCAGCGCGCCCCGAAGCGCATCAGCCTCACGCCGATGATCGACGTGGTGTTCCTGCTGCTGGTGTTCTTCATGCTGGCGGCGCGCTTCGGGGCTGACAGCGCGATCTCGCTGAAGGCCGCCGGGCGGGACGCGTCCGGCTATCAGGGGGCGCCGCGCCTCGTGGAGCTGCGCCCCGGCGGGCTCACCCTCAACGGCATCGCCGTGACGCGCGAGGACCTGGCCGCCCGGCTCGCCCCCCTGATGCCGACACCGGACGCACTGGTGGTGCTGCGCGCGCGTGACGGCGCCGAGGTTCAGGGGCTGGTCGACGTGATCGAGACGCTGAAGGCCGGGGGAATCACCACGCTCGCCCTGGCGGAGGCCCCGGAATGAAGCTTGCCACGCCCCCGAAGGAGCCACCGCGCGAGAGCATCGTGCCGATGATCAACGTGGTGTTCCTGCTGCTGATCTTCTTCCTGATGACCGCCACGCTCACCCCCCCGGAGCCGCTGCAGGTGGAGCCCGCGCGCTCCGACACCGCCGAGCCGGGTGAGGCGAAGCCGGTCATCTTCCTGAACCGGGACGGCGAGATCGCCTTTCGCGATGTGCGCGGGGATGCGGCGATCGCCGCCGCGGCCGCTGAGGGGGCCGGGCTGATCCGCGCCGATGCGGCCGCGCCGGCGCAGGCCGTGGCCCGGCTGCTCGGCGCGCTGCAGGCCGCCGGCCTGTCCGACCTTTCGCTCGTGACGGTGCCGCGATGAGACTGAAGCTCGATTTCGCCCTGTGCATCGTCGCGGCGCTGGGCCTGCACGGCCTGTTGCTGTGGCGTGACGATGGCGCCAGCCGGCGCGACGCCGGGGAGGGCGGCGAGAGTGTCGTCACCACCGTGGCGGGCTCCGAGGTCGCCTCGCTGGTGGAGGAGTGGGACCAGGCGCCCGAGGCGGTGACGCCCCCTGACGCGCCCCTGGCCGAGCCCGCGCCGGAGACCCCGCCGGAGATGGACATGGCCACCGCCGAACCGGTGGTGCGCGCCGCCCCTCCGGCCGTCACGCCGCCGCCGCCGCCCGTGGAAGCCCCGCCGGACGCGGCCCTGGCCGCCGCGCCGCCACCGCCGGCCGCGGACCCCTCCGCCCCCGGCCTGCCGGACCCGGTGACGGACCCGGACGTGGCCCTGTCGGAGGCCACGCCCGTCGCGCCGCGCCCCGACCAGCCGCGCCGCCCCGATGCGCCGACCCCGCCGGAGCCGGTCTTCGAGGCGCCGGACACCGCCGCGCCGCCGCAAAGCGCCGTTGCGCCGCAGGTGGCCGAGGCCCCGCCGCAGCGCCCAGAGCGGACCGCGCCCAAGGCGGTGCGCAAGCCCGCGCCCCAGCAGCAGGTCCGGCCCACCGCCACCGCGCGCACCGGCAGCGCCGCGGCGCCCTCGGTGGCCGGGCAGGGCGAGACCAACCAGCGGGCCCGCGGCACCGATGCCGTCACCGTCTCCGCCGCAGAGCGCGACCGGATCGCCTCGCTGCGCGCGCAATACGCGGCGGCGGTGCGCTCCTCCATCGCCCGGAACCAGCGCCACCCGCGCTCGGCCCGCGGGGCGGAGGGCGTGGTGAATGTCGCCCTCACCGTGGCGCGCGGTGGGGCGGTCATCTCGGCCAGCGTCCGCAAGGGTTCGGGCGTGAGCGCGCTCGACGAGGCCGCGCTGGACGCCATCCGCCGGGTCGGCACCTTCCCGCGGGCGCCGGACGGGCTGGAGGGCGCCAGCTTCTCCTTCACCATCCCGATGATGTTCCGCCGCTGATCCCCGCGCGCGTGGCGGCACGCCCGGCGCCCTTCAGGGGATTCGCCGGGCGGCCCTCGCCCGCCGCTTCGATCCCGTTCCGCTCCGTGCGAGAGCCTGCGAGCTGGAGAGGGGCGCTGCCGGGGGTGCCTTCGGATGTGCAGATACTCCACGCCCCGGGGCGGCCGGGCTGCCTCCGGGGAGCGGTCGAGGGGCCTGTGGCCCGGGGAGACGCGGCGCGCTGCGGGCGGCGCGGTGCCGTGAGCGTGGCTCCGGTGACGATGCAGGTTGCATGACCTCCGGACCGGTGTCCGCTGCGAGTGACGCTGCCAGGCGAGCGTAGCTCCGGTGAGGGGACAGGTGGCATGACCTCCGGGCCGGCTTCCGCGCGCGTGCTGCTGCCCCAGGGGGGCTCCGGGCACCGCGGACGGCGGGACGACACTTGCACGAGAGCGTGGCGCAGCCGGGCAGGTGGCGCCGGCACGCCCTTCCGGGGGGGGGGCCGGCGTGGCTGCACCGGATATGGCGCGCGCGCCCCTGCCTCACGCCCGGGCGTGTCATGAAACTGTCACCCGGCCGTCGTGAGGGGGTTGCCGCGATGTCGCATGGCGGGGCCCCGGGCCGGCGGAGCTTGCTCCCGCGCTCCGCGCCCCTATCCTGACCTGGCCCCAGACCGGAGACCGCCCCGCATGACCCCGCTCGACACGCCCGCCCCCCAGCCCGACACCGGCGATGACGCCGCCTGTTTCACCCTCTCCAACGCCATGCTGGTGCTGCCGGACCGGGTGCTGGAGGGGGGCCTGCGCATCGAGCACGGCCGCATCGCCGGGCTCACCCGCAGCCCGGGGCGTGACATGGGCGGGGCGTTTCTCCTGCCCGGGCTGGTCGACATCCACACCGACCACGTGGAGAAGCACGTCTTCCCGCGCAGCACCGTGCGCTGGGACATGCTGAACGCCTTCCTCGCCCATGATGCGCAGGTGATCGGCTCCGGCATCACCACGGTGTTCGACAGCCTGCCCGTGGGCGCGGCCCAGCACCGGCCGGAGCGGCGGGAGATCCTCGCCGATCTGGTCGCCGCGCTGGAGGAGGGCCGGGCGCTGGGCCTGTTCCGCGCCGAGCACCTGCTGCACCTGCGCTGCGAGGTGACCGACCCGGCAACCCCCGCGCTGGCCGCCTCGGTCATCGACCGGGCGCAGATCGTCTCGGTGATGGACCACACCCCGGGCGACCGGCAGGTGACCGATATCGCGGACTGGGTGACCGGCATGGCCCGCGACCTGCAGATCACCCTGGAGCGGAGCCGCGAGCTGACCGACGCGCTCCTGGAGCGCTCGGCGCGCGAGGGCGGCCGGGTGCGCGCCGAGGTGGTGGCCCTGGCCCGGGCACACGGCCTGCCGATGCTGAGCCATGACGATGCCAGCCCCGCCCATGTGGCCATGGCGGTGGCCGAGGGTGTCGCGGTGTCGGAATTCCCCACCACCCGGGCGGCGGCGGAGGCGGCGCGGGCCGCGGGCCTCGCCATCGTCGCCGGCGCGCCGAACTACCTCCGGGGCGGGTCGCAGAGCGGCAATGTCGCGGTGCGCGAGCTGCTGGAGGCGGGGCTGGTGGACATTCTCGCCTCCGATTACGTGCCGCGCGCGCTGATCGACGCGGCCTTCGCCATCGCGGCGGACCCGGCCCTGCCGCAGGGCCTGCCGGAGACGGTGCGCATGGTCTCGGAAGCCCCGGCGCGGGCCGCCGGGCTGACGGACCGCGGGCGGCTGGAGCCCGGCCTGCGGGCCGACCTCCTCCACGTTGCGCGCACGCGCGGGCGCACCCACCTGCGCGCCGCCTGGCGCGCGGGGCGGCGCGTGGCCTGACCGGAGGGGGCGCCAAAAGGGGCGCGAACGGTTGCCTCCGGAGGGATGGCCGCTAGTTTGGCTGAAGTAGGAGCGCCGCGACAACGAGCCGGACAAGAGACCGACGAGGACAGTTTTGACCCAGACACATCTGCCGCGGGGGCTGCTTGCAGCCCTGATCACGGGCATTGCCGCCCTGTTCCTGATGCTCCAGGCCCCGGCCATGGCGCAGGACACCCCGGGAAGCGCAGGTCCGGCGACAGAGCAGGGGAGCGGCGCGGCGGGTACCACGGCGGATGCCCGCAAGCAGGCCGGCGCGCTGGTCACCATCCTTCAGGACGAGAGCGCGCGCACCGCGCTGATCTCCGAGCTGCAGCGCATCGCGGAGGCGGACGGGACGGATTCCGCGTCCTCCGCCTCCGCACCGGCGGGGAACGGCGCGGCCGCGGACACCGGGGCCGCCGGGGCGCCGGAGGCGAAGACGGCCTCCGACTCCGGCCCCACCCTCGTGCGCGATTTCGCCGAGTTCACCCGCTCCGCGGCCGAGGACATCGCCGCCAGCGCCGTGACCGTCGGTGAGCGGGTGCAGGCAACCGGCAGGATCTTCTCCGCCCTGAACGCCGATGAGGTGAGCGCGCTGCTCCAGGCGCTCTCCGAGCTGGCCTACACCATCGTCTCCACCGTGGTGGTGTTCCTCGTGCTGCGCTGGCTGGCGCGCGGGCTCTACCGCGGCATGGGCCGGCGCGCGACGCATTCGGCGTTCCAGAAATGGGCCTACCTGCTGGCCTCGGTGCTGGTCGACGCGCTGGTCGTCGCGCTCGCCTGGGCGGCGGGATACGCGGTGGCGCTGCTGCTCACCGGGCAGCAGGGCTCCATCAGCCTCGCGCAGTCGCTCTATCTCAACGCCTTCCTCGCCATCGAGATGGTGAAGGTGGTGATGCGCGCGGTGCTCTCGCCGACCTCGGGCCAGCTGCGGCCGGTGAACATCTCCGACCCGGTGGCGCGCTACCTGTCGCGCTGGTTCGCGGTGATCATCTCGGTGCTGGGCTACGGCCAGCTCCTGCTGCTGCCGATCGCCCGCAGCAATGTCTCCTACGCCGGCGGGCGCGCCGTTTCCGGCGTGGTGCTGCTGGTCACGGTGATCCTGCTGATCTGGATGGTGCTGGCCAACCGCCGCCGCTTCGGCAACTGGCTGGTGGCCGAGGGCCACCGCGGCTCGCGCGGCACCATCCGCCGCTTCATCGCGCGCAACTGGCACGTGCCGGTGCTGATCGCCATCGTGGTGATGTTCTTCGTCATCATGGTCCAGCCGGACCGGCTGCTGTTCCCGGTGCTCTGGGGCGTGGCCAAGGTGCTGCTGGTGGCCGCGGTGGGGATGATCATATCCGACGCGATCACCCGGGCCATGGTGCGCGGCGTGGTGTTGCCGGACACGGTGACCTCGCGCCTGCCGCTGCTGGAGCGGCGCCTGAACAGCTTCGTGCCGAAGATGCTCTTCGTGCTGCGCACCCTCATCGTGCTGCTGGTGATCGGCATCGCGCTGCAGGCGGTGGGCGTGTTCGACCTCGCCGCCTGGTTCGACAGCGACACGGGCGTCCGGCTCACCGGCACGGTGATCAGCGCGCTGGTGATGCTCACCGTCTCCTTCCTGATCTGGCTGGCGATGAACTCCTGGATCGACTACCGGCTGAACCCGGAGTTCGGCCGCCCGGCCACCGCGCGGGAGCAGACCCTGCTCACCCTGCTGCGCAACGCCGCCACCATCGCCATCGTGGTGATCACGCTCATGTTCGTGCTCTCCGAGATCGGGGTGGACATCGCGCCGCTCATCGCCTCGGCCGGCGTGCTGGGCCTCGCCATCGGCTTCGGCGCGCAGAAGCTGGTGCAGGACATCATCACCGGCATCTTCATCCAGTTCGAGAGCGCCATCAACGTGGGCGACGTGGTCACCGTGGGCGGCACCACCGGCTCGGTGGAGCGGCTCACCATCCGCTCGGTGTCGCTGCGCGACCTGAACGGGGTGTTCCACATCATCCCCTTCTCCTCGGTGGACATGGTGTCGAACTACATGCGCGGCTTCTCCGCCTATGTGTGCGAGATGGGCATCGCCTATCGCGAGAGCGTGGCGGACGCCAAGCAGGCCATGCTGGACGGGTTCGAGGAGCTTAAGAAGGACCCCGAGCACGGGCCGCAGATCATCGGCGAGCTGGAGTGGCACGGCCTCACCGCCTTCGGCGACAGCGCCATCATGGTGCGCGGCCGCATCGTCACCCGACCGGGCAAGCAATGGGGCCTGGGCCGGGCCTACAACGAGATCCTGAAGCGGATCTTCGACGAGCGCGGCATCGAGATCCCGTTCCCGCACCAGACGATCTACTTCGGCGAGGACAAGGAAGGCCGTGCCCCCGCCGCCAACGTGCGCCTGAAGGAAATGGCCGCGCCGAACGTGATCGAGGCCAGGGCCGAGCCGTCGAAATCCCCCGACAAGCCGACCCCCAGCGGCCCGGACATGCCGATCGAGGAAGACGAACTCTGACGCAACGCCCCGGGCGGCCCGCCGTCCGGGACGCGTCCCGCCGGGCGGCGGACGATTCGGAGCGGCGCCCGTGTGCCCCCGCGCGGGCGCGACCGGCCCCTCGGCGCGGTGTCGGCCGCCCCTCCGCGTCGCGGCGGGCGCCGCTGCCGTGTGCTGCGGGTGGCGCCTCTTCGGGGGCGCACCTGCCGGAAGACCCGCCGGGCAGGCGGAAGCGCGCGAAAGGGGCTGCGCGGAGATCTCCGTGCAGCCCCTTCGTGTCCGGGCCGGCCGTGGCGGCCGGCAGGCCTGCTCAGCGCAGGGCGGTGTAGCGCAGGGGGAGGATGCGGGCTGACTCGGTCGCCTCGGGCGCCGGGCTGGCAGGGGCCGCGACATCCGGCGCGGCTGCGGCTTCGAGATAGGCGATGAGCCGCAGCGCCTCGCCCCGGAGCGGCGTGTCCGCCAGATGCTGGTCCAGGGCGGCCCGGGCCGCCGCGCTGAGCGACGTGCCCAGCGGCACCACCATCGCCCAGCGGATCATCGCTTCCTCGGCGGTCATTCCCCGGGGCCGCCATTCGGGGCGTATCGGCCGGACATTGCTCTGATCCGGGTCGTCCATGGCCCGGATCAGCCTGGCGAGGGCTTGCCCGACGCGCCGTGCGTCGTCGGGAAGGAAATCGGTCATTCGGGCGCGCTCCTTGAAGGGCTCTTCAAAGGCCCGGGCCGATGCGGGGCCCGGCAGCGCGCGCACGCAGACCGGCCCCCGGGGACCAGCGGTCCGGGGTGGACATGTTGTGCATGTGTCGCAGAGCCGCGCATGGACAGGTGTCTGACGGCGCTCCGCCGGACAGCATGCCGCGCAGGCACACTCCCCGGTTGCAAATCAGAGCGTCATCGTCCGTTATTTTGTGGAAAGCCTGCCCCCCCCGGGGTCGGTCGTCCTGTCATTCCCCACGCGACGAAATACGTCATGCAGGCGGCAGTATGCAGCGCGATGCAGGTGTCGGCAACAGATTCCACGCTCAAACGTCGACTTCCACCCGCCCTATCGGATTCGAGCAGCAGGCGAGGATATGCCCGGACGCAATGTCATCGTCCGAAATCCCGCCATTGTGGACCATGTGCACCTCGCCGGAGAGCTTGCGCACCTTGCAGGTTCCGCACACCCCGAACTGGCAGGCCGAGGGAATGTTGAGCCCGGCGGCCTTGGCGACGGCCAGCACCGTGTCCGTCTCCCGGCAGGCGGCCTCCACGCCGGAGGCGGCAAAGATCACGGCGGCGCGGGAATCCTCGTCGGGGATGACGTCGTCCGGCTCCTCGCGCTCGCTTTCGGCGAGGACGGGGGCGAGGAAGTTCTCCTCGTGGTAATGCTCCATGTCGAAGCCCACGGAGTGCAGGATGTCGCGCACCTCCTGCATGAAGGGCGCGGGGCCGCAGCAGAAGATCTCGCGCTCCAGGTAGTCCGGCGCCATCAGCGGCAGCATGAGCTGGCTCAGCCGGCCGCGGTAGCCGGTCCAGGCCACGTAGGGGTCGTCCTCCTCGATCACGAAGGAGATGTGCAGGTCCGGCAGGCGCTGGGCCATGCGCTCCAGCTCGGCGCGGAAGATGATGTCCGAGGGGCGGCGGGCGGCATGCACGAAGGTGATGTCGGTGTGCGCGCCGTCGTCGTAGAGCCAGCGGGTCATCGACATCATCGGCGTGATGCCCGAGCCCGCGGAGATGAACAGGTACTTCTCCGCCGGGTGGTTGTGGAAGGTGAACAGCCCGCCCGGCCCGTAGGCGCGGAACCTGTCGCCCACCTGCACGTGGTCGAGCATCCACTGCGAGCCGAGGCTGCCGCGCTGCGCCTTCACCGTGATGGCGATGGACAGCGGCCGCGACGGGCTGGAGGACAGCGTGTAGGTGCGCAGCAGCTTCTCGCCCGGGGTGGGCAGCTCGATGGTGATGAACTGGCCGGGGAAATACTTGAACCAGCTGTCGTCGGTGGTCTTGAAGCAGAAGGTTTTCACCCCCGGGGCTTCGGGCAGGATCATCGTGCATTCGAGCTCCTGCGCGTCGGTCCAGAACCGACGCGCATCGAGCGGCTTGAAGTCCTTCCGCGGCATGCGGCTCATTCTGCCGCCACGTGGAGGGCCGCACCCGGCAGGCGGGCGCGCATGGTGTTGCAGTACCAGTCCACGAACTGGGCGACGCCGCTCTCATGGTCCGCGGCATAGGGGCCGGGCTCGTAGGCGGGCGAGCGGATGCCGAGCTGGTTCTGCTCCACCAGGCGGCGGTCCTCGTCATTGGTGGCGAGCCAGACCTCGGTGAGGGTCTTCAGGTCGTAGTCCCGGCCCTCCACCGCGTCCTTGTGGACCAGCCAGCGGGTGGTGACCTCGGTGCGCCCGGCATCCAGCGGGGTGACGCGGAAGGTCACCGCGTGGTCGCCCAGGCAATGGTTCCACAGGGTGGGGTAGTGGAACATCAGCAGCGAGCCGGCCCGCGGGGTGCGCACGCCGCCCAGCGGCAGCGCCACCGCGCGCTTGCCCGACATGGTGAAGCTCTCCGAATCGCGCAGCAGCGGCATGCGCATCACCCGGTACTGGCCGTCCTCCGACAGGCGGAACTTCGAGGGCAGGCCCTCCGCCTCGCAGCGCGCCCAGTGGGCGTTCACCTCGGCATCGCCCTCCACGCCGACAACGCCGGTGAGGGTGGCCGCGTCCGAGTAGGTGCGGCACAGTTCGGGGTGGGAGCCGGCGCAGTGGTAGCACTCGCGGTTGTTCTCCCACACCAGCTTCCAGTTGCCGTTCTCCACGATGGTGGTTTCATGCGCCACCTTCGCCTCTGCGATGCGGTGCGGGGCGAGGTAGGGCTCCACCTCGGCGCGGAAGGCGCTGAAATCCGGGGCCTCGGCGGCGAAGCAGATGAAGACGTAGCCCGAGACGCTCTCGCAATGCACCGGCTTCAGCCCGTACCTGGAGGCGTCGAAGCCCGGGCCCATCTCGCGGGCATAG
Organism: Paroceanicella profunda; assembly: GCF_005887635.2. Classification (GTDB taxonomy): domain Bacteria; phylum Pseudomonadota; class Alphaproteobacteria; order Rhodobacterales; family Rhodobacteraceae; genus Paroceanicella; species Paroceanicella profunda. Next base: position 1,108,045 of record NZ_CP040818.1, on the reverse strand, counting down.
AGCAGGCGGCCGTCCAGCTCGTAGGTCCACTGGTGGTAGGGGCACACCAGCTTGGGCGCCGAACCCTTGTGGGACTGGCAGATGCGCGAGCCGCGGTGGCGGCAGGAGTTGTGGAAGGCGCGGATCTTTCCGTCGGCGCCGCGCACCACCAGGGCCTCGGCATCGCCCACGCGCCAGGTGAAATGGTCGCCCGCCTTCGGGATCTCGCAGTCATGCCCGGCGAACAGCCAGTCGCGGTGCCAGATCGCCGCCATGTCCTGCGCGAAGATCTCGTCGTCGGTGTAGAAGGGCTGCTCGAGGCTGAAGCCCGTGCGCTGCCGTGCCAGCAGGCCTGCAATCCGTGAAGTGGCGTCCATTGCCCGTGTCTCTCAAGTGGCCGCTCGGGGCCGGGTTGGCATGCGGTCCCCCGAAGCGAGGGGCCGGTTCGGCTGTCGGCCCGGGGGTGCCGGGCCGGGGTGCCGCCGGGGCGGTCCCGGGGCGGAAACGGGCTCCGGCCCGGCCAGGGTGCGGCGCCGGGGCTGGAGGGGAGAGAGCGTTCCGTCGGTTTCCGACCTGTCACGGGCCCGGCAGGATGGCGCTGCGCTCCCACGCAACGCCCTGTCCGGACGGGGCCACATTGCCGCAAGCGCGCCCCGGCCACCTGCCGGAAAGCGACAGGCGATGCAGCGTTAAAGACATGGGCTCCGCCCCGGAGCGGCCCCGCCCCGGGCCCGGTGCCGCCCCGGGGCGGATCGGGGCCCGGCCACGAGGCCCTGCCGCCTGCGCGCCGGCATCGTCGGCGCGGCAGGCCGGGTCCCGCCGGGGCGGAGGCGGGCGCCCTTCCCTGCCCCTCCCCGAGGGGCGACGCCGCCTGCGGGCCGGCAGGGATCTCCCCGTCGGCGCCCTCTCCCCCGCCCCGGGAGCAGCGTCAGCGCGTCGCGGCCGCAGGAAGGTGATTGACGTTTCCGAGAGATTTAGTAAGTTACTCGTGTCGTACCGCCACCCTGTGCACCGGGGAAGCCTCGATCGGTTTTCTCCTTTTCCGCACCGGGCCCCCAATGACCCTCCATTTCGACCAGCGCCTTTCCGCACAGCGCCGTGCTGTCGCCCTTCCGCTCTGCCTGCTTGCCGCAGCCGCCCTTCCGGGCGTCGCGGTCCGCGCGCAGGAGCAGGACCGCGAGATCGCGCTCGACCCGATCATCGTGGAGAACGCCGCGCCCGCCCCGGTGGGGGCGCCGGTGGAGGAGGTGACGGCCGAGCAGATCGCCCGCACCCCGCCGCGCACCGCCTCCGACCTGCTGCGCGACGTGCCCAACGTCACCGCCTCGGAGGACCCGCAGAACCCCGGCGTGAACGTGAACATCCGCGGCCTGCAGGACCAGACCCGCGTGAACATGATGATCGACGGCGCGCGGCAGAACTTCCAGCAGTCCGGCCACGGCTCCACCGCGCTGGTCTACATCGACCCGAACATGGTCCGCGCCGTGGAGGTGGACAAGGCGGTGAACGCCACCGTGGGCTCCGCCGCCACGCTGGCGGGCTCGGTGAACTTCCGCACCCTGCGCGCCGAGGACCTGCTGGAGGGGCGTGACACCGCCGGCGAGCTGATCGGCACCACCGGCACGAACGGCATGGATTTCAGCGGCTTCGCCGCCGGCGCCGCCCGGCTGAACGAGCGGCTGTCGCTGGTCTTCGCACTCAGCCACCGCGAGACGGGCGACTACGAGATCGGCCGCAACGGCTCGGTCACCACCGCCGCCGGCACACCCTTCGATTCGAATTCCGACGTGAGCTTCACCGGCTCGGACAGCTGGTCCGGGCTGGGCCGCGCCACGCTGGACCTGTCGCCCGCCAGCCGGGTGGAGATCGGCTACCTCGGCTACCGCTCCGAGTTCGGCACCGGCGAGGGCGCCTACATCGACGAGACGACGCTCAGCACCAGCACCGGCACGCTGAGCTGGGACTATGCCCCGGACGATGACCTGATCGACCTCTCCGCCAGGCTGTGGATCACCACGCTGGACAGCGACGAGTACCGCCCGCCGCGCCCGAGCTACGATTCCTTCTCGGTGGACTACGCGCTCAACACCTGGGGCGGCAGCCTGTCCAACACCAGCCGCTTCGCCGCGGGGCCGGGGGATGTCGCGCTCACCTACGGGTTCGAGGCCTTCCAGGACAGCACCGGCACCGTCTCGCTCGCCGCCACCCAGGCGGACGACCCGGACAACGTGTGGTTCTCCGGCGCGAACCCGGTGGGCGAGCGCGACGTGGCCTCCGGCTTCCTCTCCGGCCAGTACGACATCGGGCGCTGGAGCCTCTCCGCCGGCCTGCGCTACGATGCCTATTCGCTCAGCGGCACCGCCAGCACCTACGTGCGCAGCACCGATGCCGGCGGCACCCGCACCGGCGGCTACCAGGACGTGGACGTGGACAGTTCCGGCGGCCGCTTCGTGCCCTCCGCCGGCATCGCCTACGAGATCGCCGACGGCCTGCGCCTGTTCACCCGCTACACCGAGGGCTACCGCCCGCCCACCATCATGGAAACGGTGTTCGGCGGCCAGCACATCGGCTTCAACGCCTATTTCGGCCCGAACCCGAACCTGCGCCCGGAGCTGTCGCGCACGTTGGAGGGCGGCCTCACCTGGGAGGGGCACGACCTCCTCCTGCAGGACAGGTTCCGCCTCGGGGCCACGGTGTTCGAGCGCCGGGTGTCGGATTACATCGGCCTCGCCACGGTCTACGGCAGCCCGGCGGGCGGCGACGACCTGTCCTACTCCGCCTACGTGAACTACGAGGGCACCTCGCGCTTCCAGGGCGTGGAGCTCTCGGCGGATTACGACGCCGGCGGCTTCTACCTGCGCGGCAGCCTCGCCACGCTCGATTCCGACATCTCGCAGCGCTACGACGCCTACATCTACGATGACCGCACCAGCCCGGCGGAGGGTTCCACCCAGGCCAGCGTCGTGCCGCCGGACCTGCGCTGGTCGCTGGAAGGCGGGGTGCGGGTGTTCGACCGCGTGGTGGAGCTGGGCGGGCGCGTCACCCATGTCTCCGCGTCGGAGAACGACCTGTCGAGCTACAACCTCGACGCCTTCACCACATTCGATCTCTACGGTTCCTGGCAGATCACCGAGACGGCCGCGCTGCGCCTCTCGGTGGAGAATCTCACGGACGTGGCCTATGTCGACCCGCTCGGCAGCTCGGCCTACCCGGCGCCGGGGCGCACCGCCTCGCTCACGCTGCACATGAAGTTCTGAGCCGCACCACCCGTTTCGCCCCGGCCACCCGCAGTCGCACGGCAGCAGGGCACCTTCCTGAAATGAACCTGTATCTGAGGGGATACCCATGCAGACCACCGTCACGCTGCTCGCCGCAACCGGCATCGATCTCGACGCCTATTTCGCCAATTTCGACGCGAACTTCTCGCTGTCGGGCTTCGGCGCCTTCTCCAACATGTCGACCTTCTCGGGCGATTACATGGGCACGTCCGGCGACGCCGAGGCCCTCGCCTTCCTGGTGGACGGCGACCTGGGCTACCAGTTCTCCAACCACCACGTGGACGGCACCATCGACACCATCTCCTTCGGCACCGACGGCGACGCGGTGCTCAACACGGAGACGGGCCTCTTCGACCTGTCGCTCGGCTCCACCGACTTCACCATCGACTTCACGCCCGACCTCGCCACCGCCGACGGCGATGACGTGCACGGGCTGGTCTATGACCTGATGTCCGACGGCACCGCGCCGGAGGGCAACACCTCCACCCTCGTCTCCCTGCTCGATCTCACCGGCGTCGACCTCGTCGGTTCGGCCGGCAATGACCGCTTCAACGGCACGTCGGCAGACGACCACATGACCGGCGGCTGGGGCCGCGACGTGTTCTACGGCGGCCAGGGCGCGGACGTGCTCGTCGGCAACATCGGCAATGACCGGCTGTTCGGCGGCGCGGGCGACGACAAGCTTTACGGCGGCCGCGGCAACGACCTGCTGCGCGGCGGCGCGGGCGACGACATCCTCGCCGGCGGCAAGGGCGCGGACACCTTCGTGTTCCGCGGCTCCGACCTCGGCGTGGACCGGATCAACGACTTCACCGTGGGTCTGGATTTCATCCGCCTCTCCGCCTCCGATTTCTCCGGCTTCGAGGATCTCAGCATCTCCGAGCAGGGCGGCAACGCCTACATCGACCTCGGTGACGGCGACGGCATCCTGCTGGCCGGCGTGGACGCCGACAGCCTCTCGGCGGGCGACTTCCAGTTCGTCTGATCCGATCCGCAGCCCCGGGCGGCATCCCCGCCGCCCGGACCCTCCCCGGAGAGTCACATGACCATCACCATCACGCTTGAAAACAACGCCGGCATCGACCTCGCCGGCTATTTCGCCGACTTCGACTCGAGCTTCACCCTCTCGGGCTTCGGCGCGTTCAGCAACGGCTTCTCGGGCGCCTACATGGGCAGCACCGGAAGCGTGACCGCAACGCCGGACGATTCGGAGCAGGCCTTCTACGTGGACGGCGACCTGGAATACACCTTCTCCAGCCACACCGTGGACGGCACCATCTCCGCCATTTCCTTCGGCTACGGCGGCTACGCGCAGGGCGCCACGCTGGCGCTGAACCAGACCGACGTGTCGCTGGCCTTCTCCGCGCCGCTCGATTCCGACAACGGCGACGACGTGCACGGGCTGGTCTATGACCTGATGTCCGACGGCACCGCGCCGGCCGGCAACACTTCCACCCTGCGCGAGATGCTCTCCACCGAGCGCAACAACCTCTGGGGCAGCTACGGCGACGACGTGGTGACCGGCAGCAGCACCGCCGACGTGATGCGCGGCCGCGGCGGCGACGACATGCTCTCGGGCGGCGACGGCAACGACCGCCTGATGGGCAACAACGGCGACGACTGGCTCTACGGCGGCAACGGCCGCGACTGGCTCTACGGCGGCGCGGGCAACGACCTGCTGTTCGGCGGCGCCGGGCGCGACGTGATCACCGGCGGCGCCGGCGACGACCGGCTGGCCGGCGGCGGCAACGTGGACATCTTCGTCTTCGATACGTCGGACACCGGCAATGACCGGATCGTGGACTTCAACGCCGCCGTGGGCGACGTGATCGCCTACGAAGCCGGCCAGTTCGACGATTTCGCCGACGTGCAGGCCGCCGCCGTGCAGGTGGGCGACAACACGGTGATCAACGACGACAGCGGCAACCGGCTGGTGCTGCTCGGGGTCGACGTGGCGGACCTCGGCGCCGACAATTTCACCTTCGGCTGATCCTCGCCGCGGGGAGGCCTCCGGGCCTCTCCGCTACACCCTGCGCCCCCGCGAAGACGGCTCCACGCTGCCCCTCCGGGTACGCCGGCCTCACGGTCAGCGTGGCGGCACCCCACGGCGCGCTCCGCACCCTGTCCCCGCTCGCGGGTCAGAAGGCTGCGCGCCGGCAGCGTTCGAGCGACGCGCCAGACACCACCCCGATAGCTTCGCGCGGACGGGCGGGCGCCCGCCCGCCCGACCCGCTCTGCGCCCGCTGGCGGGGCAGGAGGCTCGTGCACCGGCCGGGCCCGGGGGAGTGTTCGGGCGAGGCGCCGGACGCCACTCCGCCCGACGGACCGCCGGCCTCCGGGCACTTCGGCGTGGAGGGGCGGGGCCCCGGGCGGGCCCGGCATCGCGGGGGCGAGGTGCCGAGTGCGCTGCGTGAGGCACCGGTTTTCCCTTGCGTCCGTCATCCGCGCTCCGCTAGGCACGGGGTGTGCCGACCGCCAGCGCGTCTTCGCCTCCAGCGCGGGGCGTGCGCCAGCCCGCAGCCCTTTCCCGACCTGTCCACGATCCGCCCCCGCGCTTTGCCGCGAGGCCCCTCAGCCGTGAGGACACTGCCATGACGATCCCCCGACGCTCCCTCCTGGCCGGTGCCGCCGCCGCGCTGGCCCTCGCGCCGCTGCAGGGCCGGGCGGCGCCTCCGGTGCCGCGCGTGGTGGCGCTGGAATGGGGCTTGGCCGGGCTCTCGATGGCCCTGGGCGTGACGCCGGTCGGCGTGGCCGAACTCGGCCCCTATGCGGACTGGGTGGCCGAGCCCGCCATGCCGCCGGAAGTGCCCGACATCGGCCTGCGCCTGCAGCCCAACCTCGCCTTCGTGCGGGCGCTGAAGCCCGATTACATCCTCGCCACGCCGCAGTTCGCGGCCCTGCTGCCCCTGATGGAGGGGATCGGCGCGCCGCTGTCCTATTCCAGCTTCGACGCGCGCGGCGCGCCGCTGGCGGCCAACCGGGAGAATGCCGTGGCGCTGGCCGCGAAGCTGGGCCGTGCGGAGGCCGGGGCGGCGCTGGTGGCGCAGGCGGATGCGCTCTTCGCCCGGATGGCGCGCGGCCGCGGGGACGGTGCCTCCCGCCCCGTGCTGCCGATCAGCTTCGCGGATGGGCGGCACCTGCGTGTCTTCGGCAAGGGCAGCCTCTACTGCGACGTGCTCGCCGCGATCGGGCTGGAGGGCGCCTGGCGCGACCCGGTGAACTTCTGGGGCTTCGCGAATGCCAGGGTCGAGGATCTCGCCGCCTATCCGGATGCGATGGTGCTGGTGGTGGGGCCGGTTCCGGCCACGGCGCGGCAGGCGATGGCGGGCGACGGGCTCTGGGCGCATCTGCCCTTCGCGCGCGCCGGCCGGCTGCGGGTGATCGACGCCGTCTGGGCGTACGGGGAACTGCCCGCGGCGATGCGCTTCGCGCAGCTGGCCGGGGAGGCGCTGTCATGAGCGGCGCGCCGGGAGCGGGCGGCGTGCTGCCGCGCAGGGGGCCGGTGCCGCGGCCCGGGCTGATGCTCGCCCTCGCCGGCGGGCTGGTGGCGCTGGCGGTGACCCTGCTGAGCCTGGGGCAGGACCTCGCCCCGGCGGACTGGCTCAGCGCCGCGCTGGCGCCGCCGGCGGACAGGCCGGACATGCTGGTGTTCCACTACGCGGTGCTGCCGCGGGTGACGGTGGCGCTGATCGGCGGGGCGATGCTGGGGCTGGCCGGTGTCCTGCTGCAACAGGCGCTGGAAAATCCGCTGGCGGCCCCCGGCACGCTGGGGGTGGACGCGGGCGCCGGGCTGGTGATGTCCATTGTCCTGCTGGCGTTGCCCGATGCCGGGCGCGGCACCCTGCTGGCCGGGGCGCTGGCCGGCGGCTTCGCCAGCTTCGCGCTGGTGCGGCTGATGGCGGGGGGCGAGCGGGCCTCGCCGCTGCGGCTGATCCTCGCCGGGCTGGTGGTGGCGCTGTTCTGCGCCTCGGCCGCCGCGGCGCTGCGGATCTTCAACCAGGAATACCTGCAGGCGATGTTCCTCTGGGGCGCCGGCTCGCTCACGCAGGACGGCTGGGGCGACACGCTGTTCCTGCTGCCGGCGCTGGCGCTGGGCGGGGTGCTCTCGGCGCTGCTGGTGCGGCCGCTGGGCCTGCTGGCGCTGGGCGGGCAGGCGGCGCGGGCGGCGGGGCTGAACGCGGGAACCTGGCGTTGGGGCGCCTGCGCGGCGGCGATCCTGCTCTCCGCCACGGCCTCGGCGGCGATCGGGTCCATGGGGTTCGTGGCCCTCGCCGCGCCGCATGTGGCGCGGCTGGCGGGGGCGCGGCGCCTCGGCCCGCGCCTGTGCGGGGCGGCGGCGGCCGGCGGCGGGCTGCTGCTGGTCGTCGACCAGGTGACGCGGCAGTTGCCGGGCGATCCGCCGGCCGGCGCGCTCACCGCGCTCATCGGTGCGCCGCTGCTGCTGTGGCTTGCGCTGCGCAACCGCCCGCGCGCCCTGCCGCCGCGCGGCGAGGCGCAGCCGCGCGCGGCCCGGCCCGTGGCCCGGATCGCCGGTGTCGGTGCGGCGGCGCTGGTCGTGGCCGTGGGGGCCTGCCTTGTCGCGCGCGGGCCGGAGGGCTGGACCTTCGGCTTCGTTCCCGAGACATGGCCGCGCATGGCGCTGGCGGTGCTGGCCGGCGGCATGGTGGCCGCCGCGGGGGCCCTGCTGCAACGGCTGCTGCGCAACCCGCTCGCCACGCCGGAGATGACCGGCATCGGCCCGGGGGTGACGCTGGGCCTGATCGCGGCCTTCCTGCTCAGCCCCACGGCGGGGCCGGCGCTGAAGATCGGCTGCATGGTGGCGGGGGCGCTGGCGGTTCTGGCGGTGCTGATGCGCATCGGTGCGCGCACCCGCTTCGCCCCGGAAACCGTGCTGCTGGCCGGCGTTCTGCTCACCTTCCTGCTGGACGGGCTCACCAGCCTGTTCCTTGCCTTCGGCGACCCGCGCAGCATCGAGCTCATGCTCTGGGTGGCGGGCTCCACCTGGGGCGCGCGGCCGGAGCAGGCGCTGTGGCTCGGGCTCGCGGCGCTGGTGCTGCTGGCGCCGCTGGCGCTGGTCACCCGCTGGCTGGACCTGCTGTCGCTGGGGGCGGAGGCGGCCCAGGCCACCGGGCTGCGGCTGGGCCTCGCGCGCGCGGTGCTGCTGTTGCTGGCGGCGGGGCTGAGCGTGGCGGCAACCTTCGCCATCGGTCCCTACAGTTTCGTCGGGCTGATCGGGCCGCAGGTGGCGCTCCGCCTCGGGCTTGTCCGCGCGGCGGAGCACCTGGCGGGGGCGGTCTGCGTCGGCGCGCTGGCCATGGGCGTGGCGCAGGGGCTCGGCGCCTGGGTGGCCTTTCCCTACGACCTGCCGGCCGGCCTCACTGCCGCGCTGGTCTGCCTGCCCTATCTCGCGTTCCGCCTGCGCCGCTGAGGCAGGGCACGCAGCAAGGGCCGCAGGGCGGGGCGCGCCGTGCCCGCCGGGGGGCGCGGGCGTGGTCGCCGGGGGAGCGCGACGCCCCCGGCTGTCCGCGCGCGCGTCCGAAGGGCGCCGCGCGCTACGGGTGGGCCGAGAGCCGCGCTACGGGTGGGCCGAGAGCCGCGCTACGGGTGGGCCGAGAGCCGCGCTACGGGTGGGCCGAGAGCCGCGCTACGGGTGGGCCGAGAGCCGCGCTACGGGTGGGCCGAGAGCCGCGCTACGGGTGGGCCGAGAGCCGCGCTGCGGGTGGGTTGGGAGCACGGTCGGCGGGGCCACGCCGGGGCTGACCGGGGAGCGGCCCCCCGCCCGGGGGGTCACTCGGCGGCGCCGATCACGTTGTCGCGCAGGGCGCTGAGGTGGGTGCGCATGGCGCGCTCGGCGCCGGCGGGGTCTCGGGCGGCGATGGCGATGATGATCTCGGCGTGCTGGCTGGCGTAGAGCCGTTCGCGCGCGGGGCTGCGGGCGTTGGCGCGCATCGAGCGCCAGACCGGGTCCTCGCGCACCCGCTCCATCACCTCGAAGGCGGCCAGGAGGATGGCGTTTCCGGACATCTGGGCGATCTTGTGGTGCAGGGCGCCATCGGCGCGGTCCCGCGCGTCCTCGTCCGGTCCCTCGGCGATGCGCCGCAGGATGGCCTGAAGCTCGGTGGCATCGCCGAATTCGGCGCGCCGGGCGGCGAGCGCGGCAAGCGCGGGTTCGAGCACCAGCCGGGCTTCCATCACCTCCGCCGGGTCGGTCCGGGCGGCGATGCCGACGATGCGTTCGTTCCAGCGTTCCGGCTTGCGCCCCACGAAGGTGCCGGAGCCCTGCCGGCGCCAGATCCGCCCCTCGATCTCCAGGGTGTCCAGCGCGCGGCGCACGGCACGGCGGCTCACCCCGATATGCTCGGCCAGGCTGCGCTCGGTGGGCAGCCGCATGCCGGGCCGCAGGGCGCGGTCTCCGGTGATGAGGGCACGGATGCGCGACAGCGCCTGCGCGGAGGCGCCCTCTCCGTCGCCGGCGGGGTCATAGGTCATTTTCGAATGCAAGCTTGAGTGCAAGATATGTGCTCCCAACCTAGGGATATATGAGAGCGGCGCAAGTCGCATCGCACGGGCTGCGGCGCGGCCCCCGCGGCGGGCCAGCGCGCGGCGGGGGAAGCCGGCCCCCGGCGCGGGCCATGCGCCGGAGGGCCTTGTCACCCGGAGCCTCTCCGCCCCGGACGCCCGGAAGGGGGCAGCCGGGCCAGGGCCTTCCCGGCCTCCCCCGTCAGAGCGTGGCGGGCCAGGGCGCGGCGGCGCGGCGGGCGGTGTCGACCTTCGTCCAGGCCTGCTCCCAGCCCTCCTTCGCCGCCACGGTGTCCACCGAGACCGGGCCGCGGATGGCCGCCAGCTCCTCCGGCGTGCCGGAGAGCGGCATCGCGCCCTCGCCCGCGGCCTCCGCCGCGATGGCCGCGCGCAGCATCCGCCGGTAGGTCACGATGCCCACGTCGGACTTGCCCAGGTGCTCGTCCGTGCGGTCCTGGATGCGGCCCATGCTCTCGACCGCCCACTGGTCATGCACGTTGATGTCCAGCCCCATGCCCGTATAGGTCTCGCGCTCCTGCTCGTCGGGGTTGTAGCCGTAGTTGTTGCGGCGGTTCTTCAGCGGCGCATAGTCCGGCAGGCGGTGCTCCTTCAGGCGCTGGTCGCGCATCTTCGCCTTGTCCACCGGCGCGCCGAAGGAGGTGAACATCGCGTACCAGTAGCAGGTCTCGTCATCCACCGGCACGTGCCACTGGGTGATGCTCATCTCGTTGGAGAGCGGGATGTGGATGGCGCAGGGGAACACCTGGTTGGTCACCCGCACATGCATCTGGCCGTTGAGCAGGTCGCGCAGCGCGATGAGGCGCATGCCGTAGTCGGTCTGCTCCACGCGGATCTCCGGGCGCGGGAACTCGCGCAGCACCCGGGTCATCGGCATGTCGGAGCCCGAGGAGGTGTCGCGGAACTGCTTGCCGTAGCTGTCCGCCGGGTCCTCGTCCTGCAGGAAGCGGTGCAGGAAGGAGGCATGGGCGGGGTCGATGCCCACTTCCATCGCCTGCAGCCAGTTGCACTCCCACAGGCCCTTGAAGGCGAAGACATGGGTGTCCGGCGCGCGGAAACAGTCGAACTCCGGGAAGGCCGGCGGCTCGCCCGGGCCCATGTAGGCCCAGACGATGCCGTTGCGCTCCACCACCGGATAGGCGGTGGTGTGGATCTTCTCGTGCATGCGGCTGCCTTCGGGCTCGGCCGGCATCTCCACGCAATTGCCCTCCACGTCGAAATGCCAGCCGTGGAAGGGGCAGCGCAGCCCGTTGTCCTCGCGCCGGCCGAAGCACAGGTCGGCGCCGCGGTGCGGGCAGTGCCGGCCGATCAGCCCCAGCGCGCCGGAATTGTCGCGGAACAGCACCAGTTTCTCACCCATCAGGGTGACGGGCACCACCGGGCGGGCGGTCATCAGCTCATCGCTCAGCGCGGCGGGCATCCAGTAGCGGCGCAGCACGCGGCCGGCGGGCTGCTTGCGGCCGACAAGGGTGAGCTCGTCATTGCGGTCCTGGCTCATCATGGCTCGGTTTCCTCCGAAGGGTCAGTGTGTCAGCCGCCGCCCAGCAGGCGGGGCAGCAGGAGCGAGATCGCCGGGAAGGCGATCAGGATGGCGAGGCGGACGATATCGGCCGCCACGAAGGGCAGAACGCCGGTCATCACGTCGCGCAGGGCAAGGCCCGGCGCCGCGGCGCGCACCACGAAGAGGTTCATGCCCACCGGGGGCGAGATCAGCCCGGTCTCCACCGTCACCACGGCGATGATGCCGAACCAGATCGGGTCGAACCCCGCATCGGTGACCAGCGGGAAGAAGATCGGCACGGTGAGCAGGATCATGGCGAGGCTCTCCATGAAGCAGCCCAGCACCACGTAGAACACCAGGATGGCGCCCAGCACCTGCCAGGGCTCCCAGCCCGCCGCGCGGATGTAGTCGGCCATGCCGAAGGAGAGCTGGCTGACCGAGAGCAGGAAGCCGAACACCTCCGCCCCGATCAGGATCACGAAGATGGAGGCCGTGGTCTCCACCGCCTCGATCACCGCGTCGCGGAACCCCTCCCAGCGCATGCCGCGCCACAGGGCGAAGACGAGGGCGAGCGCGGCCCCCGCGCCGCCGGCCTCCGTGGGGGTGAAGAGCCCGCCGTAGAGCCCGCCCATCACCAGCCCGAACAGCACCACCACCGGGGCCACCTGGCGCAGGGCGGTGGAGAGCGGTTCGTCGAACCTGTCGGGCGCGTGGCCCGGCTCCGGCGGCCAGACCCGGGCCATCAGCGCGGCGGTGATCACGTAGAGCACATAGGCCAGCAGCCCCGGCAGGAACCCGGCCAGGAACATGTCACCCACCGAGGTTTCGGTGATCAGCGCGTAGAGCAGCAGCGCGATGGAAGGCGGGATCATGATGCCCAGCGTGCCGCCGGCGGCGAGCGAGCCTGCGGCCAGGCGCGGGTCGTAGCCCTGCGCGCGCATCTCGCCATAGGCGACGCGGGTCATCGTCGAGGCGGTGGCGAGCGAGGAGCCGCAGACCGCGGAGAACCCCGCGCTCGCCGTGATGCCGGCCACGGCCAGCCCGCCGTTCCACCCGCCGGTGAAGCGCCGCGCCGCGAGGAACAGGTCGCGCGACAGCCCGGCGCGCGAGATGAACGCGCCCATCAGCATGAACAGCGGGATGAGCGTGTAGGAATAGTTCGAGGCGGTCTCGAAGGCGCCGGTCTTCAGGATGTTCAGCGCCGGCTCCGGGCCGACGATCGCCGCAAACCCGCCCACGCCGATGAAACACATCGCGATGCCCACCGGCATGCCCACCAGGATCAGCCCCAGCAGGATGGCGATGGCGATGAAGCCGATTTCCTGCGGGCTCATGTGAGCCCTCCTTCAGTCGCGGGCGGCCGGCCGGTGAGCGCCAGCGACAGGCCCATCAGCGCCAGCGCGGCCGAGCCGAGCGCGGCGATGCCGGTGAACCACCACAGCGGCATCTGCAGGTCCTGCGTGGCGTCGCCGCGCGCGAAGGTCTCCAGCGTTTCGAGGGTGAACAGCCAGCAGCAGGCCGCGCCGAAGGCGGCCACCGACAGGTCCCACAGCCGTTCCAGCCCGCTGGCGAGCAGCCGCGGCAGCCGGTGGATCAGGATGTCGACCCGGATGAACCCGGCCCGCTCCGCCCAGGGCAGTGCGGCGAACACCGCCACCAGCAGCAGGTATTGCGCCGCGTCGATGGCGCCGGGGAACATCAGGTTCACCCGTGTGCCGCTGGCGTCGAACACCGCGCGCCAGAACACGTTCCAGGCCACCACGCCGAGCAGCGCCACGGTGGCGGCGAAGGCCAGGGCGGAGAGCGCCCTGGCCAGCGTATCGACGAGGCGCGTCATGGCCCCGCTCAGTTCAGCTCGGTTTCGCACTCGGAGACATAGCCCTTCACCGCGTCATAGGTGGCGCGGCCGGGCAGGCCCTCGGCCTCCAGTTCCTCGATATAGGAGTCGGTTGCGCGCTGGGCGGCGGCCTCCCATTTCGCGCGCTCCGCGCCGTCGATGGTGGTGAAGGTGCCGGTTTCCTTGGCGAGCGCGAGGCCCTCCTTGTCGGCCTCGTCATAGCCGGTTCCGGCGGTCACCGCCCATTTCATGCCGGAATTGTCGTCGATGACCTTCTTTTCCTCGGGCGTCAGGCTCTCGTATTTCGCCTTGTTCATGGTGGAGACGAAGGCGAGCGCGTAGAAGCCGAACTCCGTGTGATGCTGGGTGACTTCGAACACCCGGAAGCTCTTCACCGATTCCCAGGGCAGCATGTAGCCGTCGATGGTGCCGCGCTGCATCGCCTCGTAGGTGGCCGGCGCGGGCATGCCCACCGGCTCGGCGCCGAGCTCGGTCAGCAGGTTGCCCACCACGGTGGTGGGGCGGCGGATCTTCAGGCCCTTCAGGTCCTCCAGCGTCTTCACCTCCACGCCGTTGGTGTGCAGGTGGCCGGGGGAATGGGTGTGCACGAAGAGCACGTGGGTGTCCTTGTACTCCTCGTCCAGCGCGCCGGAATCATAGAGCTTCTGGAAGGCGCAGGAGCCCACGGCGCCGGTCTTGAACAGGCCCGGAAGCTCGACGATCTGGCTCAGCGGGAAGCGGTTCGCCGTGTAGCCCTGCACGGTCCAGGCAATGTCGGCGATGCCGTTCTTGGCGTTGTCGTAGCCGGCCGGCGCCTTGCCCAGGGTCTGGGCAGGGTAGACCGTGACCGCGATGTCGCCGTTCGATTCGGCGGACACGGCGTCGGCCCAGTCCTGGAAGATCTTCTGCTGCTGCCAGGATTGCGCGCCCATGAAATGCGCGTAGCGCAGGTTCACCTCGGCCGCACCGGCCAGCGAGGCTGCTGCAATTCCCCCGAGCGCGATCGCGCCCATCAACATGTTCCGCATGGCGGACCCCTCCTTGCTGACTCGCGGATATGATTTTCCGCTGGTTTGCTCGATTATCGAACGAATGTTGTTTATTTGATTCCCATGCTAGCTATATCCGTGAACCCGACAAGAAAAATCCGCGCCGCAGTGCAGCAAGGACCGGAAAGATGATGAGCAGGGACCTCAAGCGCGGCGACACCGCCTCCACCTTCGCGAACGGGCTTCGGGTGATCGGCGCCTTCGACGCCGAGGACCGCGACATGTCCGTGCCGCAGATCGCGCGCAAGACCGGGCTGGACCGCGCGGCGGCGCGCCGGCTGGTGCTCACCCTCGTGGCGGAGGGCTATGCGGAGGAGCGCGAGCAGCGCTACCGCCTCACCCCAAGGGTGTTGCGGCTGGGCCGGGCGTTCCTCGACGCGCGCCGGGTGGGCGCGGTGCTGCAACCGCTGCTGGCGGAGGCCACGCGGCGGCTGGGCCTGCCGGTGTCCTTCGCCATGCGCGACGGATTCGAGGCGCTCTACCTCGCCCATGCGCCGGGCGAGCCCTCGCTGATCTCCACCGGCTTCACCACCGGCACGGCGCTGCCGCTGCTCACCTCCGGGCTGGGCCGGGCGGTCTGCGCCGCGCTCACGCCCGCGGAACTGGAGGAGGTGCTGGCCGGGGCTCCGCTCGTCGCGCACACCGCGGCCACCTGTCTGGACCGGGCAGAGATCGGCGCGCGCATCGCCGCGGCGCGCAACCGCGGTCTCGCCTATGTGGCGGAGGAGTTCGAGCCCGGCGTGGCCGCGCTGGCCGCCCCGGTGCGCGGCGGGGCGGGGGAGATTGCCGGCGCCGTGGGCGTGGCCGGGGTCATCGCCCGGGTGCCCCACCCGGACGCGGCGCCGGAGCTGGCCGCCGCGCTGAGTGAAATCGCCCGGGCGCTGGCCGGGCGGATGTGAGCGTCAGTCCTCCGGAGCCGCCGCCGCCGCGGCCCGGGCGCGGCGGAAGCGCCGGCGCAGCATCGGCGTGAAGGACAGCACCAGCAGCATGAGCGTGAGCCCGAGGAACACCGCGCTGATCGGGCGCTCCGCGAAGACGGTGAGATGCCCGCGCGACAGCAGCAGCGCGCGGCGGAAATGCTCCTCCAGCAGCGGCCCGAGGATGAAGCCCAGCAGCACCGGCGCGGCGGGGTAGCTGAACTGCCGCATCACGTAGCCGATGAGCCCGAACACCAGCACCACCCAGATGTCGAACACGTTGTTGCTGGCGGAGTAGACGCCGATGCAGATGAACACCAGGATGGCCGGGTAGAGCAGCCGGTAGGGGATGGCGAGCAGCCGCACCCAGAGCCCGATCAGCGGGATGTTGAGCACCAGCAGCACCAGGTTGCCCACCCAGAAGCTCATCACCAGCCCCCAGAACATCGCCGGCTGCTCGGCGATGAAGGAGGGGCCGGGGATGATGCCATGCAGCATCATCGCGCCCATCAGCACCGCCATCACCGCGTCTCCCGGAATGCCGAGCGACAGGGTGGGGATGAAGGCCGCCTGCACCGAGGCGTTGTTGGCCGCCTCCGGCGCCGAGATCCCCTCCAGCGCGCCCTTGCCGAAGCGCGATGGGTCCTTCGCGATGCGTTTCTCGAAGGCATAGGCCATGAAGGAGGCGATGCCGGGCCCGGTGCCGGGCAGCGCGCCGATGAAGCTGCCGATCACCGCGCCGCGGGCGGTGGGCGCCCAGATCTGCTTCCATTCCGCCTTCGTGGGCAGCATGGCGCGGAAGGAGAGGTCGCGCGCGGCCAGCGCCGGGGCCGCCCCGGTGCCGATGTTGGCGAGGATCTCGGCCACGCCGAACAGCCCCATGGCCACCGCGATCAGGCTCAGCCCGTCCGACAGCTCCAGGATGCCGAAGGTGTAGCGGAAATAGCCGGTGTTCACGTCCGTGCCGCACAGGCCGAGGGCGATGCCGAACACCACCATCGCCAGCCCCTTCAGCGGCGAGCCGACGGAGAGGGTGGAGGCCGCCACCAGCCCGAGGATCATCACCGAGAAATATTCGGCGGAGCCGAAGGCAAGCGCCGCTTCCGCGATGGCCGGCGCGAAGCCCATCACCAGCAGGATGGCGAAGGAGCAGCCGGCGAAGGAGTTGATCGCGGTCACGAGCAGCGCCAGCGCCGCCTGGCCCTTCTGCGCCATCGGGTAGCCGTCGAGGCAGGTGACGGCGGAGGTGGCCGTGCCCGGCAGGTTCAGCAGGATTGAGGCGGTGGAGCCGCCGTATTGCGCGCCGTAGAAGATGCCCGCCAGCATGATCAGCGCCGAGGTGGGGTCCACGTAATAGGTGAGCGGCAGGGCGAGGGAGATCGCCGCCAGCGGCCCGATGCCCGGCAGCACGCCCACGCCCATCCCCACCGTCACCCCGATGACGCAGAACAGCAGCGAGACCGGCGAGAGCGCGGTGGAGAGGCCCAGCCCGACGTTCGACAGGAAGCCTTCCATTCAGAGCACCCCCCGGATGGCTGTGAGCGGCATGCCCAGCCCGTCGATGAACAGCAGCACCCCCAGCACGCTGAGGAACAGCGCCACCCCGGCGAGGCTGAGCAGGCTGGTGCGCGCCTCGCCCAGCCCGCTCACCAGCACCAGGATGACGGTGGCCGGCACCAGCCCCGCCCGCTCCACCGTGAGCGCGAAGCCCGCGATGCCGAGGCTCACCGCCACGAAGGGCCGCAGCCGGAACACCGGCCGGGTGGCGAGGCCGCGCACCTCGGCCAGGATGGCAAGCGCCAGCACCACCAGCACCGTGCCGGCGAGGATGGGAAAGAACCCCGGTCCGGGCCGCCGCAGCCCGCCAAGCGGGTAGTCCGCCGCCAGGGCGATCACCGCGAGGCCGAAGGCGACCAGCCCCGCCGCGGCGAGGATCTCTGCCCTGTTGTAACGCTGCCGGGACATGCCTGGCTCCTCCATGGTTCTCCAGTCCGCCGGCACCTTTCCGGGCGCGCCGCCCCAGCGGCGCCCGCCCGGAAAGGTGCCGGGTCCGGAAAGGTGCCGGGTCCGGAAAGGTGCCGGGTCCGGAAAGGTGCCGGGTCCGGAAAGGTGCCGGGTCCGGAAAGGTGCCGGGTCCGGAAAGGTGCCGGGTCCGGAAAGGTGCCGGGTCCGGAAAGGTGCCGGGTCCGGAAAGGTGCCGGGTCCGGAAAGGTGCCGGCCCTGCGGCTCCGGGGCGTTTCCGTCACCGCCTGGCACGGGCGAGGGCAGCCGGGGCCTCCGCCGCAGCGGCGTCGGGCCGGCCCCGGCTCAGTTGGTCTTCAGCCCGGCGGCATCGACCACCTTGCCCCATTTCTCGATCTCCGAGGCGATGAACTCCTGGCTCGCGGCCGGGGTGCGGCCCTCCACCATGAAGCCGCGCTCGGGGAAGAAGGCCTGCAGGTCAGCGTCGGTCAGCGCGGCGGTCACCACCTTGTAGAGCGTGTCCAGCACCGGCTCCGGCGTGCCGGCGGGGGCGAAGACGCCCTGCCAGGAGGTGGCCTGGAAGCCGGGCACGCCGGCTTCGGCCACGGTGGGCACGTCCGGCAACATCGGGTGGCGCGCGGCGGAGGTGACGGCCAGCGCCCGCAACCGGCCGCTGCGGATGTATTCCGAGCTTACCAGCAGGTCGGCGAACATGGCGTCGAGCTGCCTGCCCAGCAGGTCCTGCATCGCCGCGGCGCTGCCGGCATAGGGCACGTGGACCAGCTCGGTCCCGGTCTCCAGCGCGAACAGCTCCCCGGTGAGGTGCATCGAGGTGCCGATGCCGGGCGAGCCGTGGGTGAAGGCCTGCGGTTCGGCCTTCGCATAGTCGATCACGTCCTGCACCGAGGTGAAGTCGGAGTCCGCGTTCACCACCAGCACCAGCGGCGCGCTCACCACCAGGCTCACCGGGGCGAAATCCTTCAGCGGCTCGTAGGGCAGGTCGTCGCGCAGCACCGAGGAGATGGCGTTCGAGCCGGTGACGCCCATCAGCAGCGTGTAGCCGTCCGGGTCGGAGCGGGCGACATAGCTCGCCCCCACCGCGCCGCCGGCGCCGGCGCGGTTCTCCACCACCACGGGCTGGCCCAGCGGGCCGGAGATCTTCTCGGCGATCTTGCGGGCCAGAAGGTCGGTGGAACCGCCGGGCGGGAAGGGCACCACGATGGTGACCGGCCGGTCCGGGTAGTCCTGCGCGGCGGCCGGGCCGGCGCCGGGCAGGAGCGCCGCGGCGACGGCAAGGGCGAGGCCGAGCAGGACGCCGCGGCGTCCGCCCGGGTGGCGGGTGTCATGGGTCATCGGGATCTCCGTCTGTTGGACCGTGCTGGTTGTTCTGGGTGGTCCCGGGTCGGCCCCAGCCGCCGCCTCCGGCTGTCTGCACATGAAACACGTCGCCCGCGGCCCAGTCGAACCGGGCCCTTGCGGGCAGGGAGAGGCGCGTGCCGTCGGCCCGCTCCACCCAGGCGGCGGAGGGCGCGCCGTCACCGCCGCCGCAGGCGCCGCGCGCCCGGGTGGCGTGGCGCTCGGAGCGGTAGGACACCGTGCCCCGCCCCTCCAGCAGCCGCCAGGAGCGGGCGATTCCGCGCCCGCCCGGCTGTGCGCCCGCGCCGCCGGAGTTAGGGGCGAGCCCGTAGCCCTCCACCCGCACCGGCAGCCGGGCCTCCAGCAGCTCTACGGGCATGTTGCGCGCGTTGCCCACGTCGGTGGAGAGCCCCTCGGCCCCCGGCCCGTCGGCACTGGCACCCGCCCCGCTGGCGACGATCTCGGTGAGGAAGAACGGCGCCCCCGCGCCGTCCTCCCCGCCGAAGGCCAGCACCGCGGCCACGCCGGCATGGGCCGCGGCGGCCACCTCCGGGCAGATGCGGCTCCAGGCGCCGAGGATGGCGTTGCAGGCCAGTTTCACCGTGCCGGTGCGCGCATTCACCGCCGCCGGGAAGCGCGGGTTCACCACGCTGCCTTCGGGAAGGGTGAGGGTGAGGGCGGCGAGGCAGCCGGCGTTGTTCGGCGCGTCCGGCGCCAGGGAGCGCATGAAGAACAGCGCCGCGGCCATCATGGCCGCCGGGGCCGCGTTCACCGGCCCGGCGGTCTGCGGCGCGGAGCCGGTGAAATCGATCGCCAGCCGGGCCCCGCGCTTCACCAGCGTGACGCGGATGGGCACCGGGTCCGGGCTGATGCCGTCGCCGTCGAGCGCGTCCTCCCAGGTGGCGGTGCCATCGGGCCGGGCGGCGAGGGCGGCGGCGGTGAGGCGGGCGGACTGGTCGATCAGCGCCTCGGTGAGCGGGGCGAAGCCCGCCCCCTCGCGCGCGGCCAGCCCGGCCAGTTCCGCGCCGCCCAGCCGGGTGGCGGCAAGCTGGGCGCCCAGGTCTCCCCGCAGCAGCGCCGGCGTGCGCGAGTTCGCGCCGAGCAGGGCGAGGATGCCCGGGTCCGGCCGGTCCTGCACGAAGGCGCGCAGCGGCGGGATGCGCAGGCCCTCGTGGAAGATCGAGGTGGCGTCCGGCGGGATGGAGCCCGGCTGGGTGCCGCCGATGTCCTGGTGGTGCAGCGACGCGGCGGCGAAGCCGACCAGCCGCCCCTCCGCGAAGGCCGGCCGCACCAGCGTGAGGTCCGGCAGGTGCGCGCCGCCGGCCCAGGGATCGTTGAGCAGATAGGCCTCGCCCTCGCGCATGTCCCCGGGGGGAAACCGCTCCAGCACGGCGGCCACCGCGGGCCCGAGCGCGCCCAGCAGCAGCGGTAGCGAATTGGCCTGCGCGATCAGCCGCCCGTCAGCCAGGAACAGCGCCGCCGCGCCGTCCCCGCTCTCCCGCGCGATGGAGGAGAAGGCGCCGCCGATCAGGCTCTCCTGCATCCGGTCCGCCGCGGCCTGCAGCGACAGGCGCATCGGCTCCAGCCGGGTCAGCACCCGCGGCGGCAGCGCACCGGCGCTCATGCGCCCGGCTCCCCGGGGGTGAGGTGCAGTGCCCCGGCCGGCCCGATGCGCCAGCACCAGCCCTCGGGCACCCAGACCGTGGTCTGCTCGGCGAAGAGCGCCCGGGGCCCCGCGCCGCCCTCCGGCAGGACACCGCCGCCCGCGAGGCGCCATGCCGCCCCCGGCGCTGCGGGCGCCTCGGGCGCGGAGGCGGGTGAGAGGGCGGCATCGCCGCGATCGGCGGCGCGCCGCAGCCACATCACCCGGCGCGGCAGGTCGAGGGCGTGGCCGCGCAAGCGGGCGTGCCGGGCGTCGAACCGCGCGCCGAGGCTGGCGGCGTCATCCGCGGCGGGGTCGAAGGCGATGGCCAGCGGCTCGGCCTGACCCTCGTAGAGCACGCCGGCAGTCCAGCTCACGCACGCGGGGCCGCTCCGCACCGGCGGATCGGCCAGCGCAGCGCCGGGGGCCATCACATCGGGTGCGACCGGAGCAGCGGGCACGGCCGTGGCAGCGGGTGCAGCCAAGGTGCTGGGCGCCGCCAGCGCAGTGGGCGCCACCAGCACGGTGGGCGCCGCCAGGGTTGCGGGCGCCGCCAGGGTTGCGGGCGCGGCCGGGGCTGCGGGCACGGCCGGGGCTGGGGGTGCAGCCGGGGGGGTGGGCACGGCCGGCGCGGCCAGGGCGACGGCCGCGGCGCGCAGGCGGGGGAAGTGGGCTGCGTCGAGCGGCACGTCGGGGGCGCATTCGCACACGTCCACGGTGCTGCCCGCCAGCCCGCCGAGGGCCGAGATCACCCCGGCATCGGGCAGCACGATCACCTCGCGGAACCCGGCGGCGAGGGCCACTTCCGCGGCGTGTTGCGGGCCGCCCCCGCCACCGGCCAGCAGGCGGGCATCGGCCGGGTCGATGCCGCGGCGAAAGGCGTGGAGCTTCACCGCCTCGGCGATGGCCGCGGTGGCGGCGGCCAGCACAGCCTCGGCGGCGGCGGGAAGCGGGCAGCCGAGCGCGCGGGCCAGCGGCAGCATCGCGCGCTCCGCCGCCGCGCGGTCCAGCCGCAGGCCGCCGGCCAGGGTGGCGGGCAGGCGGCCGAGCAGCAGCAGCGCATCGGTGAGGGTGGGTTCCTCTCCGCCCCGGCCCATCGCCGCCGGCCCGGGCACCGCCCCGGCCGAGCGCGGCCCGAGGCGCAGCGCGCCGGCGGCGTTCACCGAGGCGACGGAGCCGCCCCCCACCGCCACCGATGCCACGTCGGCGGCATGGGTGGCGAGGCTGAACCGCCCCAGGTCCAGCCTGCGGGTGAACAGCGGCGTGCCCGCCTCGATGAGCCCGATGTCGGTGGTGGTGCCGCCGGTCTCCAGGCTCACCACCGGGCCGGCGCCGGGGCCGGCGCCGAGGGCGAAGCCGCGCAGCGCGCTCGCCGGGCCCGACATGGCGAGCCGCAGCGGGCGGTGCGCCGCGGCATGCGCGGTGGCCAGCGTGGCGTCGGAGGTCACCAGCTCCGGACAGGGCAGGCCGCGCGCGGCCAGCCCGGCGCCCAGGTCCTCCAGATAGCGCGAGAGCGCGGGCTTCACGTAGGCGTCCAGCGCGGTGGCGAGGAAGCGCTCCGCCTCTCCGGGCAGGGCGCTCACCTCATGCGACAGCGACAGCGCGAGGCCGGGGCAGGCGGCGCGCAACGCGGCCTGCACGGCACGCTCATGGCCCGGGTTGCGCACCGCGTGCAGCAGGCAGATAGCCGCCGCCTGCACCCCGGATGCGGCGAGCGCCGCGCCCAGGGCGGCCAGTTCGGCCGGGTCGAGCGGGGCGATCTCGCGGCCCTGCGCGTCGATCCGCCCGGCGATGCCGTGGCGCAGGGCCTCCGGGAACAGCGCCAGCGGCGCCTCGCCCCGGGGGCGGACGGCGTAGAGGGCGCGGCGGTTCTGCCGGCCGATGGCCAGCACGTCCTCGAACCCGCGGTTGGTGACCACGGCCACCGGCGGCGCATCCTGCTCCAGCAGCAGGTTGGTGACCAGCGTGGTGCCATGCACCACCCGGGCCACGGCGGCGGGGGCGATGCCGGCCCCGGCGAGGAAGCGCTCCAGCGCGTCCAGCACCGCGGCGCTGCGGCCCGGCCCGAGCGGCGCCTTCGCGCTCAGCCGCCGGCCCGAGGGCCCGAGGGCGACCAGGTCGAGATAGGTCCCGCCCGTGTCGATGCCGAGCGCCCAGCCCGTCATGCCGCCGCGTCGCCGCCCGTGGCGACGGCACCTGCCGCCGCCCGGCGCCGCGCCGCGCCCGGGCGGAACCGCGTGGGCGAGAAGGGGGAGAGGTCGATCTCCGGCGCGCGCCCCGCCACCAGCGCCGCGATCTCGCGCCCGGTGGTGGCCCCGCCGCACATGCCCACGTGCCCGTGGCCGAAGCCGAGGAACACGTTCCCCACCCGCGGCGCCCGGCCGATCACCGGCATGCTGTCGGGCAGGCAGGGGCGGTGGCCCATCCAGCGCGTCACCCGGCTGGTGTCGAGATGCGGGAACAGCTCGCGCCCGCGCGCCAGCAGCATGTCGGCCCGGGCATAGTCCGGCGGGGCCCGCAGGCCGGCCAGTTCCACCGTTCCGGCCAGCCGCAGGCCCACGTCCATCGGGTTCACCATCAGGTTGTGTTCCATCGCCATGACCGTGTGGCGCAGGGCGAGGTTGGTGCTCTGCACCGTCACGTGGTAGCCGCGCTGGCTCTCCAGCGGAACCGAGAGCCCCACCGCCCGGGCCAGCTCCGCCGACCAGGCCCCGGCCGCGACCACCACGGCGTCCACATCGAGCGGCGCGTCGCCCCGGAAGCGCACCTGCTCCACCAGCCCGTCGCGGATGGAAAAGCCGCTCACCCGCTGCGTGAGGTGCGAGGCCCCGTCGGCCAGGCAGCGCACGTAGATGGACTTCACCAGCGCGGAGGGGTCCGCCGCCGAGCCGTTCTCCGGCGCCAGGATGCCGAAGCGGAAGCGGCCGCGCAGGTCCGGCTCCAGCGCCTCCAGCTCCTCGCGCTCCACGTCGCGCAGCTCCACCCCCAGCGACCGGCGCAGGTTCATCCCCCAGCTCCACTGCTGCGCCGTTTCGCGGGAGGAGTAGACGTAGAGGCAACCGGTGCGCCGCACCAGCCCGGTGGCCGCGGCGCGCTGCAACAGCGGCGTGTAGGCGTCGAACACCGGGGCGAGCAGCCCGCGCATGGCCGTGGCGATGCGTTCCACCTCCGCCCGGCGCGAGGCGCGCAGGAAGCGCAGCAGCCAGGGCGCCACGGAGGGCAGGTAGGAGGGGCGGATGGTCAGCGGCCCCGTCGGGTCCATCAGCCAGCCGGGCACCTTCTTCCACATGCCCGGCATGCCCACCGGCAGGCAGGCGGAGGGCGAGAGCGAGCCCGCGTTGCCGAAGGAACAGGCCTCCCCGGCCTCCAGCGGGTCGATGATGGTCACCTCATGGCCGTCGCGCTGAAGCCAGGCCGCGGTGCAGACGCCCACGATTCCCGCACCGATCACGGCAATATGCATGCTGCGCCCCGCCTCCCCGACCTGAAAACCCACCCGTCCGCAGGGGCCATACTCGACACAGGTGATTTATCATGCAAACAAAGTTTTCTGCTTTGTTGATCAGGAGGGCTGATGAATATCACCCTGCGCCAGCTCCGGGCCTTCGTGGCGGTGGCCGAGGCGCGCAGCTTCACCGAGGCGGCCGTGCGGCTCCACCTCACGCAATCGGCGGTGAGCATGCTGGTGCGCCAGCTGGAGGCGGATTTCGGCCTGCCGCTCTTCGTACGGACCACGCGGGCTGTCTCGCTCACCGAGGCGGGGCTGGGGCTGCTGCCGGCCGCGCAGCGCATGCTCGCCGACCTGCAGGAAGTGTTCGACGGCGCGCGAGACCTGCGGGAGCTGCGCCGCGGCTCCCTGCGCATCGCCGCGCCGCAGATGTTCGCCTGCAGCCTTCTGCCGCGCAGCGTCGAGCGCTTCCACGCCGAATATCCGGACATTTCGCTGGGCATCATCGACGTGACCGCGGACGAGGTGGGCGAGGCGGTGCGCCGGCATGACGCGGAGATCGGCGTGGGCCCGGAGCGCCCGGTGCCGGACGACGTGACGCGCACCCTGCTCTGGGCCGAACCCATCGACCTCGTGTGCCACGCCGGCAGCCGCTGGGCCGGGGCGCGGCGGCTGGCCTGGGCGGATGTGCTGGCGGAGCCCTGGGTGCTCTATTCCGATGAGTTCGCCGCCCATCTGGAGCGGCTTCTGCATCCGGGCCAGCCCGGGTTCCGCCTGCACCGCGCCACCGAGGCGCGCTACATGACCACCGCGCTGGCGCTGGTGGGCCGGGGCGTGGGCGTCACCGCCGCCCCGCGCTACGTGGCGCCCTTCGCCGCCGGCTTCGGCGTGCGGTTCGTGGAGCTGGAGGCGCCGGCAGTGCGGCGCAACTTCTGCCTCTATCGCCGCCGGGGCTTCGCCCTCTCCCCCGCCGCGGAGGCGTTTCTCGCCCGCCTCGAGGCCGACAGGGCGGAAGAGGTGGCCGGGGGCACCGGCCCGGCAGGCACAGCAGCCGCGGCGGGCGGGGCCGGCCCAACTGGCGGGGCGGGAGCGGCAGGAGCAACTGGCGGGGCGGGAGCAGCGGACGGGGCGGAGGCGGACTGCAGGGCTGGCGCAACTTGCGGAGCAGGAGCGGCGGACGGGGCGGAGGCGGCCGGCAGGGCAGAAGCAACAGGCGGGGCGGGCCCGACGGGCCGCTGACCGGGCGCAGCAGTCGCGTGCGCGGGGCGGCCCCGCCTCCGGCACGCCGGGCCTCCCTCGGGCCGAAAATGCCGACGGGTGCAAACAGGGCCTGATTTTCCGGGCCGGGCCGTGCTAGGCTGAGCCTGTTTGAATGTTTTTTTCTCTCGATCAGAACGGATAGAATTCATGTCCAGCTATTACGCTCCGGCGGGCGATTGCCCCCGCCATGGCCCCTATGACGATGGCGTTTGCGCCGCCTGCGAGGCCGAGAAGGCCGCGCGATCCGCCGCGAAATCCGCCGCGAGACCCGCTGCCGGACCCGCCGCGAAGCCGACCCCGCGCGCCCGGGCGGAGGACACGCGGCGTGGCGGCCCCACCCTCGGCTCCTTCGTCGTGCTGGGGCTGCTGGCCTTCGGACTGGTGCTCTGGTTCAGCTGACCGCCGCGCCGCGCCATCCCGGCTGACCGGCGGTCCCGGGGCGCCCGGGCGCGGAGGCGCATCCTGCCCGGAACGGGGCCCGTGCCGGCCTCTCCTCCCGCAAGCGCGGGGCGGAGACGGCATGTCCCGGCCCCGCCGCCCCCGGGGGCCCGCGTCAGAAGGTGGAGAAATACTCGCGCTGCTCCCAGTCCGAGACCACGGAGAGGTAGCGCTCCCACTCCGCGCGCTTGATATGCGCGAGGTAGCGGACGAAATCCTCCCCCAGTTCGGCGCGCAGCATGTCGGAGGCCTCGAAGGCCTCCACCGCGGCGATCAGGCTCTTGGGCAGCAGTTTCGCGTCGGTCTCGTAGGGGTTTTCCACCGGGGCGGGGGCTTCGCGGCCGGCGCGGATACCGTCCAGCCCGCCCAGGATCTGGCTGGCGAAGTAGAGGTAGGGGTTGGCGGCGGGCTCGGCCACGCGGTTCTCGATCCGGCTGGCGCGGTCGCCCGGGGCCATCAGCCCGCGGATCATCGCGCCCTTGTTGTCCCGCCCCCATTGCACCCGGTCGGGGGCGAGCTGGAAGGCCTGGTAGCGCTTGTAGCCGTTCACGGTGGGCGTGGTGAGCAGGCAGGAGGCCTGCGCATGCGCCAGCAACCCGGCGATCCAGCCGTTCGCGGCCGGGGTGAGCGCGCCGTCCGCCCCCGGCATGAACAGGTTCTCGCCGGTGCGGGTGTGGACGACGGACTGGTGCAGGTGCCAGCCGCTGGCCATGCCGTTCTCCACCTGGGGGCGGCACATGAAGGTGGCGTGCAGGCCGCGGCGCGCGCAGATCGCCTTCACCATGGAGCGGAACAGCAGCATGGTGTCGGCGTGTTCGAGCGCGGTGGCCGGTTCGAAGGTGAATTCGCATTGCGAGGGGCCGAACTCCGCCTCCATGGAGCGCACCGGCATGCCGAGCGCCACCGCGTTGCGGCGCAGCTCGTCCATGATGTCCTCCAGCGCGTCGTAGCGCGATTCGGTGAGGTACTGGTAGCCGTGCGAGACGAGGGTGGTCTTCGGCGGGGCGGGGGGCATCCCCGTCTCGGCATGGGTGAGGCGCTCGTCCTCCAGCGCGTAGACGTAGAATTCCACCTCCAGCCCGCAGATGAGCGCCATCTCGCGCTCCGCCAGCTTCGCCACCGAATCCTTCAGGATGGTGCGCGAGGAGAAGGGGATCGGCGTGCCGTCCTTCAGGAAGAGGTCGCACAGGATCCAGGCCGAGTGCGGCGACCAGGGCAGCACCCTGAACGTGGCCGGGTCCGGCACCAGCAGGATGTCGCTCGCGCCGGTGAGCATGCCGGCGCCGAAGCCCGCGTCCCGGGTCCAGACCGGGAAGACCGTGCGGTGCGAGGTGTCCTTCAGCAGCAGGGTGGAGGTGACTGCCATGCCGCTCTTCACCGCCGAGGCGAAGGCCTCCGCCACGACGGTCTTGCCGCGGATCACGCCGTGCTGGTCGGCGAAGGCGAGGCGGACGGTCTCGATTCCCTCCGCCGCCATGCGGGTCAGCAACTCCTCGGCCCGTGCGAAATCCTCGTCGGCCAGAAGGCCCATTCCCCCGACCGGACCATTGGCCAGGTCGCTTCTGCGCTGCACAGACATCGTTCTTCCCTGCTTTTCCCTGCTGTCGGATCCCTGCCCGCCGAAGCGGCGGCCTTCCCCATGTGCCGGCATTCTGAACAGATATCCGGCGCGAACGCCAGCCGCCGCGGGCAGCCGCGCGCCTGCTATTATATTTATGAATTATAATTCAAGAACTATAAGAATAATGATTTGTGTTGCGCTGCGGCAGGGATCGGGGAACTCTGCCGCATGACAGCGGGATGGCAGTGTCGGGCAGCGCCGGAGCGGCTCCGAGCGCGCGCCCGCACCGGACGTGCATCTCGACCCGCAACGAAAAACAGCCGCATTCCAACCAGGAGAGTTTCATGACCCGATCCCCGAAGGCCGGCCTCGCAGCCCTCGCCCTCACCGCTTCGCTCCTCGCGCTGCCCGCCCTGGCCGAGGGCACCTACAAGGTGGGGCTCGACGGCACCTTCGCCCCGCACGCGATGCCGAGCATGAGCGGCGGCGTGGAGGGCTTCAACGTCGACCTCGCGAACCTGATCGGCGAGCGGCTGGGCAAGACCATGGAGATCACCGCCACCCAGTTCTCCGGCCTCATCCCGGCGCTGCAGGCCGGCACGTTCGACTTCATCGCCGCTCCGACCACGGTGAACGCCGAGCGCGCGGAGAACCTGCTCTTCACCGAGGGGTTCATGGACACGAACTTCCGCTTCGTGGTGCCGGCCGATGCCGCCGACTTCACCTCGCTGGAGGATTTCAAGGGCAAGACCATCGCGGTGAACAAGGGCTCGGCCTATGACAGCTTCCTGCGCGAGCGCGCGGAGGAATACGGCTGGACGGTGGAAAGCTACGGCACCAACACCGACGCCGTTCAGGCGGTCATGACCGGCCGGGCGGACGCGAACCTCGCCGGTGCCACCGTCGCCGCCTGGGCCGCGAAGCAGAACCCGCGCATCAAGCTCTCCTTCGAATACGAGACCGGCCTCGTCTGGGCGCTGCCCTTCCGCAAGGACGACACCGCCACCCGCAACCTGGTGGACCGCGCCATCGAATGCCTGAAGCTCGACGGCTCCATGGCCGCGCTCTCCGAGAAGTGGTTCGGCGTCACCCCCGCCGAGGGTACCACCATCGTCACCCCCACGCCGGGCTACGGCGTGCCCGGCTTCCCGGGCTACGAGGAGGACGACCACACGCCGTCCTGCGACGACCTCTCCTGATCGCAGCCCGGCCGGCTGCCCGCGTCCGGGCGCCGGCCGGCCCCGATACGGGACCAGAACCGGGGCCCGGCCCGGCCGCGAAGCGGGATGTGATCCCCGGCCCGATCCCGGCGCCAAGGCCGATGCCGGAACCGCGCCACGGCCGACACCCGGCCTGACGCCGGAGCCGGGCCGCGGCCGACACCCGGCCTGACGCCGGAGCCGGGCCGCGGCCGACATCCGGACTGACGCCGGAGCCGGGCCGCGGCCGACGCCCGGACTGACGCCGGAGCCGCAGCCCGGCCCGGAACCCGGCGTCGGGCCGGCCCGGGGCCCGGGCCGAGATCCGGACAGGTGCCGGACCCCTTGCCCGGCCCGACGCCGGCGAGACGACCGGCCCGAAGCGGGGATCGCCTCCCCGGCCCGGGCCTTTCCCCGCGCTCCGGCCCGCCAGGGCGCCGGGGCGCCGACACAGCCTTCCGCCGCGTCCGCTTCCGCGGGCCGGCCCTGCCTCACTCCGGAGAGCCCATGCCAGACCGCCCGATGCTCGAGATCGCCGCCCTCCGGAAAAGCTTCGGAGACACCGAGGTGCTGCGCGACATCAACCTGCGGGTGGGGCAGGGCGAACTGGTCTTCGTGATCGGGCCCTCCGGCTCCGGCAAGAGCACCATGCTGCGCTGCTGCAACCGGCTGGAGGAGCCCTCCGGCGGGGCGATCATGATCGACGGGCGCAACATCTGCGCCGGCACCACGCGGGACCTGAACCGGATGCGGCTTCAGGTGGGCATGGTGTTCCAGGGCTTCAATCTCTACCCCCATCTCACCGTGCTGAAGAACATCACCCTCGCGCAGCGCAAGGCGCTGAAGCGCGGCAAGCCGGAGGCGGAGGCCAAGGCGATGGAGATGCTGGAGCGCGTGGGCCTCGCCCATCGCGCCGGCGCCTGGCCGACGGAGCTTTCCGGCGGCCAGCAGCAGCGCGTGGCCATCGCCCGGGCGCTGGCGCTGGACCCGAAGGTGATGCTGTTCGACGAACCCACCTCCGCGCTGGACCCGGAGCTGGTGGGCTCCGTGCTCAAGGTGATGAAGGACCTGCGCGAAGAGGGCATGACCATGCTGGTGGTGAGCCACGAGATGGGCTTCGCCCGCGAGGCCGCCGACCGCGTGGTGTTCATGGACGGCGGCGTCGTGGTCGAGGAGGGCACGCCGGAGGAGGTGTTCGGCGCCCCGAAGACCGAGCGCGCCCGCGCCTTCCTGTCGCGGGTCATGTGATGGACCGCTTCATCGAGACCTTCTTCAACGCCGCCGTCATGGCGAAATACCTGCCCGACATCCTGCACGGGGTGGGGGTGACGGTGCTGCTGGCGGTGGTGATCATCCTCGCCGGGGTGGCGGTGGGGCTGGGGCTTGCCTGCCTGCGCACGCTGGGCCTGCGCTGGCTGAACGTCTTCATCATCTGCTACGCCGACATCGGCCGCTCCCTGCCGCCGCTGGTGGTGATCCTGCTGTTCTACTTCGGCCTGCCGAACGTGGGGCTGACCCTCTCCGGGCCGATGGTGCTGTTCGTGGTGCTGGCGGGCACGCTGGCGGCCTTCGCGGAGGAGATCTTCTGGGCCGGCTTCACCTCGTTGCCGCGCGGGCAGTGGGAGGCAGGGCGCGCCACCGGCCTCACCTTCGGCGAGACGCTGCTGCACGTGGCGCTGCCGCAGGCCGCCCGGCTGGCGGTGCCCTCGCTGGTCAACCGCGCGCTCGCCATCACCAAGATGACGGCGCTGGGCTCGGTGATCGGGGTGTCGGAGATCCTCTCCGCCGCCACCACGGCGCAGAGCTTCTCCGGCTCCGCGGCGCCGCTCACCATGGGCGCGCTCGCCTATCTCGCCATCTTCATCCCCTTCGTGATCGTCGCGCGCTGGCTGGAAAGCCGCTTCGCCTGGAAGAAGGCCTGACGCCATGGAGCTTTTCCTCGACCAGTTCTTCAACCTCGACGTGATGGCCCGCGCGCTGCCCTTCCTGCTGCAGGGGCTGTGGATGACGGCGAAGCTCTGCGCCGCGGTGGTGCTGCTGGGGCTCGTCGGCGGGTTCTTCCTGGCGCTCGGCTGCCTGTCGCCGCGGCGCTGGCTGCGCTGGCCCTCGGTGGTGGTGACGGATTTCTTCCGCGCCCTGCCGCCGCTGGTGCTGCTGATCTTCGTCTATTCCGGGCTGCCCTTCGCGGGGGTGCAGATCTCGCCGTTCCTGGCCGTGGTGCTCGCCTTCTTCCTCAACAACTCGTCCTACTACGGCGAGGTGTACCGTGCGGGCATCCAGTCCATCCCGCGCGGGCAGTGGGAGGCGGCGCGCTCCACCGGCCTCACCCAGGCCCAGACCATCGCCTGGGTGATCCTGCCGCAGGCGGTGCGCAACGTGCTGCCCGACCTGCTGTCGAACACGATCGAGGTGGTCAAGCTCACCTCGCTGGCTTCGGTCGTCTCGCTCGGCGAGCTGCTCTATTCGGCCAACATGGCCCGCTCGCTCACCTACAACGCCTCGCCCATCATGCTGGCGGCGCTCATCTATCTCGTCCTGCTCTGGCCCCTTGTCCGGCTCGTCAGCCGGTTCCAGCGCGGCCTTGCAGCCTGATCCTACGGAGGAAACCCGCAAAATGACCAAACTCGTGATCGGCGGCGCCCAGATGGGCGCCATCCAGAAGGCCGACAGCCGCGAAGCCGTCGTCGCCCGCATGATCGACCTGCTGGAGCAGGCGGCCGCGAAGGGCGTGGAGATGCTCGTCTACCCCGAGCTTGCCCTCACCACCTTCTTCCCGCGCTGGTACATGGAAGACCAGGCCGAGGTGGACCAGTGGTTCGAGCGCGAGATGCCGAACGGCGCCACGCAGCCGCTGTTCGACCGGGCGCGCGATCTCGGCATCGCCATCACCTTCGGCTATGCCGAGCTCACCCCCGAGGGCCGGCATTTCAACACCTCCATCGTGACCGACCGCAAGGGCGAGATCGTGGGCAAGTACCGAAAGGTCCACCTGCCCGGCCATGTGGAATACGACCCCGAGCGCAGCCACCAGCACCTGGAGAAGCGCTACTTCGAGCCGGGCGACCTCGGCTTCAACGTCTGGCGCAACGAGGGCGTGATCATGGGCATGGCGATCTGCAACGACCGCCGCTGGCCGGAGACCTACCGGGTGATGGGCCTGCAGGGCGTGGAGCTGATCACGCTGGGCTACAACACCCCCTCGGTGAACAGCCAGATGGGCGACGAGGGGCTGGCGAAGCGCCTGTTCCACTCGAAGCTCTCGCTGCAGGCCGGCGCCTACCAGAACGCCACTTTCGTGGCCGGCATCGCCAAGGCGGGCGTGGAGGACGGCCACCCGCTGATGGGCGGCTCGGTGATCGTGGACCCGAACGGCTTCATCCTCGCCGAGGCGTCGAGCGAGGAGGATGAGCTGATCTTCGCCCCCTGCGACTTCGCGGACTGCGCCTTCGGCAAATCCACCATCTTCGATTTCGCCCGCCACCGGCGCATCGAGCATTACGGGCGCATCACCTCGCAGACCGGGGTGATCGAACCGGCATGAGCGGCCCCGCCCGGTCCGGCCAGCCCGGTCCGGGCGCGCAGAACCGGGTTGAACCCGCCCCCGCCGCGCCGCATGGTCACTCCGCGTGCCGGCGCTCCGGGCCGGGCCCGGGGCCTCGCGGGGGGCCGGGAGGCGGTGCGGGCAGTCGGCGCGGGCCTGCCGGGTCGTCAGGCCGGCCAGGTGGGCGGGCCGACCGGGTGAGCAGGCGAGTCGGGTGAACAGGCGGGCCGGGTGAACAGGCGGGCCGGGAGGCCCCGGGTCAGGCCCGGGGCGCGGCGGCACGGGACGAGAGACGACAGGAGAGACGAGGCATGAGCGCGTTCGACACGGTGATCCACGGCGGCACCATCGCCACGGCAACCGACACCTGGAAGGGCGATATCGGCATCCGCGGCGGGCGCATCGCCGCGCTGGCGGAGCGGATCGACGGCGGGGCCACCCGCATCGACGCCTCCGGCCGGCTGGTGCTGCCCGGCGGCATCGAGGCCCATTGCCACATCGCGCAGGAGAGCTCCTCGGGCGTGATGTCGGCGGATGACTACTACTCCGGCTCCGTCTCCGCCGCCTTCGGGGGGAATTCGAGCTTCGTGCCCTTCGCCGCCCAGCATCGCGGCCAGTCGGTCGACGACGTGATCGCGACCTATGACGACCGCGCGGCGCCGAACTCGGTGCTCGACTATTCCTATCACCTGATCATCTCCGACCCCACGCCGAAGGTGCTCACCGAGGAGCTGCCGCGCGCCTTCGCCCGCGGCATCACCTCGTTCAAGGTCTTCATGACCTACGATCTGATGAACCTCGGCGATGGCGGGATGCTCAACATCCTCACCGTCGCCAAGGCACATGGCGCGCTCACCATGGTCCATGCCGAGAACAACGACATGGTGAAATGGATGAACCGCCGCCTGGCCGAGGCCGGGCTGACCGAGCCGAAATACCACGCCATCTCCCGCCCCGCGCTGGCGGAGGAGGAGGCGATCCACCGCGCCGTCAGCCTCGCCAAGCTCGTCGACGCGCCGCTGTTCATCGTGCATGTCTCCACCCCGGAGGGCGCGGAGATCGTGCAGCGCGAGCGGCTCCGCGGCACCAAGCTCTTCGCCGAGACCTGCCCGCAATACCTCGCCCTCACCCGTGAGGACCTGGACCGCCCGGGCATGGAGGGCGCGAAGTTCATCTGCTCGCCCCCGGTGCGCGACGCGGAAGGCCAGGCCGTGCTCTGGCGCCATATCCAGGCCGGCACCTTCGCCTCCGTCTCCTCCGACCACGCGCCCTACCGCTTCGACGAGACCGGCAAGTTCCTGAACGGGCGCGACGCGCCCTATCCGAAGATCTCCAACGGCATGCCCGGCATCGGCATGCGCCTGCCCTATCTCTTCTCCGAAGGGGTGGTGAAGGGGCGGATCACGCTGCAGCAGTTCGTCGGCCTGTCCTCGACCAACGCGGCGAAGACCTTCGGCATGGACACCAAGGGCTCCATCGCGCCCGGCATGGACGCGGACATCGCCATCTGGAACCCGGAGGAGACCCGCACCGCCACCCTCGCCGACCAGCATGACAACATGGACTACACGCCCTTCGAGGGCATGGAGATCACCGGCTGGCCGCAGACCGTGCTGTCGCGCGGCGAGATCGTGATCGAGAACCGGGAGCTGAAGGCCGGGCGCGGGCGCGGCCGCTTCGTGGCGCGCAAGCCGGTTTCCCTCACCGGGATGCCGGGCTACACCGCGCCGGAGCTGGACCCGGCCCGCAACTTCGGCGCGAAGGTGGCTCCATGAACGGCATGACCCCCGGCCCGATCCTGGTCGTCAACCCGAACTCCTCGCAATCGGTCACCGACGGGCTCTCCGCGGCGCTGGAGCGCTTCCGCGTGCCCGGCGGCCCGGCCATCGAGTGCCTCACCATCCCCGAGAGCCCGCCGGGCATCATGACCCAGCGCGACGTGGACGAGGCCGGCCTGCGGGTGGCGGCCCTCGCCGAGAGCCGGCCCGACGCCTCCGCCCTCGTCATCGCCTGCTATTCCGACCCGGGCATCGACGTGACCCGCTCCGTGGCGCGCATGCCGGTCTACGGCATCCAGGAATGCGGGGCGCTCACCGCCATGGCGCGGGCCGACCGGTTCGGCGTGATCGCCATCGCGGAAGGCTCCATCCCGCGGCACATCCGCTACCTGCGCCGCATGGGCGTGGAGCACCGGCTGGCCGGCGAGCTGGCGCTCGGCGGTGTCACCGTGGCCGAGAGCGGCCATGGCGCGGAGACGCTCGCGCGGCTGATCGGCGTCGGGGAGCGGCTGAAGGCGCTCGGGGCCGGGGCGGTCGTGCTCGGCTGCGCCGGCATGGCCAACCACCGCGCCGCGGCGGAAGAGGCGCTCGGCGTCCCGGTGATCGACCCCACCCAGGCGGCCGTGGCCATGGCGCTCGGGGCGATCCTCGCCCGCGCGGCCTGAGGCGCGGCGCGCATGTCCGCCCCCGGCCGTCCCCCGCAGGGTCAGGCGCCCGAGGTGTCGCTGCGCCTGCTGGAGATCTTCGGGGCGATGATGCGCTGCGAAACCACGGTGGAGGCGGCGGAACTGCTGGGCATCTCGCAGCCCGCGGTCTCCAACGGGCTGCGCCAGATGGAGAGCCAGCTGGGCGTGACCCTGTTCGAGCGCCTGCACCGCCGCCTGCACCCCACGGAGGAGGCGACGCTGCTGTTCGAGGAGATCCGCCCGGTCTTCGGCCTGCTGCGCGGCTTCACCTCGCGGGCGCGCGACATCCGGCAGGGCCATTCGGGGCGGTTGCGCATCATCGCCACGCCGCCGCTGGGCCACACGGTGGCCCCGGCCGCGCTGCGCAACCTGCTGCGCGACCGGCCGGAGGTCTCCGTCTCCTACGACGTGCGCCGGCTGGAGAACGTGCTGGAGGCGGTGAAGGACGGCACGGCGGACATCGGCCTGGCGCTGGCGCTGGAGCGGCACCCGGCGGTGCATGTGGAGGTGCTGCACCGCGGCCACATGGTGGCGCTGGTGCCGGCGGCCTCGGAGCTCGCCGCGCGCGCCGAGGTGACGGCGCGCGACCTCGCGCAGAGCGGCTTCATCGGGCTGGTGAACGAATCCCGCCTCGGCAAGCTGCTGCAGACCGCCTTCGAGCGCGACGGCGCGGAGTACGACCCCCGGGTGGAGGTGCGCTACTGCTCCACCGCCGCGGTGCTGGCGAACGCCGAGCTGGGCGCGGCCGTGGTGGACCCGTTCACCGCGCAGTTCCACGCCACGCCGGGGATGGTGTCGCGCCCGTTCATGCCGCCCTCCGAGGTGACCGCCGTGCTGATCCTGCGCCGCGGCGTGCCGCGCTCGCGGCTGCTGCACAGCTTCATCGCGGAGCTGAGGGCGGTGTTCCAGGCGCCCGGGGCCTTCACGTGAAACATTCAGGCTTCCTGATATAGCGCCCGGGCCGGCCCGGCGGAGGAGGTCTCGACCGGTCGCCCCTGACGCAGCACGGTCCGGGACCGGGTCCCGCAAGGGGACCGCGGAGCCCGGCCCGGGCCGGCCGGTCCCTCCGGGCCCGTCCGGCCGGCGCGGGATGTCGGCCGGGCGTCCCGGCCAACCGGACACCCGGCGCGCTCCCCCCTTCCGCCCGGGCGACCAGCCCGGGCCGCGCCCGACCCTCCCCCCGGGAGGGCGCGATGGCGATGTCATTCGGAGTTCAGCCCTCCTTCGGGGCTTTCGGGATAAACCGCTGACCACAAGCGCGGCGGCGCCCGCCCAGGGGTCGGGCGCGGCCCTTCGTGCCAAGATCGGAGCGGGAAAGTGCTTGTGCGATCCGCGCGGCTGCGGGAGGTCTTCGATGCCCGATGCCCGATGCCCGATGCCCGATGCCCGATGCCCGATGCCCGATGCCCGATGCCCGATGCCCGATGCCCGATGCCCGATGCCCGATGCCCGATGCCCGATGCCCGATGCCCGATGCCCGATGCCCGATGCCCGATGCCCGATGCCCGATGCCCGATGCCCGATGCCCGGCGTTCCGGGAGGGGCCGGCGACCGGCGGTGGGCGGGGAGGCTGTGACCGGGGGCCGCGGGGCTGCCTCGGCCCCCGCGCGCGGGCCCGTGTCCGGCCGTCAACCCTCGGCGGCGCGCCTCGCGTGGTCGAGGTAGATCCGCACCGCGTCCTGCACGTGGCGGAAGCGGTCTCCGCCGAGGTGCTTGCCGCCGTACCATCGGGTGACGACGACGATCTGTCCGGTGAGGCCCTCGCGCTCCAGCATCCGCAGGATCACCATGCCGGCGCCGCTCTCGCCGTCATCGTTCTTGATCGGGCCGCCGGCGGTCAGCAGGCCCCATGTGTTGTGGGTGGCCTTCGCGAATTTCTTCCGGCGCTTCAGCGTGGCGATGAAGGCGCGGGCCTCCTCCTCCGAGGCGCAGGGGCCGCCGGAGACCGCGTATTTCGAGCCGCGGTCGCTGATGATGTTCTCGAGCACGATCATCGCACCGGCGTAGCGGCGGCCCGGCGGCATTGCAAGCCGACCCCGGGCCGGCCGGAAGCGCAGCGCGGGCGCGCCGCCGGGCGGACCTTTGCCCGGCGCCGGGGGGGCCGGAGCGCTCAGCGTACGGCGATGTCGCGCGGCAGGGCGGAGAGCGGTTCGCAGCCGGTGGCGGTGACGATGACCGTCTCGCTTGCGCCCACCGTCCAGGTGCCGAAGGCGCGCAGCGTGGCGGGGAGGTGGAAGACCATGCCCTCCCGAAGCTCCGTCTCCACCCCGGTGAACAGGCTCAGCACCGCGCCCTCGCCCCAGTCCGGCGCGAAGGCCACGCCCATGGAATAGCCGATGCGCTTGCCGAAGGCGGAGGTGTGGCCGGCGGCGTCGATCACCGCCTGCGCGGCGTCATGCGAGGCGGAGCAGGGGGCGCCGGGGCGGATGGCCGCGAGGGCGGCGGCGAGGGCCTCCAGCGCGCAATCCATCATCGCGCGGGCCTCCGCCGGGGGGGTGCCGATCCAGACGCTGCGCATCAGCGCGGCGTGGTAGCGGGCGTGGCTGCCGGCGAGTTCCAGGAACACCGGGTCTCCCGACTCCAGCACGCGGCGGCGCCAGGTCATGTGCGGCAGGCCGGAGCGCGGGCCGGAGGAGACCAGCGGCTCCATCGCCATCGCCTCGGACCCGGCGCGGGTGGCGGCGGAGAGCATCGCTGCGGCGATGTCGTTCTCGCTCACCCCGGCGCGGCAGGTGTCCAGGGCGGCCCGCATGCCGGCCTCCGCGCTGACGGCGGCGGTGCGGATGGCGGCGCGCTCCGCGGCGGACTTGACCATGCGCAGCGGCTCCAGCAGGCCCGAGCCGTCCGGCAGCGGGCCGGCGCCCACCGCCGCCTCGATGCGCGCGATCATGTCGGGCGAGACGAACCAGCCCTGCCGCTCCAGCGCCGGGCGGGTGAGGCCCATGCGCGCCAGAAGGGCGGCCAGCGCGCCGGCCGGGCTCTCGCCATCCGCCCAGGTGGTGAGCGGCACGAAGGTGTTCGCCGCCGCCCCGGGCGCCTCCAGCAGCCGCACGAGCAGTTGCGGCGCGCCCTCCAGCGGCAGCACGAGGGCCTGGAAGGCGAAATACCCCGCCGTCTGCCGCCCGGTGAGCCAGAAGATGTTCTCCGGCCCGGTGACGACCAGCGCCTCGAATCCGGCGGCGGCGAGGGCGGCGCGGGCGCGCGCCTGGCGCTGCGCGAACTCGGTCTCGGGGAAGGCGGCCTCGCAGCCGCGGGGCAGGGGAGAAGGGGTCATCTCGGGGTCTTTCAGGGGTCAGGGCCGGCCGAGCCAGCCGAGGAAACGGGCGCGCACGCTCTCCAGATGCGCCTCCATCGCGGCGCGGGCTGCGTCGGGGCGGCCGGCGGCGATGGCCTCGATCACCGCGAGATGCTCGGCCGCCTGCTCGGCGAAACGGTCATGCGCGCGGGTGATGGTGCAGCGCCGGGCCTCGGCGCGCATCTGCGCCAGGAGCTCGGGGAGGAGCTGCAGGCCGGCGGTTTCGGCCACGGCGGCGTGGAAGGCGTCGTCATCGGCCCAGAAGGTGTCGAAGGCGGTGTCGCGCCCCTCCGCATAGGCGCGCATGGTGTCGCGCGAGGCCTCCAGCGTGGCGGGCAGGGGCGCTCCGGCGGCGATGCGCTCCGCCGCACGGGCGGCGGCGGCGGCTTCCAGCAGGCGGCGGGTCTGCACGATTTCCAGCAGGGTTTCCGCGGTGACCGGGCGGATCATCAGCGCGCCGCCGGGCAGCCGGGCGATCACCCCTTCGGCCTCCAGCCGGGAGATGGCCGCGCGCAGCGGCGTGCGCGAGACACCGGAGGCCGCCGCCAGCCCGCGCTCGGTGAGCATGTCCTCGGGGGCGAATCCCCCCTCCAGGATGCGGCTCTTCAGGGCGCCGTAGGCCTGCTGGGCCAGGGTGCCCGGGGCGGCGGCGGGGTCGGTCATGGCCGGGCCTGCCGGTCTGCGAAGGCGGCGTGGATCATCCGCACGGCCTGGCCGAGGTCCGCGGGGTCCATGCCCTCCTTCGGGTTGTGGCTGCCGTCCCAGTTGCGCAGGAACACCATCACGGACTCCCAGCCCGCCTGGGCGAAGGCCGCCGCGTCATGCCCGCCGCCGGAGAGGATGCGGCGCGGCGCGTGGCCCAGCGGCGCGGCGGCCTCCGCCAGCCGGCCGCCCAGCGTGGCGGAGAGCGGCGAGGGCGTGCTGCGCGACTGGGCCCCGAGCGCGAAGCGCACGCCGCGCGCGGCCTCGATGGCTGCGATCTGCGCCTTCAGCTCGGCGTCCATCCGTTCCAGCACCGCCACGTCGTCCGAGCGCAGGTCGAGGCAGAAGTCGCAGAGGCCCGGCACCTTGGCGAAGGCGTGCTCGTCGGTGGCGGCGTCCACCCGGCCGAAGGTGACGGCGAGGTCATGCCCCTCGGCCAGCACCTCGCCCCACACCCGGTCCAGCCCGGTGACGAGATCGGCGAGGGCGAAGACCGCGTCGGCGCGCGCGCCGCGCGGGGCGCCGCCGGAATGCGCCCAGGTGCCCTCGATGCGCGCGTTGCGGTAGCGCAGGCCGCCGCGCACGCCCTTCACGATGGCGAAGGGCTCGTCGGCGTCGAACAGCACCGGGCCCTGCTCGATGTGCAGCTCGATGAACTGCGCGGGGGCGAGGCCGGGGCCGCGCAGCACCGCGTCCGGGTCCGCGCCCTCGTCGCGCATGTGATCGGCGAGGGTCCGGCCGGTGTCGCAGCGCACGGCCTCCATCTCCTCCGGCTTCAGCCGGCAGAGGGCCGCGCGCGAGCCGATGTAGGACACCGGGAACCACACGCTCTCCTCCGCCCGGGTGACGGTGACGACGATGTCCGTGGGCGGGGTTTCGCCGCTCCGCACGAAGGCGGCCGCGAGGGCCATGGCCCCGGCCACGCCCGCCGTGCCGTCATAGGCGCCGCCATAGGGCACCGTGTCGACATGCGAGCCGATGTGGAGCGCGGGCGCCGTGCGGTCGCGGCCCGGCAGGCGGGCGAAGAGGTTCATGCCGGCATCGCGCGTGACCTCGAGCCCCAGCGCCTCGGCCTCCTCGGCCACCACGCCGTGCGCCTCGGTCTCCAGCGGGCTGTAGGAGGGGCGGGTGAAGCCCGGCCCGGGCAGGCTGATGGCGTTGATGCGGGTCAGCAGGCGGTCGATGGTCTCGTCGATCACGTGGGTCATGCGAAGTCCGGTTCCGGGGCGTTGAGGGCCGTTGCGGGGCGCTGCCCGGAGAGGGCGGCGATGACATGCCCCGCCGCACCGATGGCGACCCGGCGGAGCGCCTCCTCGGTAGTGCCTCCGAGATGGGGTGTGAAGACCACCCGGGGGCTTTTCCCCAGCGGGCCGCGCGGCGCCTCCGGCGAATAGACGTCGAGCCCGGCGGCGGCCAGCCGCCCGGAGGCGAGTGCCGCGGCCAGCGCGGCCTCGTCCACCAGCCCGGCGCGGGCGGTGTTCACCAGGATGGCGCCGGGCTTCAGCGCCGCCAGCGCATCCGGGCCGATCAGCCCCCGGGTTTCCGGGCGCAGCGGCGTGTGCAGCGAGACGAGATCGGCCTGCGCCAGCCCCTCCGCGAGGCTGGCCACCCGCTCGAAGCCGCCCACGTCGGTGGCGCGGGGGGAGTGGACGAGCACCCGCATGCCCAGGGCGACGGCGAGCATCCGGCCCAGCCCGGCGCCCGTGGCGCCCCAGCCCACGATCAGCGCGGTCTTGCCGGAAAGCTCGGTACAGGAGTGCGCCTCGCGGAAGCCGGGCCGGCCGGCGCGCTCCGCGGCATCGGCGGCGGGAATGGCCCGGGCGGCGGCGAGGGCGAGGCCGAGCGCCAGTTCGCTCACCGAGCGGGCGTTCGCGCCGGGCGTGTTGCACACCAGCACGCCGCGGGCGGTGGCGGCCTCCTTGTCCACCGCGTCATGGCCGGCGCCGTGCACCACCACCACCCTCAGTGCGTCGGCGGCCGCGAAGGCCGCGGCGGAGAAGCCGGCGTCCCGGGTGATGGCGGCGGCGCAGCCGGGGATGAGGCGTGCCACGGTCTCCATGTCCGGGGCGGGGCAGGGCACCGGGGTGATGCCGTTCGCGCGCAGCAGGGAAAGGCCGGCCTCGTGAACGGGTTGCAGGATCAGGCATCTGGTCATCGGGTCTGTCCGGAGAGAGTGTCGATACGGGCGAGGATGGCGTCGCGCGCGCCGGCCACATGGGCGGCCATCAGGCGCGCGGCGGCGGGGCCGTCGGCGGCGCGCAGGGCGTCGAGAATGCGCAGGTGCTCCTCGCAGCCGCGACGGAAGCGCTCGGGCACCTGGGTGTGGTCGAACATGCAGGTGCGCAGGCGCAGGTCGTCGACCGTGCGCAGCAGGACGGCATTGCCGGTGGCGCCGGCGAGCAGGCGGTGGAAGGCGTTGTCCACCCGCCAGTGCTCCTCGCCCTCCTCCTCCTCCTCGCCGGGGCTGCCTGCCTCGGGGCCGGTGTCCATCAGGGCGCGGATGCGGGCCTCGATGGCGTCGAGATCGGCGGCGGGGAGGGAGGTGGCGGCGCCGGCGCTGTAGCTCTCCAGCGCGCCGCGCAGGAAGAAGATCTCCTCCACCTCCGCGCGGGTGAGCCTGCGCACGCGCAGGAAGCGCCCGTCGCGGGCCGCCAGCCCCTCCGCCTCGATGCGCTTGATCGCCTCGCGCACCGGGGTGCGCGACATCTCCAGCACATCGCCCAGCTTCGCCTCCTGCAGGGCGTCGCCGGGGGCGATGGCGCCGGAGAAGATCATCTCGATGATGCGGGCATGGGCCTGGCGGGCCAGCGACAGCGGGCTCATGGCTCGGCCGCTTCCGGCCCCACCACGCCGTCGATCAGGTTGACCGACAGCAGGTATTCCGAGCTGAGCTGCAGGCTGCCCTTGGGTGCCAGCGTGTCGATGGCCCGGGCGAGGGCGCGGCGCGCGGCCAGCGCCGCCTCCTCCGCCTCCTCCCGGCTCACCCTCGTGAAGCTCAGCGCCCCGCCGCTGGGGGTTTGCGCGAGGCGCGGCAGGTCGGCCGAGGCGACGGTGGCGATCTTGGGATAGCCGCCTGTGGTCTGCCGCTCGGCCATCAGCACGATGGGCCGGCCGGAGCCGGGCACCTGCACCGAGCCCAGCGGCGTGCCGTCTGAGACGATGTCATGCCCCTTCGCGGCGCGGATCTCCTGGCCCTCCAGCGCGGTGGCCATGCGGTCGCGCGTGGCGGAGACGGTGAAGCTGCCGCCGGCGAAGGCCGCCCAGGCGGCCTCGTCGAAGAACTCGTCCTGCGGGCCGGGCACCACGCGGATCGGGCCGGTGCCGCGCGGCAGGGGGCTGCGCAGGCGCAGGCAGGGACCGATGGCGGTCTCGCCCAGGGGCAGGTCGTCGCCCTCGCGCAGGGCGCGGCCTTCGTGGCCGCCGAGGCCGGTGCGCAGGTGGGTGGCGCGGGCGCCCAGCACCGGGGGGGTCTCGATGCCGCCCGAGACGGCGAGGTAGCCCCAGACCGCGTCCTTCAGCGCGCCGACGCCGAGCACCTGGCCGGGGGCGAGCTCATGGCTCTCCCAGGGGGCGAGGGCGGCGCCGTCGCGGCTCAGCTGCGCCTCGCCGCCGGTGACGGCGATGCGCACCGGGGCGGTGACCTCGAACGTGCCGCCGAAGCCGGCGTATTCCAGCCCCGCCGCCTCCGGCCCGTTGCCCACGAGGGCATTGGCCAGCGCGAAGGCCGGCGGGTCCATGGGCCCCGAGCCGGAGACGCCGGCATGCAGCAGCCCGCGGCGGCCGCGGTCCTGCACGGTGAGCATGGGCGAGGCGCGGCGGATCTTCAGCAGCGCGCTCATGCCGCCACCTCCGGGGTGACCGGGGTTTCGCCGCGGGCCAGCGCCGCGTCGAGCCTTGCGGCCTCGGCGGACGTGACGGGGTGGAAGCGGATGCGGTCTCCGGCGCGGAACAGGAAGGGCTCCTCCCGCGCAGGGTCGAAGGGCACCAGCGGCGTGCGCCCGAGGAAGCGCCAGCCGGAGGGGCCGGCCACCGAGTTCACGCTCGCCTGCTTGCCGCCGATGCCGATGGAGGAGGCGGCGACGACCTGGCGCGGCGTGGCCCGGCGCGGGGTGTGCAGCCGCTCCGGCAGCCCGCCGAGATAGGTGAAGCCCGGCGCGAAGCCGATCATGTGCACCCGGTACTCGGCCGAGCCGTGCAGGGCGATGAGCTCGTCCGGGCTCATCTCCTTCATGCGGGCCATCTCCTCCAGGTCCAGCCCGGTCTCGCCGCCGTATTCCACCGGCACGCGCCACAGCCGGGCGGCGCCGGGGCGCACGTCGAGCGTCTCCAGCCGGGCGAGCAGCGCCGGCCCCAGGGCCGCGCCGCGCACCGCCCCGGGGTCGTAGAGCACGAGGAGCGAGCGGTAGGTGGGCACCGTCTCCTCCACCCCGGGGATGGGGTCGTCGGCGAGGGAGCGCGCCAGCGCGATGACCCGCGCGTTCACCGCCTCGTCCACCTCGCAGG
The DNA here is from genome assembly GCF_005887635.2 of Paroceanicella profunda. Lineage (GTDB taxonomy): Bacteria > Pseudomonadota > Alphaproteobacteria > Rhodobacterales > Rhodobacteraceae > Paroceanicella > Paroceanicella profunda. Next base: position 1,065,576 of record NZ_CP040818.1, on the reverse strand, counting down.
AGAGTTCGACGGTGAGGGCCTGGTCGCCGGCGGCGAGGATGCGGGGAGTCATGGCAGGTGTCAGTTCCGTGCGGAGAGCGTGTCGGGCAGCCAGGTGACGATGCCGGGGAAAACGGCGATCACCAGCGCGAAGGCGGCCATGATGAAGAAGAACGGCAGCGCCGCGCGGGCGATGGTGCCGATCCGGTCGCCGGTGATACGCTGGATGACGATGAGGTTGAACCCCACCGGGGGCGTGATCTGCGCCATCTCCACCACCAGCACCAGGAACACGCCGAACCACACCTTGTCGTAGCCGGCGGCGAGCACCAGCGGCAGGGTGATGGGCAGGGTCATCACGATCGACGACATGCCCTCCATCAGGCAGCCCAGGATGACGTAGAACACCAGCAGCACCACGATGAGCGCGAAAGGCGAGAGGCCGAGCGCCTGGATCTCGCCGGCGATGTAGCGCGGCAGGCCGAGATAGCCCAGCGAGACGGAGAGGAACATCGCCCCGATGATGATCAGCCCGATCATCGCCGAGGTCTGGGCGGCGTGGTAGGCGGCCTCGGCGAGGGTTTTCACCGAGAGCGTGCGCTGGAACAGCCCGATCAGGATGGCCCCGGCCACGCCCACGGAGGCCGCCTCGGTGGGCGAGGCGATGCCGCCGTACATGGAGCCGATCACCGCGAGGATGAGCAGCAGCACCGGGCCCAGCCCGCGCAGGGCGGCGAGCTTTTCCAGCAGCGTGGTGTGGGGCGGGGCCTCGCCCACCAGCGAGGGATCCATGACGGCGCGGATGCCGAGATAGCCCATGTAGGAGAGCGCCAGCAGGCCGCCGGGCAGGATGCCGGCCATGAACAGCTTGAGGATCGATTCCTCCGCCAGCACCCCGTAGATGATCATGATCACCGAGGGCGGGATGAGGAAGCCCAGGGTGCCGGCGCCCGCGAGGCTGCCGATGATCAGGTTGCGGTCATAGCCGCGGCCGATCAGCTCGGAAGCCGAGATGCGCCCCACCGTGGCCGTGGTGGCGGCGGAGGAGCCGGAGACGGCGGCGAAGAGCGTGGAGGAGAGCACGGTGATATGGCTCAGCCGGCCCGGCAGGCGGCGGGTCCAGGGCGCGAGCCCGGTGAACAGCGCCTCGGAGAGCCGGGTGCGGAACAGGATCTCGGCCATCAGGATGAACAGCGGCAGGGCGAGCATCTCCATGCTCACGGCGGAGTTCCAGGCCTGCTGGGCGAAGAGCTTCTCCACCGGCATCGTCGGCTTGAACAGCGCGAGCGTGCCGATGCCCGCGCCGATGAGGCCCAACCCCACCCAGACACCGGTGCCGAGCAGCAGGGCGAGCAGCCCCAGCAGGGTGAGTCCGATCTTGCCCATCACGCGGCCTCCTCGGTTTTCGGTTCCTCGATGATCGTCTCGCCGCGCAGCACCCGCAGCAGCTGGGCGAGCATCTGGGCCACGAAGATCAGCGCGCCCAGGGCGAGCACCAGTTGCGGGATCCACAGCGGGGTCTTGACCACGGAGGAGGCCGTGGTGCCGCGCCCGAAGGAGAGCCAGGCCATGTGCCCCAGGGCCCAGAGAATGAAGGCGGTGACCGCGAGCCCCACCACGCAGGCCGCGAGGTCCATCACCCAGACCGCCCGGCGCGGCACCGCCTCGTGCAGCGCCGTCACCCGCACATGCGCACCGCCGCGCAGCGCGCTGCCGCCGGCCAGCAGGAAGCACGCGCCCATCATGTAGGCGGCGTAGTCCCAGCTGAAGGACAGGCTGGTGCCCCAGATGTTGCGCGCCAGAACCTCGGCGAAGATGAGGCCGAACAGGGCCATCAGGCAGGCAGCGGCAAGCACGCCCCCCGCAAGGGTGATCCGGTCGATGCCGCGGATCAGCGGCCCGAACCGCTCGGATCTCGTCTCGTCCATGGGAAAGCTCCGGCTGGCGCGTGGAAGGTGGGGGCGGAGGGGGAGGGGCCGCGGGCGGGGCATGCCGCCCGCGGCCGGTGCCGGCTTACTGGCGCGCGGCGAGGTAGGCGTCGATGTAGGGCGCGGCCTCGGGCACGCGCTCCTTGAAGGCGTCCCACATCGGCTTCGCGCGCTCCATCAGGGCGGCCTTCAGCTCCGGCGAGGGGGCGGTGACGGTCATGCCATGCTCCTTGAGCACGGCGATCTTCTTCTCGTCCTCGGCCTTGCTGGCCAGCCAGAAGTCACCCTCCAGCTTCTCGGCCACGGCCTCGATCGCGTCCTGGTCCTCGGCGGAGAGTTCGTTCCAGGCGTCCAGGTTCACGGTGACGATGTTGGAGGAAGCCTGCCAGTTGAAGGTGCTCATGTTGTCGAGGAACTCCCAGAACGCGCCGTCCACGCCCGAGGAGGAGGAGGTCGTCACGCCGGAGATGGTGCCGGCGGCCAGCGAGGGCACCACCTCGCCCCAGGGCATCTGCAGCGGCGCGGCGCCGAGGCGGGTGAAGAAGTCATGCCCGTTCGCGTCCACCACGCGCAGCTGCAGGCCGTCGAGATCCGCGATCGTGTTGATCGGGTTCTTCGAGTACACGGCCTGGCCCGGCCAGGGCACCATGTAGAGCAGCTTCTGGTTCATCGATTCGGCCACTTCCTCCACCTTGGGGCGGTAGAACTTGTGCAGCAGCGCGAGGTCGGCCATCGTCGGGGCCAGGTAGGGCAGGGTCTCGACGCCCAGCACCGGCGCCTCGCCCACCTGCTGGCTCATCAGGATGTCGGCGATCGGCACCAGCCCGTCGCGCACCGCGGCCATGCCCTCGGGGCCCTTGATGCCCAGGGCGCCGCCGGAATGCACGGTGATGACCACGTCGCCGTTGGTCACCTCCTTCACCGCCTCGGCGAATTTCATCGCGTCCTGGGTGTGGAAGTTGCCCTCGGGCCAGACCACCGACATGTCCCAGGCGGTCTGGGCCGCGGCGGGCAGGGCGAGGGTGGCGAGGAAGGCGCCGAAGGCGGCGCGGGACAGGTGTTTCATGTCAGATCGGCTCCGTGTTGGGGATAGCGATGCGTCGGGATCGGGCCCGTTGAACTCTTGTCATTTCGGTATACCACCTGTATGGCAAGACATGCCAGACGCAGCGCCGAATTTTTTCGCAGCGCGGACGCAATGATGAAATTATGCGCTTCGGAGGCAGGTAATTGCCCGGCGCAGCAGCACGGAAGGGACGGCCACATGGCGATCTCGATCGATCTCAACTGCGACATGGGCGAAAGCTTCGGCGCCTACACCATAGGCGACGACACCGCGATGCTGGAGCTGATCACCACCGCGAACGTGGCCTGCGGCTTCCATGCCGGCGACCCCTCGGTGATGCGCGACACGATTCTCGGCGCGAAGGCGCGCGGCGTGGCCGTGGGCGCGCACCCCTCGTTCATGGACCTCTACGGCTTCGGCCGCCGCCGCATCTCCGGCGAGCGCCCGGAGGACCTGGAGGCCCAGATCATCTACCAGATCGCCGCCATCCAGGGCATGGCGCAGGCGCTGGGCTGGCCGATCACCCATGTGAAGACGCATGGCGCGCTGGGCAACATGGCCGCCGAGGACCGCGGCCTGGCCGAGGTCTGCGTGCGCGCCGCGCAGGCGGTGGACCCCACGCTCACCTTCGTCACCCTGCCCTATTCCGAGCTGATGACCGCCGCGGAAGCCGCCGGCCTGCCCGTGGCCTGCGAGGTGTTCGCCGACCGCACCTACACCGATGCCGGCGCGCTCACCCCCCGCAGCCAGCCCGGCGCGGTCATTCATGACACCGCGCACTGCGTGGACCAGGTGCTCACCATGGTGCGTGACGGGTTCATCCCCACCACCGGGGGCGGGAAACTGCCGGTGACCGCCGCCACCCTGTGCATGCACGGCGACACGCCGGGCGCCGTGACCATGGCCGCCGAGCTGCGCCGCGCGCTGGAGGCCGAGGGCATCGCCATCGCCCCCTTCCGCACCCCCGGAGCCCCGGCATGACCCGCACCGTCTGGCACAAGGGCGCCTTCATGCCCGAGACCGAGGCACAGGTGTCGATCTTCGACCGCGGCTACCTCTTCGCGGACGCGATCTACGAGGTGACGGGTGTCGTCGGCGGCAAGCTGGTGGAGTACGAGGGCCATGCCGCGCGGCTGCAGCGCTCGCTCTCCGAGCTCGGCATTCCCTGCCCGCTCACGCCCGAGGAGCTGCTCGCCGTGCACCGCGAGATCGTGGCGCGAAACGCGCTCGACGAGGGGCTGATCTACCTCCAGATTTCCCGCGGCCCGGCCGACCGTGACTTCGTGTTCCCCGCCGCGCCCGAGCCCACGCTCTCGCTCTTCACCCAGGCCAAGCGCGTGCTGGAAAACCCGCAGGCGGAGCGCGGCATCTCGGTGATCTCGCTGCCCGACCTGCGCTGGGCGCGCCGCGACATCAAGACCGTGCAGCTCCTCTACCCCTCCATGGCCAAGATGCAGGCCAAGGCCGCCGGCGCCGATGACGCCTGGCTGGTGGAGGACGGCACCGTGACCGAGGCCAGTTCCGCCACCGCGCACATCGTCCTGGGCGGCACGCTGATCACCCGGCCGCTCTCCACCGCCATCCTGCACGGGATCACCCGCGCCTCCACGCTCGATCTCGCCCGCGCCGCCGGCATTTCCGTAGTGGAGCGCGCCTTCACCCTGCGCGAGGCGCAGCTCGCCGACGAGGCCTTCATCACCTCCGCCACGAACTTCGTGCTGCCGGTCATCTCCGTGGACGGCAGGCCCGTGGGCGACGGCACGCCCGGCCCCGTCACCCGCCGCCTGCGCGAGATCTACATCGCCGACCGCCTGTCGCGCGCCATCTGAGGAACCCGAGAATGCCGCTGATCGACCGCACCACATCCGGCGTCTACATCATCTGCGCCACCCCCTTCACCGAGACCGGGGCGCTGGACCTCGACAGCCTCGACCGGCTGGTGGATTTCTACGTCGGGACAGGGGTCACCGGCCTCACCATCCTCGGCATGATGGGCGAGGCGGACAAGCTCACCCCCGAGGAGCGCCGTGCCGTGATCGACCGGGTGATGGCCCGCACCAGCCTGCCTGTGGTGGTGGGCGTGTCCGACGCAGGGCTGGGCAACCTCGCCGCGCTGGGCCTCTACGCGATGGAGAAGGGTGCCGCCGGCCTCATGGTCGCCCCCTCGAAGGGCAGCCCGCGCGAGGACCGCGTGATCGCCTATTTCCACGCCGTCGCCGGGGCGCTGGGCCGCGACGTGCCCATCGTCTTCCAGGATTTCCCGCAGTCCACCGGCATCCCGGTGTCCTCGCGCACCATCCTCGAGCTCTCGGCCGACCTGCCGCAGATGGTGATGCTCAAGCATGAGGACTGCCCGGGCCTCACCAAGATCACCACCCTGCGCGAGGCCGAGGCGACGGGCGCGCCGCGCCTCTCCATCCTGTGCGGCAACGGCGGGCTCTACCTGCCGCAGGAACTGGCCCGCGGGGCGGACGGCGCGATGACCGGCTTCGCCTATCCCGAGGCGCTGGTCGAGACCGTGCGCCTGTGGCAGGAGGGCAAGCAGGCTGCGGCGGAGGACCTGTTCGACCGCTACCTGCCCATCCTGCGCCACGAGCAGCAGCCCGGCTGGGGCCTCGCCGTGCGCAAGACCGTGCTGATGAAGCGCGGGGCCATCGCCTGTGCCGCCACCCGCGCGCCGGGCCCGCGCCTCACCGGCACCGATGTCGCCGAGCTGGAGCGCCTGATGGGCCGGCTCGCCAAGAAACTCGCGAAGGAGGTCTGATCCATGGATTTCGGACTGAACGGGCGCCGCGCGCTCGTGCTCTCCTCCTCCCGGGGCCTCGGCCTCGGCATCGCCACGGCGCTGGCCGCCGAGGGCGCGGAGGTGCTGCTCACCGGGCGTGACGAGGCGGCGCTCGCCGAGGCCGTCGCCACCATCACCGCCTCGGGGGGCAAGGCCTCTTGGGTGTCGGCCGACCTGTCGGACCCCGCCACCCCCGCCGCCCTCGCGGCGACGGCGCGCGAGGTGCTGGGCTCGGTCGACATCCTGGTGAACAACACCGGCGGCCCCCCTCCGGGCGGCGTGCAGGGCATGGAGCCCGGGGTGCTGGCCGCCCAGGCGCAGGCGATGGTGTTCTCGGTGATCGAGCTCACCAACATCCTGCTCGCCGACATGAAGGCCGCCGGCTGGGGCCGGGTGCTCACCGTCGCCTCCTCCGGCGTCGAGCAGCCGATCCCCACGCTCGCGATGTCCAACACCCTGCGCTCGGCCCTGCGCGGCTGGTCGAAGACCCTCTCGGGCGAGGTGGCCGCCGACGGCATCACCGTGAACATGCTGCTGCCCGGCCGCATCCACACCGCCCGCGTCGACCAGCTCGACGCCGCCGCCGCCAGCCGCACCGGCAGGGACATCGAGGCGGTGCGCAGCGCCTCGCGCGCCACCATCCCCATGGGCCGCTACGGCACGGTGGCGGAATTCGCCGCCGCCGCGGCCTTCCTCTGCTCCGCCCCGGCGAGCTATGTCACCGGCATCACCCTGCGCTGCGACGGCGGCGCCATCCGCTCGGTCTGAGACCGTTCCAACCAAGGACACTGCAATGCGTTCGCTCTTCCATCTCGCCTACCACGTGACCGACCTCGACGAGACCCGCCGCTTCTACGGCGAGGTTCTCGGCTGCAAGGAAGGCCGCAGCACCGACACCTGGGTGGATTTCGACTTCTTCGGCCACCAGATTTCGCTGCACAAGGGCACGCCCTTCGAGACCACCAACACCGGCAAGGTGGGCGACCACATGGTGCCGATGCCCCATCTCGGCGTCATCCTGCCGCTGGAGGACTGGCTGGCGCTGGCCGACCGGCTCACCGCCCACGGCCTCGCCTTCGAGATCCCGCCGGTGATCCGCTTCGAGGGCGAGCCGGGCGAGCAGCGCACGATGTTCTTCCGCGACCCCTGCGGCAACCCGATCGAGGTGAAGGGCTTCAAGGATTTCGACGGCGTCTTCGCCAGCTGATCCGTCGAGGGCCCCGGCGCCCCCCTCGCGCCGCGGCCCGCCCGCCGTCCGCCTGAGCCGCGGCCCGCCCGCCGTCCGCCTGAGCGGCGGGCCGTCCCGGCCCCGGCAGCGCGCAGTGTCTCCGCGCCGCCGGGGCTCCCGCCGGAAGCGCGCTTCCGGGTCCAGGCATCCGCCCGCGTTGCGGGTACCAGTGCCGGGGGCGGCGGCCCGCAGCCACTGCCGCGCGGCCGCCAGCCCGACCGGTCTCGCCCCGCCACTGCCGGATCACGCCTGTTGGCGTCCGGCCGGCCGCGGTCCGCATCGTCGCGTCGGTGAGTGTGGGGCCGGATGTCGGGATCCCGGAAAATTCTGCCCGCTATCCGTGGTGCGGTGAAACTCCCCCGAGCAGGGCGGTGATGATCATCCCCCATGTCACCATCGGTCCCATCGGTCCCATCGGTCCCATCGGTGTCGCCGGCGGCGCCGTTCCTGTGACACGGGAAAGCGTCCGGTTCCCGGGCGGGGCTGGAGATGCACGTGTCCGCGCCGGCACGCGCGGGGCCGCGCCCGACAGGTGGTGCCATCGCGTACGGGGGCCGGGCGCGTGCCGGCGGAGAGCGCCCGAATGCCCCCTTTCCGGCCATTCCGGCCACGCCGCAAGCCCCGGGACCGCAGGGGCGCGCCGCAGGGCGGGGGCGGCGGGCCGTGACCGGCAGGGCACGGGCGGACGGCCATTTCACCGCCGGGGTCGGGCCCGGGCGTGGATGCCGCTCATGGCTGTCATGCCACGCTCGGCCCGGTGTGGGCCCGCAAGGCGGCTGCTTTCCGGGCCCCGCCTCAGAACTCCACGCCCTTCTGCGCCTTCACGCCGGAGCGGAACGGGTGTTTCACCAGCTCCATCTCGGTCACCATGTCGGCGAGTTCGATCAGCTCCGGCTTCGCGTTGCGCCCGGTGAGCACCACATGGGTCATGTGCGGTTTCTCGGTGGCGAGGAACTCCAGCACCTCCTCGATGGGGATATAGTCATAGCGCAGCGCGATGTTGATCTCGTCGAGCAGCACCATGGAGTTGCGCTCGTCGCGGATCAGCTCCTTGGCCTTCTCCCAGGCGGCGCGGGCCATCTCCATGTCGCGGGTGCGGTCCTGGGTCTCCCAGGTGAAGCCCTCGCCCATGGTGTGGAAGTCGCACAGGTCGGAGAAGCGCGCGAGGATCATGTCGCGCTCGCCCGTGCTCATGCCACCCTTGATGAACTGCACCACCGCGCAGGGCATGCCATGGGCGATGTGGCGGAAGATCATCCCGAAGGCGGCGGTGGACTTGCCCTTGCCCTTGCCGGTGTGGACGATGATCAGGCCCTTCTCGTCGGTCTTGGTGGCCATGATCTTGTCGCGCGAGGCCTTCTTGCGCGCCATCTTCATCGCGTGGCGTTCGGGATCGTCGGTCATCTCAGCTCCTTGCGCATGGTGAGGCTCGTGGGCCGGTCATAGCCCGGATGCGCCGTGCGCGCGACCTCGGCGAAGCCCAGCCGGGCGAAGGTGGCGTGGTTTTCGGTGAGTTCCACCCGGGTCTGCAGCTCCAGCGCGCCGAGGCCGCGGGCCCGCGCCTCCGCCTCCGCCGCCTGCACCAGCGCGCGGGCGAGCCCCCGGCCCCGCGCCGCCTCCGCCACCGCGAGCTTGCCGAGGTAGAGCGCGCCGGGCGTCGCCGTGCAGAACACGCAGGCAAGCGGCGGCCGGCCGGCGGCGAGCAGCAGCCCCTCGCGCGCCATCGCGCGCATCTCCGCCAGCCCCGTGCGGTGGATGGAGGAGGGCGGGTCCACGCGCCCGTCCATGTACGCGAAGGCCGTGGTGACGAGCGTGTGCACGGCGGGCATGTCGGGGTCGTCCGGCCCCAGGCGACGAATGTCGGTCATTCCCGGGCCAGCCCGTCTTCGGCATGGGCGAGCCAGCGCACCCGCTCCTTCCAGTGGAAATGCGCGGTGGGGGTGAGCCCGGCGGGGTCGTCCACCAGCGCGAGGTGGAAATGCGTCTCGCCCGGGAAGCGCTCCGCGCGGTAGGCTATGGGCGCGCCGCAGGTGGGGCAGAACAGCCGCTCCACCCCGGGCGAGGAGGCGAAGCGCGCCGGGGCTGTGCCGGTCCAGCGCCAGGTGCTGTCCGGAACGCCCACGAAGCTGGTGAGCGGCGAGCCCGTGGCGCGTCGGCAGCTCTCGCAATGGCAGTGGCCCACCCAGTTCGGCGGTCCGTCCCATTCGAATCCCACCGCGCCGCAGAGGCAATGTCCGTGTCGCATCCGCATGCCCTCCCTTCCGCCGGAGCCTAGGCCCGCCGGGCCGGGCACGTCCAGAGTTCCCGGTCGATTGCGCGAAGCTCGGGGCCCACCGCCCGGAGGGCACACTCGGGCCGCGCCCGGGGGGTGCGACGGAGGCGTCATCCGCAGCGCGCGCGTCATCGACGCTTCGGAGTGCCCGCGCGGACCAGCCGGAGCGAGTGCCCTCCCGTTCGGCAGCGCCCTTCCGTGCCAAGTACGGGCGTGTGGCCATCGAGGTCCGGATCCGACTGGTGCCGGGGACAGACCGCGTAGGCCGGCATCGATGCCTCGGAATGCCCGTGCGGGCCGGCCGGAGCGGGTGCCCTTCAGGTCCACCGTGGCCTTTCGTGCCGTGTGCGGCCGCGGGGCTATCGAGAACCGGATCCGGTTGATTCAGGGGGCTGGCCGTGCAGGCCGGCAGATCCGCCGACAATGCGGGGCCTGCCACCGGCTCCCCTTCCGCGCTGCGCCCACCACCCCCGTCCCGCCCGGGTTTCAACCCGGGCCGCGCCCGACCTCCCCCCGGAGGGCGCGTCGGCGGTGTCGATCGCGGCACGCGCGTCACCGATGCCTGAAGGCGCCACACAGACCAGGCGGAGTGCGCGCCCTCCAGGTCGGGCGCGGCCCTCAGTGCGCCGCACGGGCGTGGTGGCCGCTCAGAGCGCAGCGGTGGCCTGTCGGACAGGTGCGGCACCGCCTTGCAGCGTTTTCGTGCTTCGGAGCTGCGCGGCCGCGCGGGCGTCCGCTCGCGCTCCCAATCCGGCCCGCTCTGAGCGCGCCTCGCAGGAGGCGCCGGTGGTGTCGCCCGCAGTCCGCGCGACACCGGGGTGCCGCGCCGAGGGCCCGCGCACGGGCCGGGGTCGGGCGCGGCCCTCGGCGCGCCGTTCAGCCGGTCAGCGTCTCCAGCAGGGCCCGGGCGGAGTTGGAGCGCGGTTGCCAGAGGCCGCGGTCGATGGCCTCGGTCAGCCGGGCGGCGATCTCGCCGAGGGCGGCGGGGTTCGCTTCGGCGATGAAATCGCGCACCGTCTCATCCTCCAGGTAGGCCTGGTGCACGAGGTCGAAATGGTGGCTGCGCACCGCCCGGGTGGTGGCGGCGAAGGCGAAGAGATAATCCACCGTGGCGGCCATCTCGAAGGCGCCCTTGTAGCCGTGGCGCTGCACGCCGGCGATCCACTTCGGGTTCACCACGCGCGAGCGCACGACCCGGCCGATCTCCTCCTCGAGCGAGCGGATCACCGGGCGCTCCGGGCGGGAGTGGTCGTTGTGCCATATCGGTCGGTCGCGGCCCTGCAGGGCGGCCACGGCAGCGGCGGCGCCCCCCTCGAACTGGTAGTAATCGTCGGAATCGAGCAGGTCGTGCTCGCGGTTGTCCTGGTTCTGGACGATGCCTTCGAGCCGCGCCACCCGGGTTTCCAGCGCGGCGCGGGCCCGGGCGCCTTCTGCCCCGCGGCCGTAGGCATAGCCGCCCCAGTCGAGCCAGGCGGCGCCGAGGTCGGCGCGCTCGGCCCAGATGCGCTCGTCGATCAGCGCCTGGAGGCCGGCGCCGTAGGCCCCGGGCTTGGCGCCGAACACCCGGTAGCCGGCGGCCTCGCCCGACCCCTCGGCGCGGAAGCGGGCGGCGGCGGGGTTGTCCTCCTCCGGCTCGTCGAGGGCCATCACCGCGCGGGCGGCGCTGTCGAACAGGTCGATCAGCCCGGGGAAGGCGTCGCGGAAGAAGCCGGAGACGCGCAGCGTCACGTCCACCCGCGGCCGCCCCAGCACGCCGGCCGGCATGATCTCGAACCCGGTCACCCGGCGGCTCGAGGTGTCCCATGTCGGGCGCACGCCCATCAGCGCGAGGGCCTGGGCGATGTCATCGCCCCCCGTGCGCATGTTCGCCGTGCCCCAGGCGGTGACCAGCAGGGCGCGCGGCCAGTCGCCCTCGTCTTGCAAGTGGCGCTCCACGAGGGCGGAGGCGGATTTCCAGCCCAGTGTCCAGGCGGTGGGCGTGGGCACGGCGCGGGTGTCGACCGAGTAGAAGTTGCGCCCGGTGGGCAGCACGTCCGGCCGGCCCCGCGTCGGCGCGCCGGATGGCGCGGGGGCGACGAACTGCCCGGAAAGGGCGGTGAGGAGCCCCTTCCCCTCCGCCGGGCCGCAGGCCGCCACGGCCGGGGCCAGGCGCGCGCGCACCTCTTCCAGCACCGCCTGTGTGGCGGGCCAGCCGGCCGCCGCGTCCTCCGCGCCCCCCATCACCGCCTCCAGCAGGGTGGCTGCGAGGGTTTCCAGCCGCTCCACCGTGTCGCCGTTGCTGCGCCAGGTGCCGGGCAGGGCGCGGGCGAGCGCCTCGGGGCGCGGCCCGGCCCAGGGCGCGGCCATGGCGCAGTCGAGCGGGTCGAAGGCCGCACCGAGGCCGAGGTCGGCGGCGAGCGCGCGGATGAGCGAGGCCTCGCCCGGCGCGTTGCCGCGCGGCAGGCGGACGAGGGCCTGCACGAGGTCGCGGGCCAGCCGCCCCTCCGGGCTGCGGCCGAAGATGTGCAGCCCGTCGCGGATCTGCGCCTCCTTCAGGTCGCAGAGCCAGGCGTCGAGCCTGGTGAGCGCGGCCTCCTCGTCGAGCCCGGAGATGCCGGCATCCGCGTCGATGCCGCTCGCGGCGGTGAGGGTGAGGATCTCGCGGGCGAGATGCTCCAGCCGCCGGCGGTCGACGCCCGCGGCCTCGTAATACTCGTCCACCAGCGCCTCGAGGTCGCGCAGCGGGCCGTAGCTCTCGGCGCGGGTGAGCGGCGGGGTGAGGTGGTCGATGATCACCGCCGCGGCGCGGCGCTTGGCCTGCGTGCCCTCGCCGGGGTCGTTGACGATGAACGGGTAGACATGCGGCACCGGGCCCAGCACCGCCTCGGGCCAGCAGCTCTCCGACAGGGCCACCGCCTTGCCCGGCAGCCATTCGAGATTGCCGTGCTTGCCCATGTGCACGATGGCATCGGCGCCGAATTCCTGCCGCAGCCAGGCGTAGAAGGCGAGGTAGTTGTGCGGCGGCACCAGGTCGGGCGCGTGGTAGGTCTCCTTGGGGTCGATGTTGTAGCCCCGGGCCGGCTGGATGCCGACCACCGCGTTGCCGTGCCGGAAGATGGAGAGGGCGAAGCCGTCCGGGCCGCAGAACGGGTCGTCCTCCGGCGGGCCCCAGCGGGCCTCCATCTCGCGGCGCAGGTCATGCGGCAGGGTGGCGTGGAAGGCGCGGTAGGCTTCGAGCGACAGCCGCTCGCCGCCCGCGCGCGCCGCGCGGTCGGTGAGCCAGTTGGTGGGGCCGGCGGTGATGCGCGCCATCAGGGCAGCGCCCGAGGCCGGGGGCTCCACCGCGTAGCCTTCCGCCTGCATCAGGCGCAGAGCGTGCACCGTGGCCTCCGGCGTGTCTAGCCCCACGCCGTTGGCGAGGCGGCCGTCCTTGTTGGGGTAGTTCGCCAGCACCAGCGCCACCCGGCGCTCGGCCACGGGCCGGGCGCGCAGCCGGGCCCAGCCGGCGGCGAGATCGGCGGTGAAGTCGATCCGGTCGCCCCGGGCGCGGTAGGCGGTGATCGGGCACTCGGTGGCCTCGTCGAAATAGGCCTCGCCCTTGAAGCTCACCGCGCGGGTGAGGATGCGGCCGTCGAGCTCGGGCAGGGCCACGTTCATCGCGATGTCGCGCGGGGCGAGGCCGGCGGTGCCGCGCTCCCATGTCTCCTCGTCGGAGGCGGCGAAGACCACCTGCAGCACCGGGGCGCCGAACCGGTCGAGCGGCGCGCCGCCGCCCACCGCGAAGCTGGTGGCGTTGAGGATGACGTCCGGCGCCGCCTCGGCGAACAGGCTCTCGAGTGTGGCGACCGAGAGCGGGTCCTTCAGCGAGGCGACGAAGACCGGAAGCGGGTTCAGCCCCCGGCGCAGCAGGGCGCGCACCATGCGGTTCACCGGGTTGAGCCCCGCGCCCTGCACCAGCGCGCGGTAGAAGATGAGCGGCACCACCGGGGCGCCCTCCGTCCAGCCGGCGCGCAGGGTGTCGGGGCCGGTCAGCCCCTCGCCCGGCCAGTAGATGCCCGCGCGCAGCAGCGGCCTTGCCGGCGGCGGTGCCGCGCCCTCCCCCAGCAGGGCGCGGGTGGCGCGCAGGAAGTTGGCGGAATTCTCCGGCCCGCCTTCAACGAGGTAGCCCCAGAGCAGTTCCCAGGCCTCGTCGCTCACGGTGGAGAGGCGGCGCAGCTCGTCATCCGGCTTGTCGTCGCCGGGCAGGGCGGCGAAGGGTATGCCCTCCTCGGCCAGCCGGCGGGCGTATTGCTCCAGCCCGTAGCGCCAGTAGCCCGCGCCGCCCAGCACCCGGGCCACCACGAGGCGCGAGCGCGCGGCGCAGTTCTCCAGGTGCAGGTCCACCGACATCGGGTGGCGCAGGTGGTTGAGCGACACGAGCCGCAGCGAGGGGGCCGCGCCGCCCAGTTCCTCGCGCGCCTGGGCGAGGGCGGCGATCTCGGTATCGGCGGCGGAGATCACCACCACGTCGGCGGGGGTCTGCCCGGGGTCGACCGGCTCGGTGCCGTCATCGACGCTGCCCGCCTGGGCCTGCAGCAGGTGCATCAGGCAACCCTCCGCATGGGTGCGGAACGGCGGCGGGGCGGGCGCGGGGCGAGGAGGTCTGACATGGGGTCTCTATGCCCCGGATCGCCCCCCGCACTCAAGCGCGCCGAAGGTGCCGCAGGGCGCTGCGCCCCGGGCCCGTGCCGGAAGCGGAGGCAGGGGGCTCTCCGCGCCGGGCGCGGGCGCGGGCGTGAAGGCCAGGCGCCGGGGCCGTGCGGGGGGCCGCCGCCCGGGGGAGGCCGGCGGCGGGGGTCAGAGGCCGGCCGGGCGGGGGCCGCCGCCATCGGTCACCACCTCGGGGCAGACCGCACAGGCGGAGGGGCCCTGCTCGGCGAACCACCGGCAGTCGGCGCGGATGCCGCAGGGGCGCAGGGCGGCCCCGGCGGGCGCCGCGTCTTCCACCAGGCGGGCGATGAGCCCGCAGCGGCGGCCGGTCCATTGCCGGCAGCGGCCTTCGACACAGCCCCCCGCGAAGCGGAACCGCGCCTCGGGGCTGTGGACGGAGCGCGCGCGGGTAGCGGCGAGGAACGCCGCGTCCACCGGCAGCGGCCGGCCCAGCAGGCCGACATGGCCGGTCTCGTCCACCACGCCGATCAGCAGCGCGTCGGGGGCTGCCATGGTGCTGGGGCAGAGCCGCTCTCCGTCCGTCTCGGGCGGCCCTGCCCTGCGGGGCGCGGCCACGGCCTCAGCCCAGCCCGAATTTCGCGATCTCGCGGTCGTCGATGCGAAGGTCGCGGGCCAGGTCGATCCAGATGCCGCGCCACTCGCGCGGGAAGCGGACCACGACATCCTTGCGGAAATCATGGTCGGCCAGCGCGGTGAGCGTGGCTTTCTGGATGGCATTGTCGATGCGCAGGGAGATCTTGTCGTCGAGCTTCACGCTGCCGAGGTCGACGATGAAACGATTGGCCATGGGAGTGCTCCTGGCAAGGGTTACAGGGAACGCCGTGCCCCTGCCCGGAGGCAGGCACGGAACCAGCCTGCGCCCGACTCGGCGCCGCCCGCTGTGTGCCCGCGCACAGGCCCGCGCCGTTCAGCGCAGGGATTTCTCCATGAACACGCTGGAGCCGTTGTCGGTGTAGGTGCCGAAGGCGGGGCAGGGGCGGTAGCCGCTCCGGGTGTAGAGGCCGATCGCGGCGTGGCTGTCGGTGCCGGTTTCCAGCCGCATGAGCGGCAGGCCGAGCCCGCGCGCGATCTCCTCCAGCCCGGCAAGCAGGGCCGGGGCCACGCCGGTGCCGCGCGCCGCCGGGGCCGCGTACATGCGCTTCAGCTCGCCGTATCCCGCGCAGGGCGCCACGCCGCCGCAGCCCACCGCCGCGCCGCCCCGCCAGGCGACGAGGAAGCGCACGCCGGCCTCCACCAGCTCCTGCGGCGAGAAGGCGAAGCGGGCCTCGGGCGGGTAGATCGCGGCCAGTTCCGCCTCGGAGCCGGCGATGAGCGCCAGCGCCTCGGGGGCGAACGGGTCGGTCTCGCGAAGGCTGAGCGTCATGCGAGGGCGGCGGCGATGGCCGCGCGGTCCAGCCCGGTTTCCCCGATCACCACGAGGCGGGTGGCGCGCGCCTCGCCGGCGGTGAAGGCCCGGTCGAAATAGGTGTCCACCCGCGGCCCCACAGCCTGGATCGCCAGCCGCATCGGCTTGCCGGTGACCGCGGCGAAGCCCTTCAGCCGCAGCACGTCATGGGTGCGGATCATCGCCGCCAGCCGGGTGGCGAAGGCGCGGGGGTCGGCGATCTCCGGCAGGTCCAGCACGAAGCTCTCGAACTCGTCATGCCCGTGGTCATGGGCGTGGTCGTGATCGTGATCGTCGTCGTCCGCGCCCTCGTCGTGGTGATGGTGGTGGATCTCGTGCCGCGCCTCCAGGTCATCCTCCGCGCCGATCTTCAGGCCCAGCAGCACCTCCACCGGCAGCGCGCCCATGGAGGTGCGCACCACGCGCACGCCGGGGCGCGCGCTTTCGGAGAGCCGGGTTGCAACCGTCTCGGCACCGGCGGCGTCCATCAGGTCGGTCTTGTTGATCACGATCATGTCGGCGCAGGCGAGCTGGTCCTCGAAGAGCTCGGAGAGCGGGGTCTCGTGGTCGAGGGTCCCGTCGGCGGCGCGCTGGGCGTCGAGCGCGGCCTCGTCATGAGCGAAGCGCCCCTCGGAGACGGCGGCGCCGTCCACCACCGTCACCACCCCGTCCACCGTGAGGCGGGTGCGGATTTCGGGCCAGCCGAAGGCGCGCACCAGCGGCTGGGGCAGGGCGAGGCCGGAGGTCTCGATCACGATATGGTCCGGCTTGTCCGGCCGGGCGAGGAGCTTCTCCAGCGTGGGGATGAAATCCTCCGCCACCGTGCAGCAGATGCAGCCGTTGGAGAGCTCGACCACGTCCTCCTCGCGGCAGGTCGCGTCGCCGCAGCCCTTCAGGATCTCGCCGTCGACCCCGAGGTCGCCGAATTCGTTGATGATGAGCGCGATGCGCCGGCCCTGCGCATTGGAGAGCATGTGGCGGATGAGCGTGGTCTTGCCGGCGCCGAGAAAGCCGGTGACGACGGTGGCTGGGATCTTGGCCTGCATTGGCGGCGGTCTCCGGGGATGGGCGCCGAGGCGCCGGTCTTGCGGCGACGGCCGGCGCCTCGCGAGGGAGACACCGGCCGCGGGAGGTCGGGGCGGAGCCGCCGTGGCGGCGGGCCCGCGGAGCGGGTGGTGGCCTGCCCCGCGGGGCAGGCGCCGGTAGGGTCAGACGCGGGGCGGGGTCAGGCGGGCACCCGGGCCACGGGCTGCGGCGCCCGCTCCCAGAAATACCCGGCGGCAAGGCCGAGCACGGCCCAGCAGACCGCCCCGGTGGCCAGCGCCCGGGCGGCGAAGAGCGCCGCCACTTCCGGCGGCGCCACCCCGGTATAGCCCTCCGGGTGCGGAGCCCCGATAACATGGGGCAGCGCGAGCAGGATCACCCCCGCCGCGGCCGGCAGCGCGCCGCGCCCGAAGGCGAGGCAGGCGATGCCCGTGGCCGAGGCGAGCGCGGCGAACACCCACCAGAGCTGGCGCACCTCCAGCCCGGCCGCGCCGTTGCCCGGAAGCTCCGGCGGCAGGCCGGCGGCGGGCGCAAGCTGCACCGCCACGTACCCCGCGAGCCCCCAGAGCAGCCCGCTGCGCGCCGTCACCGTGGCGCCGAAGCGCTCGGCAATGCCGAAACAGGCCACCATCACCAGCCCGAAGCCGGCGAAGGTCACCAGCTCGGCCAGCGCCGTGAGGCCGAAGCGTGCCAGCAGCGCGGTGCCGCCCGTGGCGTGCTCGTGCTCATGGTCCCCGGCGGCGCTGCCGGATGCCGCGTGGTCATCGTGTCCGGCGCCCGGGGGCGCGATGTCTCCGGCGCCCGAAGAAATGCCGCCTCCGGCGGCGGTGTGCTCATGGCCCTCGGCATGGGAATGCCCGCCCGCGGCCTCGGCCGGGGCGAAATGCACCATCTCCCCGCCCTCGTAGAGTTCCGCCTCCAGCAGGACGGGCACCACGAATGCGTTCTGAAGCACGGCCGCGACAACGCCCGCGATCAGGCCAGCGAACAGCGCGCTGGCGAGAAAATGTCTGGTCATGTCAGTGGCAGGGGAACCCGGTGACATGGCGCGTGTCATGCGCCGCGTCATGGAGGGTCTGGGAATGGGCGAATCCGGCGAAGAACACCAGTCCGGCTCCGATCACCAGGGCCGAGACAATGCCGGCAAGGCCGGTCGTCTCGCGGCGGGAAGGGGTATGCGCCGTGGGCGCAGCAGTCGTCATCGTGGTCGTCATGCTCATCTCCTTCACCCGTCACACCCGACGGGGACACAGGGGTTTGCTGCAAGGCTGGTCTCCTGGCTCGCGGGTCAGTGCCCCTGTCCGCCTTCCCGGCTCTCGCCAGTGGCATCTCGGACAGGCGCTCACCGCTTACAGTCGCGGGGGCGGCTGCGGCTTCGGGCCCCTTCTCCGGGTCGTCCCTTACCGCATTCCCATTTCATCCCCGGAGGCTTTGCCTCCCGCGGGGAACCATGCAGAGCGTCCATTCCATCGCAAAGCCGTGAGCGGGTCAAGACGGATTCGCGGGAGGGGGCCGCCGTCCACCCCGCGCACGCCCGTTGCAACCACAATATCTTGTGGATAAGCAGGGCGGCCGGGCGATCGGTGGCGGGTGCCCCCGTTGACTTTCGCCCCTCTGCGCGAGACTCTGGCAGGTACACCCAGCACAGGCCGGACGGACGCGTGGAGTTCACCAAACTCAGATTGACGGGCTTCAAGAGCTTCGTGGACCCCACGGAGCTCAACATCGCGCGCGGTCTCACCGGGGTGGTGGGGCCGAACGGCTGCGGCAAGTCGAACCTGCTGGAGGCGCTGCGCTGGGTGATGGGCGAGAACCGCCCTACGGCCATGCGCGGCGCCGGCATGGAGGACGTGATCTTCGCCGGCGCCTCCTCGCGCCCGGCGCGCAACTATGCCGAGGTGACGCTCACCATCGACAACACCGAGCGCCGCGCCCCCGCCGCCTTCAACACCGCCGACCAGATCGAGGTCATCCGCCGCATCACGCGCGACGCGGGCTCGGTGTTCAAGACCAACGGGCGCGAGGCGCGGGCGCGCGACGTGCAGATGCTCTTCGCCGATGCCTCCACCGGCTCGCACTCCCCCGCGCTGGTGCGCCAGGGGCAGATCTCGGAGCTGATCAACGCCCGGCCGAAGGCGCGCCGGCGCATCCTGGAGGAGGCCGCCGGCATCTCCGGCCTCTACCAGCGCCGCCACGAGGCGGAACTGAAGCTCTCGGGCACCGAGCAGAACCTCACCCGCGTGGCCGACGTGCTCGACCAGCTCGACCAGCAGCTCGCCAGCCTCTCGCGCCAGGCCCGGCAGGCGGCGCGCTACCGCGAGCTGTCCGAGGGGCTGCGCCAGGCCGAGGGGCTGCTGCTCTACCTGCGCTGGCGCGAGGCGGACGACGAGCGCGAGCGTGCCCGTGCCGCCCTCACCGAGGCCACCCGCGCCGCCGCCGCCGCCCAGGGCGCCACCGGCACCAAGGCCCGGGTGCGCGAGGAGGCGGAGGCCGCCATCCCGCCGCTGCGCGAGGAGGAGGCCATCGCCGCCGCCGTGCTGCAGCGCCTCTCGGTGGAGCGCGAGCAGCTTGCCGAGCAGGAGGCCCGGGCCCGCCAGACCATCGCCGAGCTCACCGCCCGCCTCACCCAGATCGGCCGCGACCGGGAGCGCGAGCAGGGCCTGAACCGCGACGCGGGCGAGACGCTGGAGCGCCTCACCTGGGAGAGCGAGCAGCTCACGAAGGCCGCCGAGGGCCATGCCGACACCCTCTCCGCCATGCAGGAGGCGGCGCGCGCCGCCGCCGAGGCGCTGCAGGAGCACGAGGCCACGCTGGACCGGCTGTCCGAGGAGAGCGCCCGTCTCGCCGCCCGCCACCAGACCGTGGCGCGCCGGCTGGAGGACGCGGACCGCACCCTCGCCCGCACCCGGAAGGACGCGGCGGAGGCCCGCGCCAGCCTGGGGGCCGTGGACGCCGAGCGCGAGACCGCCGCCGCCGCCGCCCGCCATGCCGGCGACGCGCTGGTGACCGCGCAGGAGGGCCAGCTCGGCGCGGAGGAGGCGCTCTCCGCCGCCGAGGCCGCCCGGGCCGGCGCGCAATCGGCCGAATCCGAGCGCCGCGCCGCCTTCTCCGTGGCCGATGGCGAGGCGAACGCCCTGCGCGCCGAGGTGTCCGGGCTGGAGCGTCTGCTGGCGCGCGATTCCGGCAGGGGCGACCAGCTTCTGGACCGGGTGCGCGCGGCCCCCGGCTACGAGGCCGCCCTGGGCGCCGCCCTCGCCGAGGACCTGCGCGCGCCGGAAACCGAGGAGGCGACCGGCTGGGCCCTGCTGCCCTCCTACGACGAGACCGCGCCGCTGCCCGCCGGGGCGGAGCCGCTGGCCGCCCGGGTGACCGCGCCGCCGGTTCTGGCGCGCCGCCTCGCCCATACCGGCATCGTGGCGCGCGCCGAGGGCGCCGCCCTGCAGGCCGCCCTGTGCCCGGGCCAGCGCCTCGTCTCGCGCGAGGGGGACCTGTGGCGCTGGGACGGGCTGCGCGCCGGGGCGGACGAGACCCCCTCCGCCGCCGCCCTGCGCCTGCAGCAGCAGAACCGTCTGGACGCGCTCTCCGCCGATCTCGCCGCCGCCGAGGCCGCCGCCGCCGAGGCCCGCGACGCGCATGAGGAGGCCCGGGAAGGGCTGGAGGCCGCCGCCGCCGCCGATGCCCAGGCCCGCCAGGCCCGCCGCGCCGCCGACGAGGCCGTCACCGCCGCCACCCGCGCCCTGAACCGCGCCGAGGCCGAGGTGGAGCGCCTCGCCGGCCGGCATGACACCCTCACCCTCGCGCTCAAGCGCCGGGAGGAGGAGGCCGCCCTCGCCGCCACGGAGCGCGCGGACGCGGAGGCCGCACGGGCCGGGCTCGGCCCGCTGGAGGACGCCCGCGACGCGGTGGAAGCGGCGAAGATGCAGGTGGAGGGCGCCCGGCTCTCCATGCTCACCGCCCGCGCGAACGCCGACGAGATCCGCCGCGAGGGCGAGGCGCGTGAGCGCCGCCGGCGCGACATCGCGAAGGAAAGCGCCACCTGGACCACCCGGCTGCAGAACGCGGAGAAGCGCGTGGCCGATCTCGACGCCCGGCAGGAGCAGGCCGAGGAGGCGCTGGAGGAGGCCACCGGCCGCCCCGAGGAGATCGCCGCGCAGCGCGAGACGCTGGCTGCAAATTTCGATGCCGCAGAGGCCCGCCGCCGCCGCGCCGCCGACACGCTGGCCGCCGGCGAGACCGCCCTGCGCACCGCCGTAGAGGAGGAGCGCGCCGCCGAGCGTGACGCCTCCGCCGCCCGCGAGCTGCGCGCCCGCGCCGAGGCCATGTGCGAGAGCGCCGACGCCCGCGCGGCGGAGGCCGCCGCCCGCATCGCCGAGGAGACGGAGGAGAGCCCCGAGGCCCTGCTGGAGCGCCTCGGCGCAGCCCCCGACGCGCTGCCCTCGCCGGAGGACTGCGAGCTCGACGCCGCCCGCCTGCGCCGCCAGCGCGAGGCGCTGGGCGCGGTGAACCTGCGCGCCGAGGAGGACACCCGCGAGGTGAGCGCGGAGCGCGACACGCTGGGCCGCGAGAAGGCCGACCTCGAGGAGGCGATCGTGAAGCTCCGCCAGGGCATCTCGGAGCTCAACCGCGAGGGCCGCCAGCGCCTGCTCGCCGCCTTCGACGTGGTGAACCGCAACTTCGCCACCCTGTTCCGCCATCTCTTCGGCGGCGGCGAGGCGAACCTCGTGCTGGTGGAGAGCGAGGACCCGCTGGACGCCGGGCTCGAGATCATGTGCATGCCGCCGGGCAAGAAGCTCGCCACGCTCTCGCTGCTCTCGGGCGGCGAGCAGACGCTCACGGCGCTGTCGCTGATCTTCGCGGTCTTCCTCGCCAACCCCGCGCCGATCTGCGTGCTCGACGAGGTGGACGCCCCCCTCGACGACGCGAACGTGACCCGCTTCTGCGACCTGCTCGACGAGATGACCCGCCAGACCGCCACGCGCTTCCTGATCATCACCCACCACGCGGTGACCATGTCGCGCATGGACCGCCTGTTCGGCGTCACCATGGCCGAGCGCGGCGTGAGCCAGCTCGTCTCCGTCGACCTCGCCCGCGCCGAGGCGCTGGTGGACGGCTGAGGGGGGCGAGGCGGGATCAGACGCGGTTCAAGTGCGGCTGCACCTGCCGGGACCGGGCTTTGCTTGAGCATCGGCAACGCGGACTTTGCTGACGTTCTTGGAGTGCCCCTCAAGGTCTGCTGTTGTTAAGGCTTCATACCCTCGTATCGCTCATCTTGACAATTTGGCGGCGGCTTGTCACCTTCGGAAAATGTTCAGATACGTTTTCTTACCTACTGATGTCCCGGTTTCTTTTCCGGAGGAGTTCATTGAATTTAAGTGCTTGATACTCATCGAGCGCGAAGTGGGTGGGGATTATCGTGACGAGGTCAGCAAAGCTCTTGTGAAAGCTGGGTGCCTCTATTCGTTGGCATGGGGAATTGATTGTGCTGCGTGGGACGATAGCGTCGATTGGGCGTTTCTGGCGGCTTATGACTTCGGCAAGTACCCAGAGAATAAATTCGTCATGACAACTTGGCATGATGACGAAACGCTCGAAGAGGTTGTGGAGTTTTCAAAACACTGCGCCGATAATTCTAATATCAAGCTTGAAGATATCTTAGTTCTTGATTTTTCGCATCACGAGCGCAGTCAGTTGATCGAGAAGCTTTACCTCGCCGCTTGAAAGCTGCCATTCGAGCAAATCGCAGCATTTGGCAACTTCGGGCTCGAAACTGTCATTCGGGCGCATTGCCCGAGCGATCACCCGGAGAGGCCGGCGGGCGCCGGAGCGGGTTGAGGGCAGAGCCTGCGCCCGATCCCCGCTCATCCGGCATCGCAATTGAGAACGGAGACTCCGGAATTCCATGCCAAGCCAGCGGGTTCGGCCTTCAGCCTTGCAGCGCACCGCGGCAGCGGTCAAGACAGGGGGACACCTGTCGGCACGGAGGAAGACGGCATGACCCCTGGTTTCGATCCCGAACGCATGGCTCGGGCCGTCGCGCTGGCGGAGGCGAGCGACTCGCCCTGGCCGCGGTCGATGTACTACGATGACGGCAGCTATGTCGGGAACGTGGAGTGGAACGAGACCGGCCCGTGGACCGAGATCGTCGGCCCGGTGGCGCCCCGCGGCGGGCCGGCCGGGCTGGTGCTGCGCGGCGGGCAGGAGATCGCGCGCTGGGGCGATATCGAGCGGGCCGACATGACCTTCTCGATCGCGAAGAGCTACCTCTCGGTGCTGGCGGGCCTGGCGCAGGGCGACGGGCTGCTGCCCGATCTCGACGAGCCGGTGTGTGTCCGCGTGCCGGGGCCGGTGTTCGAGGGGCCGCACAATGGGCGCATCACCTGGCGGCATTTCCTGAACATGAACAGCGAGTGGCGCGGCGAGCTGTTCGGCAAGTCCGACCAGGTGGACCATTACCGGCAGATCGGGGTCGGCGCCGACAATTCGCGCAAGGGCCAGCCGCGCGCCATGCAGGCCCCCGGCAGCTACTACGAGTACAATGACGTGCGGGTGAACGCCCTGTCCTTCGCGCTGATGTCGCTGTTCCGCCGGCCGCTGCCCGAGGTGCTGCGCGAACGGATCATGGACCCGATCGGCGCCTCGCAGGGTTGGCGCTGGGAGGGCTACGAGACCTCCTGGACCGAGATCGACGGCCGGCGGATGCAGTCGGTGCCCGGCGGCGGGCACTGGGGCGGGGGGATGTTCATCTCGGCCGCCGACCATGCGCGCTTCGGCCAGTTCATCCTGCGCGACGGGGTGCATGACGGGGAGCGCCTGCTGCCCGAGGGCTGGATGGCGCAGTCGGTGGTGCCCTCGGAGACGCTGGCGAACTACGGCTTCCTGTGGTGGTTGAACCGGGGGCCCGCCGCCAACCCAGCGCTTCCCGACAGCGCCTTCGCCGCCCAGGGCGCGGGCACCAACCACATCTGGATCGACCCGGAGCATGACGTGGTGGTGGTGCTGCGCTGGGTCGCGGGGGACCGCGCGCAGAAGGTGCTGGAGGCGATCGTCCGCGCGCTCTGACGGTCGGGCGCCTCCGCGGGGCTTCGGCGCGGGCCGATGATCTGGGCCAGCCTCGATGGCCGGTCATCGTGCCGGAGCCGGCGATGCCCGGTTTCCTGCGCGAAGGTGCAGTCTCCGGCCCGCGGCACCAGGAGCATCGGGCCGGGGTGCGCCGTTCCCGGCGCGTCTTCCGAAGGACTGCGCCGGAGGCGTGCGGGCAGGCCTCGGCGGGAGCGCGCCGGGCCTTCCGGGAGGCCGCGCTTCCGACTTCCGCCGGGGGGTCAACGCGCTGGCATCTCGACCGTGCTGTCCCCCAGGAAGGGCCGGATGCTCCGGACCGGGTGCCGCGCCCCGTCCGGCCGTGCCGCGTGCACCTCAGTCGTAGTAGACGCAGATGCGGGTGCCGTCGATTTCGTGGATGCGGGCGTCGATGCCGTAGAGGGCGTGGAGCAGCTCGGGGCGCATGATGTCTTCCGGCGTGCCGGTGGCGTGGATGCGGCCGTCCTTCATCGCCACGATCAGGTCGGCGTAGGTGGAGGCGAAGTTGATGTCGTGCAGCACCACCACGACGGTCTTGCCCAGCTCGCGCGCCGCGGCGCGGAGCTGGCGCATCATGGTGACGGCGTGGCGCATGTCGAGGTTGTTGAGGGGTTCGTCCAGCAGCACGTAATCCGTATCCTGGCACAGCACCATGGCCACGAAGGCGCGCTGGCGCTGGCCGCCGGAGAGCTCGTCGAGGAAGCGGTCCGCCAGCGCCTCGATGCCCAGCCAGCACAGGGCGCGTTCCACCTGTTCCAGGTCCGCCGGGGTGGGGCGGCCCTTCGAGTGGGGGTAGCGGCCGAAGGCCACCAGGTCGCGCACGCTGAGCCGGGCCACCACATGGTTCTCCTGCCGCAGGATGGAGAGGCGGCGGGCCAGCACGTCGCCCTTCGCGCGGGCCACGTCCAGCCCGTCCACGCTCACGGAGCCGGCGTCGATGCCGATCAGCCGGCCGATCATCGACAGCAGGGTGGACTTGCCGGCGCCGTTCGGCCCGATCAGCGCGGTGATGCCGCCGCGCGGCAGGGTGAGGGTGACGCCGTCCACCACGGTTTCGGTGCCGTAGCGGCGGGTGAGGTTGCGGGTCTCGATCATCGCAGCGCTCCGCGCAGCAGGAGGAAGAGGAAGAACAGGCCGCCGAAGAACTCCATCAGGATGCCGAGCGCGGTGGCCATGCCGAAGCCGTGCTCCAGCACCGCCTGTCCGCCCACCAGGCAGATGGCCGCGATCAGCACCGCGGCCGGGATCACCAGCGCATGGCGGTGCGAGCGGACGAGCATCCAGGCGAGATTGGCCACCAGCAGGCCCAGAAAGGTGACCGGCCCCACCAGCGCGGTGGAGACCGACACCAGCACCGAGACCACGGCGAGGCAGCCCAGCACGGTGCGCCGGTGGTCCAGCCCGAGGTTGATCGCCCCCTCGCGGCCGAGGTGCAGCACGTCCAGCCGGTGCAGCCGGCCGAGGCCGGCGAGGCTCACCCCCGCCACGATGAGCGCGGAGAGGCCGAGCAGCGTGGGGTTCACCGTGTTGAAACTGGCGAAGAGCCGGTCCTGCAGGGTGAGGAAGGCGCCGGGGTCCATCAGCCGCTGCAGCAGCCCGGCCACGGAGCGGAACAGGATGCCCAGCACGATGCCCACCAGCAGCACCAGGTGCAGGCTGCGCCCGCCCTTCAGGAACAGCCAGGCGTAGAGCGCGAGCGCAAAGCCGGTCATCACCGCCACCTGGGCGAGGAACATCACCCGCGGGTCCAACCCCGACACCGCGAGCCCGCCGAGGCCGAAGGCCAGCACGCTCTGGATCAGGATGAACAGCGCGTCGAACCCCATGATGGCCGGGGTGAGGATGCGGTTTCCCGTCACGCTCTGGAACACCACGGTGGAGACGGCCACGGCATAGCCGACCAGCAGCAGCGCGGCGAGCTTGGTGCCGCGGAACGGCAGCAGGAAGCTCCAGGGGCCCTTCGCGTCCCACAGCATGAAGGCGGCCGCACAGGCCAGCGCGGCGAGGCCGAGCAGCGCCAGCACCCGGCGCGGGGTGGCACGCGGGGCGGGCGGGGAGACGGGGGCGGATGCAGTGCCGGAGGTCGCTGCGGGCGCGATTGCGGTACCGGGGCCGGCTGCGGGCAGGGTGCCGGAGGCGGGCACGGATGCAGGCGCGGATACGGGCCCGGGCAGGGACTGGACGGGCAGGGACTGGGCGGGGCGCTCTTCAGGCACGGGCAGCGGGCCTCCGCAGCAGGAGGGCGAGGAAGACGGCGGCGCCGAACACCCCCATCATCGGCCCGATGGGGATCTCGTAGGGCGCCACCACCACGCGGCCGAGGATGTCGCAACCCAGCACCAGCGCCGCGCCCAGCAGCGCGACGTATGGCACGGTGCGGCGCAGGTTGTCGCCGATGGCGAGGCTCACGATGTTCGGCGCCACCAGCCCCAGGAAGGGGATGGAGCCCACGGTGACCACCACCGTGGCCGTCACCGTGGCCACGATCACCATGCCTTGCGCGAAGACCCGGGTGTAACTCAGCCCCAGCGTGGTGCTCAGCCCCTCGCCCAGCCCGATCACGGTGAACCGGTCCGCCGCGCGGAAGGCGAGCAGGGTGAGCGCGCCGGAGATCCACAAGAGCTCGTAGCGCCCCGAGAGCACGGCGGAGAAATCCCCCATCGTCCAGGCCCCGAGCGACTGGGTGAGGTCGTAGCGGTAGGCGAGGAACACGGTGAAGGCGCTGATCACCCCGCCCAGCATGATGCCCACCAGGGGCGCGAGCAGGGGCGAGCGCAGCGGCACCCGGCGCAGCACCCAGAGGAACAGCGCGGTGCCGGCCAGCGCGAAGCCGGTGGCCACCAGCATGCGGGCGAACACCGGCAGCCCGGGGGCGAGCAGCATCACCGTGAGCATGCCGAGGCTGGCGGATTCCACCACCCCCGCGGTGGAGGGCTCCACGAAGCGGTTGCGCGCCAGCATCTGCATGATCATCCCCGCCACGGCCATGGACATGCCGGCCAGCACCAGCGCCAGCGTGCGCGGCACCCGGCTTTCCAGCAGCACGCCGAGGGCGCGGGCCCGGCTGTCCGGGTTCAGCAGGCTGGCCGGGGTCACGTCGCTCACCCCGGTGAACAGGCTCACCACGGCAAGGACCAGCACCAGCGCCACGCCCGCGAGAAGGGCCTTCATCGCGGGGTCACCGGGAAAGGGGGCAGCGGGGGCAGGCTCACCGGGCCGTGCGCCTAGGGTTTCGCCGCGCCGAGGGCCGCGTCCAGCGCCTCGGCGGAGGCGAGGATGGACGGCAGGCCGCCCCCCGCGAGATACCAGCGCGCCGGGTCGAGGTAGACGACATGCCCCTCCTGCCAGGCCTTCGTCTGGCGCACCAGGGCATTGTCGAGCAGCTGCGCCGCGCCGCCGCCGGGCTGGCCGATGGCCGCGTCGCGGTCGATGACGAACAGCCAGTCCGGGTCGGCCTCCAGGATGAACTCGTTGGAGATCGCCTGGCCGTGGGTGGCCACCTCCAGGTCCGGCACGGCAGGGGTGATGCCGAAGGCGTCATGCAGGATGCCGAAGCGCGAGCCGGGGCCGAAGGCGCTCATCCGCCCGCCGGTGGTGAGCACCAGCAGCCCGGTGCCGGCGCCGGCGGCCTTCTCCTTCAGCGCCGCCACGGCGGCGTTCGTCCGCGCCACCAGGGCCTCCGCCTCGGCCTCGCGGCCGAAGATGCGGCCCAGCAGCAGGGCGTCGCGCTCGGCGCTGCCGAGGAAATCCTGCGGGTCGACCGAGAGGTCGATCACCGGGGCGATGGGCGAGAGCGCGTCGAACTTAGCCGTGGAGCGCCCGCCGGTGATGATCAGCTCCGGGGCGGCGGCGGCGATGGCCTCCATGTCCGGCTCGAACAGGGTGCCGATGCGGGACGTGTCGGCGTAGCTCTCCGCCAGCCAGCCGGGCATGGTGTTC
Source organism: Paroceanicella profunda (assembly GCF_005887635.2). Taxonomy (GTDB): domain Bacteria; phylum Pseudomonadota; class Alphaproteobacteria; order Rhodobacterales; family Rhodobacteraceae; genus Paroceanicella; species Paroceanicella profunda. The sequence continues at coordinate 1,038,185 of NZ_CP040818.1, read as the reverse complement.
GAGGCCACGCCCTCCACCGGGATGCCGAGCGCCTGCATCGTGTCGAGCACGAAGAAGGGGAAAACCATCACCGGGTGGGGGTTCGGGGCCAGCTCGGTGGTGCCGCGCGCATGCTCCACGGTGATCTGCTCCTGCGCCGCGGCGGGCAGGGCGGCGGCGGAGAGCAGGGCAGCCAGGGCCAGGGCGCGGCGCGGCGAACGGTGGGGGCTGGACATCATCGGGCGGGCTCCTTGCCCCGGCCTGCCGGGCCCGGGGCGGGGGTGAGGCGGGCCGGCATCCGGCCCGCAGGCGGGAGAAGCGCCGGGGCCTTGCGGCGCGGCGCGGGCGGGAAGCGGGGCGGTGCCGGGTGTCCGGCACCCCGCCGTTCCCCCGGCAGTGCCAAAGCCGAGAAAAATAGTCAACTCATATGGCGGTGAAACAGGGCGGCCATTCCGGGCCCGCAGGGTTGAGCCCCGGGAGGGGCGAGACCGGGTGCGACACCCTGTCCGCCGGGCCGGGAGGGTGTCCGGCCCTTCCGGCCGGCGCCGTTTCGTGCGAAAGGGAGGGGCAGGCAAGCGGGCGGGGCATTCCGGGCCCCCCGCCGGATCCGGAGCAGCATGGACCCCAGAGCAAGATCGCCCCGCGCGCCGGGCCCCGTCCTGAGCGCGCTGCGCCGCGCCGGCCCCGACGGCTGGCTGGCGCGTGCGCTCACCTCCGACAGCTCGCCCACCGCCGACCTCTACCTGGTGAACTCCTGCTCCGACATGCTGGCGACGGGCCGCATCCGCCGCCCCGCGCCCACGGTGTTCGAGACCGACGACGCCCTGCTGGTGATGCGCCATGACGCGCGCGCGCCGCTCACCCTGGCGCGGCGGCGGCTGGTGTATTTCATCGACGATGCCTGGCGCGCGGCGGGGGCGGACCTGTCGCTCTCGCGCTTCTGGCGGGGCAAGATGAAGCTGGTGGAGGGGCGCGCCGCCGCCTTCTACATCCCGCGGGCGGAGCATGTGGTGGTGAGCACCGAGGCGCTGCTGCCCGCCGCCCGCGCCGCCGCCCCGCAGGCCGCGCTGCACTGCATCGACCCATACTGGTCCGAGCCGCTGGCCGACGCGGCGCATTTCGACGAGGGCGAGGGGCTGGAGATCGTCTTCCTCGGCGCGCAGCTGCACGGGGCGGACCTCGCCTTCCTGCTGCCGGCGCTGGGCGCGGTGCTGAAGGCGGTGCCGCAGGCGCGGTTCACCCTCTCCGCCGGCCATGCCCTGCCGCCGGACTGGGAGGGCCACCCGCAGCTTCGCCGCATCCCCGGCCTGCGCTGGCGCGACTACCGCGCCGGGCTCACCGGGCGGCGCTTCCACCTGGCGCTCTACCCGCTCCTGGACACGCCGTTCAACGCCGGGCGCTCGCGCAACAAGATCATCGAGCACGCGGTGGTGGGCGCCGCCCCGCTCTATTCCGACACCTGGCCGGAGGGGCGCGAGGCGGCGGCGGCGGGCGCCGGCCTTGCCCTGCCGAACCGGCCGGAGGACTGGGCGCAGGCGCTGATCCGCCTCGCCGCAGACCGCGCGGCCCTGCGCGCGCTGGCCGCCGCCGCGCGCGCCCATGCCGAGGCCATCAACCGGCCGGACCGGCAGCGCGCGCTGTGGGAGCGGCTGCTTTTTGCCCCCCGCCCGCCCGAATGGGGATGACGGCGCCGGCCGGAGCGCCACTTTCTGCATGACCCTGTGCAAATCAGGGTCGATCCGCCGGCGCGGCTCTGCGATAAACGCCCACAAGGGCTGCGAGGCCCCACGAATGACGGGACAGGCTGGACCATGAAACTTCTGATTACCGGCGGCTGCGGCTTCATCGGCTCGGCGGTCGTGCGGCTGGCGATTGCCGAGAAGCACCGGGTGGTGAACCTCGACGCGCTCACCTACGCCGGCAGCCGCTCCAACGTGGCCTCCTGCGAGGACAACCCGCGCTACACGTTCGAACACGCGGACATCCGCGACCGCGCCGCGCTGGACCGGATCTTCGCCGAGCACCAGCCCGAGGCCGTGATGCACCTCGCCGCCGAGAGCCACGTGGACCGCTCCATCGACGGGCCGGGGGATTTCATCGAGACCAACGTCGTGGGCACCTACAACATGCTGGAGGCCGCCCGCGCCTACTGGACCGGGCTGCGCGGCATGGCCAAGGCCGCCTTCCGCTTCCACCACATCTCCACCGACGAGGTGTTCGGCGCGCTGGGCGAACGCGGGCTGTTCACCGAAACCTCGCCCTACCAGCCGAATTCGCCCTATTCCGCCTCCAAGGCCGGGTCCGACCACCTGGTGCGCGCCTGGGGCGAGACCTACGGCCTGCCGGTGCTGCTCACAAACTGCTCGAACAATTACGGGCCCTTCCACTTTCCCGAGAAGCTCATTCCCGTGGTCATCCTGAATGCACTGGCGGGGCGGGACATCCCGGTCTACGGTGCGGGGGAGAACGTGCGCGACTGGCTCTTCGTGGAGGATCATGCGAAAGCCCTGCTCACGGTGGTCGCGCGCGGCACGGTCGGCGAGACCTACAACATCGGCGGCAACGCGGAAGCCCGCAACATCGACCTCGTGCGGCAGATCTGCGCCCTGATCGACGAGATGCGCCCCGGCAACGAACCGCGCGAGACACTGATCCGCTTCGTGACGGACCGGCCCGGGCACGACTATCGCTACGCGATCGACGCCTCGAAGATCCGCACCGAGCTGGGCTGGCAGCCCTCGGTGACCCTCGAGGAGGGCCTGCGCCGCACGGTGGCCTGGTATCTCGAGAACACCGGCTGGTGGCAGGACATCGCCGCGCGCGGCGCAGAGCTCCGGCGCCTCGGGCTCGGCGCCTCGGCCGGTTGAGAGAAGGAACAGGAATGACCGACAACAGCGCAAGCGCCCCGCGCAAGGGCATCGTCCTGGCGGGCGGGTCGGGCACGCGGCTCTATCCGATCACCCATTCGGTGTCCAAGCAGCTCCTGCCGCTCTACAACAAGCCGATGATCTACTACCCGCTCTCGGTGCTCATGCTCTCGGGGCTGCGCGAGGTGGCGATCATCACCACCCCGGGCGACATCGAGCAGTTCCGCCGCCTGATGGGCGACGGCGCGCAATGGGGCATGCGGCTGGAATACATCGTGCAGGACAGCCCGGACGGGCTGGCCCAGGCCTACCTGCTGGCCGAGGAGTTCCTCGACGGCGCCGGCTCGGTGATGGTGCTGGGCGACAACATCTTCTACGGCCACGGCCTGCCGGAGGTGTTGCTGGCGGCCGCGGCGCGGCCCCGGGGCGGCACGGTCTTCGGCTATCAGGTGGCGGACCCCGAGCGCTACGGCGTGGTGGCCTTCACCGCCGGGGGCCGGGTGCTCTCCATCGAGGAGAAGCCGGAGGTGCCGAAGTCGGATTTCGCGGTGACCGGGCTCTACGTGCTGGACGGGCGGGCGCCGGAAATGGCGCGGCGGGTGAAACCCTCCGCCCGCGGCGAGCTGGAGATCACCGACCTGCTGAACCTCTACCTCGCCGAGGGCAGCCTCACGGTGCAGCGCCTGGGCCGCGGCTATGCCTGGCTCGACACCGGCACCCACGACAGCCTGCTTGACGCGTCGAATTTCGTGCGCACGATAGAGAAACGGCAGAACCTGTTGATCGGCTGTCCGGAGGAGGTCGCCTTCTCGCAGGGCTGGGTGAGCGCGGAGGCCCTGCGTGAGCTGGCCCGGCCCTATCTCAAGACGACCTATGGCAAGTACCTGATGCGCATTGCCGATCACGGCTGACCGGGGGCGAGAGGCGAGCTTTGGTTTCCCAGGGGATGGAACAGGACGAGATCGGCAGGCGCGGCGGGCGGCTCCTGGCGCGCTTGCGCGAGGCGGCGCTGCGCCTGCGGCATGCGGGCGCCTTCTGCGTGTGGTACGCGCGCCGGCCGCGGGTGATGGCCGAGCACATCGCCCATGCCTCGCGCACCCTGCGCCGGCACGGCCTGTCGGCCTTCGTGGCGGACCTGCGCAACGCCTCCAACCAGATCAGCCATGAAGCCGGGCTGGCCCAGGTCGCCCGGCTTGCGGACCGCGACGCGCTGCGCGTGGCCCGGCAGGCGGAGCGGGTGCAGGGCACCATCCTCATCGTGGTGCACGACATGGAGATGGGCGGCGCCCAGCAGGTGGCGCGGCTCTTCGCGCTCTGGCTCATCGAACACACCCGCTACCGGGTGAAGTTCGTGGCCATGCGCGACGGCCCGTTCCGCAAGCGCTTCGAGGCGATGGCCGACACGTTCTGCATCTCCTCGGTGCAGAACCTGCCGCACCGCGACGCGACGCTGGCCCTGCGCAAATGGGCCGGGCGCGACGTGAAGGCGATCTTCGTGAACTCGGTGGCCAGCGGCGGCTTCTACGACTACTGGCCGCACGACACGCCCTCCGTGGCCTTCATCCACGAGCTGCCCAAGATCCTGGACCGGCACCGCCCGGCGCTGGACAACATCCTGCGCCACGCCACCCGGGTGCTGGGGGGCAGCGACGCGGTGCGCGACGTGCTCGCCAGCCGCTACCGCGCCGACCCGCGCAAGCTGGACCGCACCTATGCCTACATCCCCGACGGTGACGTGCCGGACCCGCGCGCCCGCCGCCAGGCCCGCCGCCGCGCCGGGGCGGACGAGGACACGCTGCTGGTCTGCGGCTCCGGCGTGCTGCACTGGCGCAAGTCCCCCGACGTGTTCATCGACGTGGCCGCGAGGGTGGCCGAGAAGGCGCCCGGCAGGGTGCGCTTCGTCTGGGTCGGCGGCGGCCCGGACCAGGCCGTCTGCGAGGCGCTGATCGCCGAGCGCGGGCTGGGCGACACGGTGAGCATCACCGGATACCTGCCCGACATCGACCTGGTGCTGAACGGCGCCGACGTGTTCCTACTGCCCTCGCAGGAGGACCCGTTCCCGCTCGCCGCCCTGCACGCCGCGCGCGCCGGCGCGCCGGTGATCTGCTTCGACGACGCCGGCGGCATGCCGGAATTCGTCAGCCGCGGCGCCGGTGTCTCGGTGCCCTTCGGGGATGCCGAGGCGATGGCCGCGGAGGTGCTCGCCTATCTCGTGGAGCCGGAGCGCCGGAAGGCCGAGGGCATGCGCGGCCGCCGGCTGGTGGGGCGCAATCACACCATCGGGCGGGTGGGGCCGGTGCTGCTCAACCACATCCGCGAGGCGGCGGGGCTGAAGCCGGCGGTCTCCGTGGTGGTGCCGAACTACAATTACGAGCGCTTCCTGCCGGAGCGGCTGGAGAGCATCCTCGGCCAGACCATGCAGGATTTCGAGCTGATCCTGCTCGACGACGCCTCCACCGACGGCTCCCGCGCCATTCTGGAGCGCTACGCGAACCTCTGGCCCGGCGCCCGGCTGGTGGTGAACGCGCAGAACACCGGCTCGCCCTTCGCCCAGTGGCTGCGCGGCATGGACCTCGCCCGCTCCGACCTGGTGTGGATGGCCGAGGCCGACGATTCCTGCGAGCCGGAGCTGCTCTCCACCCTGCTGCCCGCCTTCGATGACCGCAACGTGATGCTCGGCCATGTCCGCTCCGTTCCGGTGGGCGACGATGGCGCGGTGCTGGGCGATTACGAGAAGCTCTACCTGGACCGGATCGCGCCCGGCCGCTGGTCGCGCCCCTTCCTGGCCACCGACCACGAGGAGATCAACGCCGGTCTCGGCATCGCGAACTCGATCCCGAACGCCTCCGGCATGATCTTCCGCAAGTTCGTGCCCGAGCCGGATTTCGCCGCAGCGGTCACGTCGATGAAGCTCTGCGGCGACTGGTATTTCTACCTGCGCGCCCTGCGCGGCGGGCTGATCGCCTACGAGCCGGGCGCGGTGAACCGCCACCGCCGGCATTCGCTCACCGTCACCCACAGGCTGGAGGGCACGCAGCTCTACTTCGACGAGCTGGCGCAGGTGCGCCGCTTCATCGCCCGCACCTGGCGCCAGGGGCCGGCGGCGCGGGCCCGCGCACGGGGCTTCGTGGAGCAGGACCTCGCCCGCTTCCCGGCCGTGGCGGAGGAGACGGCCGCCGACGCGCGCGCCGCGCTGGAGCCGGCCGAGCCCACGCTGCCCTGCCTGCTGATGGTGATCTCCGACCTCGGCCCCGGCGGCGGCCAGCTCTTCGGCGTGCGCTTCGCCAACCAGTGGACGCGCATGGGCGGCCGCGTGGTGCTGCTCAACGCCCGCGCCTACCGCGACCACCCGGCCGTCGTCTCCAAGATCGACCCGCGGGTGCTGCTGCTCGAGCGCGGCCAGGCCGGGGCCGACCTGCCGGGCATCGTGCGCCGCTTCGGGGTGGACGTGATCCACTCCTCGCTCTGGTGGGCGGACCGCCACGTGCTGCACCAGATCCGCCGGCTGGAGGAGAGGCGCCCCTGGGTGGTGACCATGCACGGCTGCCACGAGAGCATGGAGCACGACCCGCGCATCGACCGCGACTTCCAGAAGGTGATGGCCCGGATGGTGGGCCTGGTGGACGCCTGGGCCTATACCGCGGACAAGAACCGCGCCGTGTTCGAGCGCATCGAGAAACCCTCGCGCATCGAGAAGCTGATCAACGGCATCGAGCTGGAGAGTGCCGCGCGCCCGCTCACCCGCGCCGAGCTGGGCCTGCGCGAGGACGCGCTGGTGCTCTGCCTCGCCTCGCGCGCCATTCCCGAGAAGGGCTGGCGCGAGGCGGTGGAGCTGGTGGCCGCGCTGAACGCCGATGGCCGCGACACCGACCTGATGCTGATCGGCGAGGGCCCGGAGGCCGAGGCGCTGGCCGCCGAGCTGCCCGAGAACGTGCGCTTCTTCGGGCAGGTGGCCAACCTGCAGGATTATTTCGACTGCGCCGACGTGGGCCTGCTGCCCACCCGTTTCCGGGGCGAGAGCTTCCCGCTGGTGGTGCTGGAGATGATGGCCCGCGGCCGCGCCGTGGTCACCACCGATGCCGGCGTGCTGTCGGAGATCGTGGGCGCCGGGCCAGAGGCCGCCGGTGTGGTGGTGCCGCTCATCGACGGGGAGATCGACACGCTGGGCCTGCGGGCCGCGGTGCTGGCGCTGTCCGAGCCGGAGGCGCGGCGGCTGGCCGGTGAGCGCGGCCGGGCGCGCTTCGAGGAACATTACACCGTGGAGCGGATGGTCGCCGCCTATCTCGCGCTCTACCGGGGCCTCGGCGTGGGGACGACAGCACCGAAATGACCGCGCCGCCGCCCCCGACCCGCCGGCTGCTCTTGCACATGGGCGCGCCGAAGACCGGCTCCTCCCTGCTGCAGGCCTTCTTCGCGCGCAACGTGGCGCAGCTGGCCGCGCGCGGCATCACCTACCCGGCGCTGGAGCCGCTCGACCGCGCGCTGAGCGACGAGGCCACCTCGGGCAACGGCGCCCTGCTGGCCCGGGCGCTGATGCCGCCGCGCCACCGCGTGGCGCTCAGCGAGGCCGAGCGCGCCGCGGCGCTGGAGCGGTTCGACACCGCCCTGGCGGCGGCCACCGGCGACGTGCTGGTGAGTTCGGAGTGGTTCTTCGTCATCCCGCGGCCCGAGCAGACCATGCTCGCCGAGCGCGCCCTGGCGCACGGCCTGCGCCTGTGCCCGATCCTCTACCTGCGCCGGCAGGACGACATGATCATGTCGCTCTACGCGCAGGAGGTGAAGAAGGCCGGGCTGACCGAGGACGCCGAGACCTTCTGCATGCGCTACGCCCAGAAGGACCGGCGGCTGAACTACTACACGGTGCTGCAGGGCCTCACCTCGCGCTTTCCCGCTGAGGATTGCCGGGTGCGGATCTATGAGCGGGCGCAGTGGGTGAACGGCTCGCTGATCGACGATTTCCTCTCCGCCTGCGCGGTGGACGACCTTTCGGGCTTCGACCGGCGGGTGGAGAAGATCAACGTCACCCCCGGGCGGCTGGCGCTGGAGTGGATGCGCCTTGCGAACACGCTTCCGGCCCGCACCCCGGTGGCGGAACGGCTGATGCGGGCGCTGCGCCGCGTCGACGGCCGCGAGGACAGTCCGGGCCCGGTGCTGCCCCCGGCCCTGCGGCTGGAGATCCTGAAGCGCTTCGACGGCTCGAATGCCCGGGCCGCGCGCGAGTTCCTGGGGCGCGCCGACGGCCGGCTGTTCCTCACCCCGCCGCCGGACGCCGACGAGCCCTGGCAGGACATCGCCGGGCTGGCGCAGGGCCGGGTCATCTCCGGCCTCACCGCCGCAATCCGCAGCGTGGACACGGCCTTCGCCCGCAAGCGCTGACCGGAAGCCGCGCCCGGCCATCCCGGCCCGAATCAGCCGTCGCCGGCCCGGTGTGTGACGGATGGCCGGGCCCGGCATGGGCCGGCGGCTGTCGGGTGACCCCCTCCGCAACGGGCCGTTGGCTGTCCGATGATCGGTGAACCGGCCCGTCACAGGCCGGCGCCTGTCCGCTTGTCAGGGTCGGCCCTGCCGGGGCCTCGTGACCGACCGCGGTAGCGGCACCGTGCCGCCCTGCAGCGGCCGGGACGGGCGGGTTCGGCGCCACCGGCACGGGGGCCGTGAGGCCATGCCATCACTGGTTGCCGTGACGGGCCACCCTCGCGTGGGCCCGCTGCGGGTTGCCGTGGTGCGTGCCCGGGGCGCATCGCGCCGGCGGCCTGCCGTGACGGCGGCGCAGCGCCTGCCCGCCCGTGCCGCGCGGCCGGGACGGGAGGGTTCCGCGCCACCGGCACGGGGAGCGTCAGGCCAGGTCGTCGCTGGTTGCCGTGACGGGCCGCCCTTGCGGACGGCCCGTGGCGTTTCGGCTCCGGGCGGGAAGCCGGGGCGGGAGGGGTCAGCCGCGGCCGACGAAGGGCATCTTCGTGGCCATCACCGTCATGAACTGCACGTTCGCCTCGATGGGCAGGCTCGCCATGTGCACCACGGAGCTTGCGACATGGGCGGGGTCCATCGTGGCCTCGACGGCGATGGAGCCGTCCGCCTGGGGCACGCCCTTGGTCATCGGGCGGGCCATGTCGGTGAGGGCGTTGCCGATGTCGATCTGGCCGCAGGCGATGTCGAAGGGCCGGCCGTCCAGGCTGAGGCACTTGGTGAGCCCGGTGATGGCGTGCTTGGTGACCGTGTAGGCGGTGGAGCCCGGGCGCGGCGCATAGGCCGAGATCGAGCCGTTGTTGATGATGCGCCCGCCCTGCGGGGACTGGGCGCGCATCTTCGCGAAGGCGGCGCGGGCGCAGAGCACCGCGCCGGTGAGGTTCACGTCCAGCACGCCGTACCAGTCATCGAGCGGCATCTCGTCGATGGGCTTGCCCGGCGCGCCGCGGCCGGCGTTGTTGAACAGCAGGTCGAGCCGGCCCATCGCCGCCACCGCGGCGTCGAACACGGCCGTGACCTCCTCCGGCTTCGTCACATCGGCCGGCAGCACGTGCCCGGCGCCGATCAGCGCGGCGGTTTCCTCCAGCGGTTCGCGGCGGCGGCCGACGAGGGCCACCTCCCAGCCGGCGGCGGCCAGCGCCACCGCCGTGTCACGGCCCACGCCGCTTCCGGCGCCGGTGATGAGTGCTGTTTTCATGGTGTTTCCCCCTCGTTTGTCAGCGTGTTGCGGGGGGAGCCTAGAGCCTCCCGGCGCGGGAGGGAAGGGTGAAGGCCGGCTACTCCCAGCCCTGCATGTCGATCCAGCGGCGGCGCATCTGCTCGCCGATCATGCAATCCGTCATGCCGGCGTTGCGCAGCCGCGCGGGCGGCGCCAGCGCCGCGATTTCCATCACCATCTTGAGGCGGATGGCGGCCACGAAGCCGCTCTTCTCCAACACCGGGACCACGAAGGCGCCGGGCCCGCCGATCACGCAATCCTCGTAGTAGAAGTCCAGGTCGGGCAGGGAGAAGGGGCCGGTGGCGCGCTTGATCATCACCGGGAGGCCGTTGATCTGGATGCCGGCGGCCACCAGCGCGTCGCGCACCGGCGCAACCGGGCCGCCGGTGTTGTTCGGCCCGTCTCCGGAAACGTCGATCACCCGGCGGGTGCCCTCATAGCCGTTGTCCAGGAAGAGCTGTGCGGCCTGGGTGAGGCCGGCGGAGATCGAGGTGCCCGAGGCGCTGCGCACCGGCACGGCGCGCAATTGCGCGGCGGCGGCGGCGGCATCGGCCTCCGAGGCGATCACCGTCCAGTCCATCACCAGGCGCCCGGACCACGGACCGCCCCATTCGAGATAGGAGATGGCGATGCGCCGGTGCTCCCCCGAGGCGATGGCCGAGAGGACGGCGGGATGCGTCAGCGCCTCGGCGTAGCCGTCGCGCTGGATGGCCTGTTCGTCAGCGTCCATCGAGCGGGAAACATCGACGGCGAAGACGAGTTCGAGATCGACAGGCTCCGCCCGCGCGGCAAGGCCGGACAGGAGCACCGCGATCAGCGCGACAGCGGCCCCAACCGCACGCGCGCCCATCAATCGGCCCCGCACCGCACAAGCGGATACCCGCGGTCAGGGCGTGACTGGACTGCACAGGTCTCGTGGTTCATGGCAACCTCCGGATGACCCCTCGCAGAAGAATCGTAGCCCGGAATGGGTTAACCAAGAAGAAATTTGTGACGCCGTCCTGTCACCAGACCGACATCGTGTGGCCCGTGCCCACATCCGCCCGCGTCATGGCCCTTCGCGGGGCGCGGGGCGCGCGGTGCCCCGCCCGGCAGGGGCGAGGCAGGCGGAGGCGGGGCAGGGGGGCTCAGAGCTTGCCGCGCACCAGCTTTTCGTAGTCTTCCGCGATGGTGCGGGTGAGGGCGCCGACCTCGAAATTGTAGTCGCCGATCTGGCCCACCGGGGTCACTTCCGCGGCGGTGCCGGTCAGCCAGCACTGCTCGAAGCTCTCCATCTCGTCGGGCATGATGTGGCGCTCGATCACTTCCACGCCGCGGTCCTTCAGCATGCCGATCACCGTCTGGCGGGTGAGCCCGTTCAGGAAGCAGTCCGGCGTGGGGGTGTGGACCTTGCCGTCCTTCACGAAGAACACGTTGGCGCCGGTGGCCTCGGCCACGTAGCCGCGATAGTCGAACATCAGCGCGTCCGAGCAGCCCTTCGCTTCGGCGGCGTGCTTGGACATGGTGCAGATCATGTAGAGGCCCGAGGCCTTGGCATGGCAGGGGATGGTCTCCGGCGAGGGGCGCTTCCAGGCCGAGATGTCGAGCTTCGCGCCCTTGAACTTCGCGTCGCCGTAATAGGCGCCCCATTCCCACACCGCGATGGCCATGTGCACCGGGTTCCGCGCCGAGGCGACCCCCATGTCCGGGCCCGAACCGCGCCAGACGACGGGGCGCACATAGGCGTCCGTCAGGCCGTTCTTCTCCAGCGTGGCGGTCTTCGCGGCCTCGATCTGGTCAACCGAGTACTGCAGCGGGATGTCGATGGCGGCGGCCGAAGCGATCAGGCGCTGGGAATGCGCCCGGCTCTTGAAGATGGTGCCGTCATAGCAGCGCTCGCCCTCGAACACCGAAGAGGCGTAGTGCATCGCGTGGGTGAGCACATGCACCTTCGCGTCCCGCCACGGCACCATCGTGCCATCCACCCAGATCCAGCCATCGCGATCGTCATAGGCACCGGCCATAGTCTCAACCTTTCGATTCCAGGGCTTCAGCCCCTTGATTTTTTTCCGGAAATTGCGCGTATGTGTTTCACCGCGACAGGAAGTTACCGAAAACAGGGTATGCGGCTATCATTTGGTCCTTGGAATGTCAATAAGCCTGACTTAAACTGTGAAAAACCGAGACAGGGGAGCGAGACGATGACCACGCACAGCACCGCACCGGCGGCCACGATGTCCCGCGGGGAGCAGCTGCTCTTCCTCACGGACGACCAGCTGCGCCAGGGCATCGAGCTGATGTTCTTCGCCTACCAATCCTTCACCTCGGACCCGGACCGCATTCTGGAGGACTACGGATACGGCCGCGCGCATCACCGCGCCATCCATTTCATCAACCGCCGCCCGGGGCTCACCGTGGCCGACCTGCTCGACATGCTGGGGGTGACGAAACAGTCGCTCAACCGGGTGCTGCGCCAGCTCATGGCCGACGGGCTGGTGCAGAGCGCGGTGGGCAAGGTGGACCGGCGCCAGCGCAATCTCACCCTCACCGAACGCGGCGCGGCGCTGGAGCGCGAGCTTTCGGCCGCGCAGCGCGAGCGCGTGCGCCGGGCCTACCGCGAGGCGGGCTCCGACGCCGTGGCCGGATTCCGCCGCGTTCTCGAACAGATGGTGGACCCGGAGCGCAGGGAGCGTATCATCGGTCTCGTTGAACGGGGACGAACGTGACGTGACGTCGGAAGAAACCAGGCGCGATGCCCATGTGCTGGTCGTCGACGATGACGAGAGGATCCGGAAGCTGCTCGCGCGGTTTCTGGCCAGGAACGGATTCTGGGTGACACCTGCGCGGGACGCCGCCCATGCGCGGCGGCTGCTGGGCGGGCTGGAATTCGATCTCATCATCCTGGACGTGATGATGCCGGGGGAGGACGGGTTCGAGCTCACCCGGTCGCTGCGCCGCACGCTGGCCACGCCGATCATCCTGCTCACCGCGCGGGGCGACACGGATGACCGGATCACCGGGCTGGAGCGCGGGGCGGACGATTATCTCGCCAAGCCCTTCGAGCCGCGCGAGCTGCTGCTGCGGGTGAACGCCATCCTGCGCCGCTCGGCGCCGGCCGAGCCGCCGGCGCAGCTGCCCCGCGCGCTCATGCTGGGCGATGTGCGCTATGACGCGGGCCGGGCGGAGCTGTGGCGCGGTGAGGAGCAGGTGCGCCTCACCTCCACCGAGGTGGCGCTGATGCGTATCCTCTCCGGCACGCCGCACGAACCGGTGAGCCGGGTGCGGCTGGTCGAGGAGCTGGGCCGGACGGAGGGCGGCGCGCAGGAGCGCGCCGTCGACGTGCAGATCACCCGCCTGCGCCGCAAGATCGAGAAGGACCCCAAGGCCCCGCGCTACCTGCAGACTGTGCGCGGCGCGGGCTACATGCTCACCCCGGACTGACGCCCCCCGGCTGACGGGCGCCGGCCGGGCTTGTGTGCCCCCGGGCAATGGTTAATGGTTTCCCCCAACACGACTGCCCAGGGACCCCCGGAGACGCCAGCCATGTCCACTGTCTTCCTGACCCATCCGGACTGCCTGCGCCACGAGATGCCGGAGGGCCACCCCGAGCGCATTGCCCGGATGCAGGCCGTGCTGCGCGTGCTGGGCACCCCGCAATTCGCCACGCTGCACCATGTCGAGGCCCCGAAGGCGCAGGAGCAGGACTTGCTGCTGGCCCATCCGCCCGAGCATGTCGCGGCCATCCGCATGGCCCGGCCGTCGGAGGGGCTGGTGCCGCTCGATGCGGACACCTGGATGTCGCCGGGCACATGGGCGGCGGCGCTGCGCGCGGTCGGCGGGGCGATCCATGCGGTCGATCTCGTGCTGGCGGGGGAGGCGGCGAATGCCTTCGTCGGCTGCCGCCCGCCGGGCCACCACGCGGAGGCGCGCACGCCGATGGGCTTCTGCCTGTTCGGCACCGTGGCCATCGCCGCGAAACACGCGCTGGAGCGGCGCGGGCTCGCCCGCGTCGCGATCGTGGATTTCGACGTCCACCACGGCAACGGCACCCAGGACCTGCTGTGGGACGAGGCGCGCGTGCTCTTCGCCTCCACCCACCAGCGGCCGCTGTTTCCCGGCAGCGGCGCGCAGTCCGAGCGCGGCGCACATGGCCAGGTGCTCAACGTGCCGCTGCCGCCGCACTCCGACGGGGCGTATTTCCGCGCCCGGATGGAGGAGCTGGTGCTGCCGGCGCTGGACGCCTTCCGTCCGGAACTCGTGCTGGTTTCCGCCGGGTTCGACGCTCATCGCGACGACCCCCTGGCCATGCTGGACTGGGGCCCGGAGGATTTCGCATGGGTGACGGAACGTCTTTGCGACATTGCGGAGGCGCATTGCGGGGGCAGGCTGGTATCCAGTCTCGAAGGCGGCTATGACCTTGAGGGACTCGCGGCCTCGGTGGCCGCGCATGTATCTGTGTTGATGGAGCGGGGCCAATGACCGCGAAGCCGGTGGCGGAAATGAGTTTCGAGGAGGCGATGTCCGCGCTCGAACAGGTGGTGGGGCAACTGGAGTCCGGCGCCGTGCCGCTCGAGGAATCCATTGCGCTCTACGAGCGGGGCGCCGAGTTGCGCAAGCATTGCGAAGGCAAGCTCGCCGCCGCCGAGGAGAAGGTCGCCCAGATCACCCTCGGCCCGGACGGAAAGCCCGCTTCCGCGCGAGCGGTGGATATTTCCTGATCATGCTCACGGTGAGTTTCGTCGACATATTGACGCGCACGGCCGAGCGCGTGGAGCGCCGCGCCGAGGCGCTGCTGCCGCTGCCGGCCGGGCCCGAGGGGCAGGTGGCCGCCGCGATGCGCCACGCGGTGCTGGGCGGCGGGAAGCGGCTGCGCGGCTTCCTGGTGGTCTCCTCCGCGGCGATCTACGATGTCGCGCCGGAGCGGGCGGAGCGCGCCGCCGTGGCGCTGGAATGCCTGCACGCCTATTCGCTGGTGCATGACGACCTGCCCTGCATGGACGATGACAGCCTGCGCCGCGGCCAGCCCACCGTTCACGTGAAGTGGGACGAGGCGACGGCCGTTCTGGCCGGGGACGCGCTGCAGTCGCTTGCCTTCGAGATCCTCGCGCACCCGGACACGCATCCCGACGGCGCGGTGCGCGCGGCGCTCTGCCTCGATCTCGCCCGGGCCTCCGGCCAGCGCGGCATGGTGGGCGGCCAGGCGATCGACATTGCCGCGGAGACCGCGGGCAGCCCGCTCAGCCTCGCCGAGATCGGCCGGCTGCAGGCGCTCAAGACCGGTGCGCTCATCCGGGCCGCCACCCGGGCCGGTGCCCTGCTCGGCGGGGCCAGCGTCGAGGACATCGAGGCGCTGGACGGCTATGCCGAGGTGCTCGGCCGGGCCTTCCAGATCCGCGACGACATCCTCGATGTCGCCGGAGACCCCGCCCTGGCCGGAAAGCGCCTGCGCAAGGATGCCGCGGCCGGAAAAGCCACCTTCGTCAGCCTGCTCGGCCTTGACGAGGCGGCGCGGCAGGCCGATCTGCTCGTGGCACAGGCCACGGCGCGGCTGGACCGCTTCGGCGCCGTGGCGGACCCGCTGCGCGAGGCCGCCCGCTTCGCCGTGGCGCGGCAGAGCTGACCCCCTTCTCCGCCCCCTCCCCCGGGGGCCGGAGCGACAGGAACCCAGACGGAAGGACGAGGACCCATGAGCGACAGGCCGGCCACCCCGCTGCTCGACCGCGTGTCCGAACCCGCCGACCTGAAGGCGTTCACCGACCCCGAGCTCACCCGCCTCGCCTCCGAGCTGCGCGCGGAGACCATCTCTGCCGTCTCGGTCACCGGCGGGCACCTGGGCGCCGGGCTGGGCGTGGTCGAGCTCACCGTGGCGCTGCACGCCGTGTTCGATACCCCGCGCGACAAGCTGATCTGGGACGTGGGCCACCAGTGCTACCCGCACAAGATCCTCACCGGCCGGCGCGAGCGCATCCGCACCCTGCGCTCGGGCGGCGGGCTCTCCGGCTTCACCAAGCGCGCGGAGAGCGTGTATGACCCCTTCGGGGCCGCGCATTCCTCCACCTCCATCTCCGCCGCCCTCGGCTTTGCCACCGCGCGGGACCTGGGCGGCACGTGCGAGGGCGGGCTGGGCGATGCGATCGCGGTGATCGGCGACGGCGCCATCTCCGCCGGCATGGCCTATGAGGCGCTGAACAACGCCGGCCACATGGGCCGCCGGCTGATCGTGATCCTCAACGACAACGAGATGTCCATCGCGCCGCCGGTGGGGGCGATGTCGGCCTATCTCTCGCGCCTCTATGCCGGCGCGCCCTTCCAGGAGATGAAATCGGCGGCCAAGGGCCTCACCCAGCTTCTGCCCTTCCCCTTCCAGGAAGGCGCGCGGCGCGCGAAGGAGCTGCTGAAATCCGTCACCGTGGGCGGCACGCTGTTCGAGGAGCTGGGCTTTTCCTACATCGGCCCGGTGGACGGGCATGACATGGAGCAGCTCCTCGCGGTGCTGCGCACGGTGAAGGCCCGGGCCGACGGGCCGGTGCTGATCCACGCCATCACCCAGAAGGGCAAGGGCTACGCTCCCGCCGAGCGCGCGCGCGACCGCGGCCATGCCACGGCGAAGTTCGACGTGCTCACCGGCGAGCAGAAGAAATCGCCCTCCAACGCGCCCTCCTTCACCTCCGTCTTCGCCAAGTCGCTGGTGCGCGAGGCGGAGGCGGACGGCAAGATCGTCGCCGTCACCGCCGCGATGCCGGACGGCACCGGGCTGAACCTCTTCGCCGAGCGTTTCCCGCGCCGCTGCTTCGATGTCGGCATCGCCGAGCAGCATGCGGTGACCTTCGCCGCCGGCATGGCGGCGGGCGGGCTGAAACCCTTCTGCGCCATCTACTCCACCTTCCTGCAGCGCGGCTACGACCAGGTGGTGCATGACGTGGCCATCCAGCGCCTGCCGGTGCGCTTCGCCATCGACCGCGCCGGGCTGGTGGGGGCCGACGGGCCCACCCACGCCGGCGCCTTCGACGTGGCCTTCCTCGCCAACCTGCCCGGCTTCGTGGTGATGGCGGCGGCGGACGAGGCGGAGCTGGTGCACATGGTGGCCACCGCCGCGGCGCTCGATGACCGGCCCTCGGCCTTCCGCTTCCCGCGTGGCGAGGGCTCGGGCGTGGAGATGCCCGAGCGCGGCCAGCCGCTGGAGATCGGCCGCGGACGGGTGATCACCGAGGGCAGCCGCGTGGCGATCCTCTCCTTCGGCGCGCGCCTGCCGGAATGCCTCGCCGCGCGCGAGGCGCTGCTGGCGCGGGGCATCTCCCCCACCATCGCCGATGCACGCTTCGCCAAGCCGCTGGACCGCGAGCTGATCCTGCGCCTCGCGCGGGAGCACGAGGCGCTGATCACCATCGAGGAGGGCGCCGCGGGCGGCTTCGGCGCGCAGGTCGCGCAGCTTCTGGCCGACGAGGGCGTGTTCGACGCCGGGCTGAAGTTCCGCATGATGGTGCTGCCCGACACGTTCATCGACCAGGACAGCCCGGCCGCCATGTATGCAGCCGCCGCCATGCAGGCGCCGGACATCGAGGCGAAGGTGCTCGAGGCCCTGGGCGTCGCGCGGATCACCGCCCGGCGCGGGCTCGCGTGAATGTGCCCGGGCGCGAGGCTGGAATTCCCATGGCGAGGAGCTATCTCAGGGGCATGAACAAGCGCAGTTTTCTCGGCGGCATGGCCGCAATCGCCCTTCTGGCTGCCACCGGCGCTTCAGCGCAGAGCGGAGCCGATGTCCAGCGGATCTCGAACTACCTCAACGGTCTCACCACCATGGAGGGGAGCTTCATCCAGACCAACCCGGACGGGTCGATCTCGGAAGGGAAGTTCTACATCCGCAAGCCCGGCCTGATGCGGTTCGAATACGCCCCGCCGAACCCGGCGGTGGTCGTCTCCGACGGCACCTGGGTGGCGGTGGTGGACCGGGCCTCCAACGCCGGCGCGCAGCGCTACCCGCTGGGGGAGACGCCGCTGGACCTCATCCTGCGCGACCGCGTGGACCTGGCCCGCGAAGGCGCGGTGCAGAGCGTGGAGCGCGAGGGCGGCCAGCTGCGCGTCCGCGCGCTGGACCCCGACGCGCCGAGGAAGGGCGACATCACCATGGTGTTCTCCGACAACCCGCTGGAGCTGCGCCAGTGGATCGTGCGGGACGAGAACGGCGGCATCACCACTGTCGTGCTCTCCGAGATGCGCCGCGGCGTGCAGCTCGAACGCTCGCTGTTCAGCATCGAATCCGCCGAGATGGACCGCAAGGGGCGCTGAGGCGCCCGGGCCGGGACATGCAGGGCCGGCCCGGGCCGCAGCGGCGCTCTGTCAGCCCGCTTCGGTCTCCCCCCGTGTGCCGGACCGGTTCAGGCGCTGAGATCCTCCCCCTGAGAGCCCCTGAGGGGCTTTCCGCGGCAGCACGTCCGGGCACATGGTGCGACAGGGTCGCACGCAATTGCGTGCGCTGCCGTGAGGCCTGCCGGGATACCCCCGATCTCCGCACCTGTTGAAAAGTGATTTCTCGGAGCGGCAAGGGCCCGTGCCCGCGCGCGCCGGGCCTGCTGAAGGGCACCACTCCCCCTGCCTCGGTCGCGCGGCCGTTCCGGCCGGTTGCGCCCGGCAGCCGCTCCGGGGCCGGCCGGTTGCGAATGCCCCGGCCGGCCCGCGGTGCCGCGCTCAGCGGCAGTAGGCGCCGTTGCTGTGCTCGGCGATGTCGAGGTGGAAGTGGTTGCGGTGATACCGGTCCGAATTCGGCCCCAGAACCGTGCCGAACGGCCCGCAGGCGCGCTTGTGCAGCGCCGCGAGGAAGGGCCGGTCGCGTCCGGACTGCCATCCCTCCAGAACCGTCACCTGCCGGCCATTGGCCAGGTTGAAGGCCGCGATGTCGACGGCGTTGCCCCGGCCATGCTCCGACACTTTCGCCCCGGCGCGGTTGTTCCGCGGCCGACAGGAATAGGAGGCGACGGTGTCGACCGACACCAGCTCGGTGCCCAGTGACAGCGCGGCGGGCACGGCGCTGTCCTCCATCCAGTCCGCGAGGCGCGAGGCCAGCCGGCAATTCACCGTGATCGGCCGGCTGAGCCGCACGCCGGACACTTCCGTGACCCGGACCGGCTGGGCGATGCCGCAGCCGGGCTCGGCGCTCACGATCTGGGTGACGGCCTGCCCGGAGAGGCGGGGGTCATCGCAGATCATCGCGCCCGACGGGGTGCGGGCCCGCGCCGAGGGCCGCGCGGCGGCGAAGGTGATGCGCTCCGGCCCGGTGTTGCGCCCGGCCGCGCGCAGCGGCACCGCGCCGCGCGGCCGCGGTCGGCTGGCGACGCGCGGGGCCTGGGGGCTGCTCGCGGCCACGCCCAGGGGATAGGACGGGTGCGGAGCGGGAAGCCCCTGCGTGGGCGACGAAAAAGCGGCCGGGGCTGTGCCGCCGGCCGCTGTTCCGGACGGGTCCTGTCCGGGAGCCGCGCCCTGGACGGGCGCGGTGGCGGGGCGGCGCTGCGGCGGTGCGGCTTCGCGCGGTGCCTGGCCGGTGGTGCCGGTGGCACGGGCCGGCTGGCGGCTGTCCTGCGGCGCGGCCGGGCCGGGCCGCGCCGCCGCCCCCGGCTTCTCCGGACTGGCGGCCACGGTGGGGGCCGTGGACGTGCCCGGGCGCTGGCGCGGCTGGTTCGCGTTCTGCGGAGCCGGCAGCGCGGCGGCCGGAGCCTTGCTGGGCGCGGCGGCGGTCTCGGGGGCCGAGGGCGTGCGCGCCGAGCGCGGGGCGGCGCGCGGCGTGGCGCTCTCGCGGGCCACGGAGGGGTTCGGCGCCGGGGCCCGGGCCGGCGCGGTGGCCGTCTCCGGGGTGGCCCGATCGGGCGCGGCGGTCGCCGGCGCTTCGGGGGAAGGTGCGGCGGTGGACGTGGCATCGGCCGAAGGTGCCGCGGTGTCGGATGCCGTTCCGGCGGGCGATGCTGCCGGGGCCGGTGCCGTTTCAGCCGAAGCGGCCGGAGAGGCGGCGGGCGCGGCCTCGGAGGCGACGGCCGGCGCGCGGGGGGCCGCCGTCGGGCCAGGGGCGGCTTGCGGAGCCGGGGTGTCCTGCTGCGCGGCCCGCGTGGCCGGTGCGGCATCCGGGGTGGCCGCGGGCTGCGGCGCGCCCTCGGCCTGCGGGGTTTCCACCGCGGAGCGGATGGCGTCGGGCAGGGTGCCGGCGGCCGTCCCCGGGTTCGCGCTGCCGGTCAGCGGCGCGAGATCGCTGCGCGCGGCGTCCGCGCCGGTTCCGGCGGGCGCGAGGTCCAGCTTCGGCAAAGGGGTGACGTTCACCCCGGTTTCGGGAGGTGTCGGGGTTGCCTGCTGCGCCGGAGCGGCTGCAGAGAAGGCAACCAGCGCGGCCAGCGCCGCGGCGAGACGCAGCCTCAACGGCTGCTCTTCCGGGTGTGGCGGCCGAAATCCGGTGCGTCGGTGTCCTGCCCGGCCTGGACGATGCTGCGCCGGATGGCGCGTGTCCGGGTGAAATAGGCGTGCAGCATGTCTCCGTCCCCTGTTCGAATCGCGCGCTGAAGGGCGAAGAGTTCTTCCGTGAACCGCCCGAGAATTTCCAGCGTCGCGTCCTTGTTGGTCAGGAACACATCGCGCCACATCGTCGGATCCGACGCGGCAATGCGTGTGAAATCCCGAAACCCGGCAGCAGAATACTGGATGACTTCACTGTTTGTCACGCGTCTCAGATCATCCGCAACGCCGACCATGGTGTAGGCGATGAGATGGGGCGCATGGGAGGTGACGGCAAGCACGAGATCGTGATGCGCGGCTTCCATCTCGTCCACCCGGGCGCCGAGCTCTTCCCAGAAGACGCGCAGGCGCGCGATCTCCGCCGGGTTGGTGTCCTGCGAGGGGGTGATCAGGCACCAGCGGTTGTCGAACAGCTCCGCGAAGCCCGCGTCCGGGCCGGAATGTTCCGTGCCGGCAATGGGATGCGCGGGAATGAAGGTGACACCGGTGGGCATGTGCGGGGCCACCGCTTCCAGCACGGAGGCCTTCACCGAACCCACGTCGGAGACCACGGTGCCGGGGGTGAGCACGGGGGCGATCTCGCGTGCCACCTGCTCCATCGCGCCCATGGGAACGCAGAGGATGACGAGATCGGCGCCGGCCGCGGCCTCCGCCGCGCTGTCGCGCACCTCGCAGAGACCCAGTTCCGCCGCCCGGTGCCGGGTGGCCGCGGAGCGCGCGTAGCCGGTGATGCGCAGGTCGTGCCCGGTGCGGCGCAGGGCGTGGGAGATCGAGGAGGCGATCAGCCCCAGCCCGATCAGCGCCACGTGGCGGAAAGGCTGCGTGGTCATGGATGCGTTCCCGTCATGAAGGCGCCGATGGCCTCGGCCAGCAGGCGGCAGGCGTCCGCGTCGCCCACGGTGAGGCGCAGGCAGTCCGGCAGGCCATAGCCCGCCACCCGGCGCACGATCAGCCCGCGGCGGCGCAGGGCCTCGTCGCAGGCGAGGGCCGTTTCCGGGCTGTCGAAGCGCGCGAGGATGAAGTTCCCGTGCGCGGGGTCGGACGGCACGCCGTGGCGGCGCAGTTCCTTGGCCAGCCAGTCGCGCCAGACCTCGTTCTGCACCACGCAATGGCTGGTGTACTCCACGTCGCGCATCGCGGCTTCGGCGGCCGCGAGGGCCGGGAGCGAGACGTTGAACGGCCCGCGCACCCGGGCCAGCACGTCGATCACATGCGCCGGGCCGTAGCCCCAGCCCACGCGCAGCGCCGCGAGCCCGTGGATCTTGGAGAAGGTGCGGGTCATCACCACGTTGTCGCGGCCCTCGACCAGCGCGAGGCCGGCGTCATAACCCGGCGCGCGCACGTATTCGGCATAGGCGCCGTCGATCACCAGCAGCGCCTGCGGCGGCAGGCCGGCGGCGAGCCGGGCGAGCTCGCCCGCACCGGCCAGCGTGCCGGTGGGGTTGTTCGGGTCCGCGAGGAAGACGAGCTTCGTGCGCTCGGTGCAGGCGGCGAGGATGGCGTCCACGTCCGTCACCCGCTCGCGCTCGCGCACCTCCACCGGGGTGGCGCCGTTGGCGAGGGCGCAGAGCCGGTACATGGAGAAGCCGTGCTCGGTGTGGATCACCTCGTCGCCCGGGCCAGCATAGGCCTGGCAGAGCAGGGAGATGATCTCGTCGGAGCCCGCGCCGCAGATCACCCGCTCCGCGTCCAGCCCCTGCACCTCGGCGATGGCACGGCGCAGGCCGGCATGGCCGCCGTCGGGGTAGAGCGCGAGGGAGGCGGCCGTGTCGCGGAAGGCCGCGATGGCGCGCGGGCTGGGCCCGTGCGGGTTCTCGTTCGAGGACAGCTTGATGACCCGGTTCACGCCCTTGAGGCTGCTCTCGCCGCCCACGTAGGGCGCGATGTCGAGAATGCCCGGCTGGGGGCGGATGGTCTGGTGTTCCGTGCTCATGTCTCACCCGGCGGAAAGTTGCGCGACCGTCATAGTGGGTTCACGCCGCCTTGGCCAGAGAGCCGGGGGCCTCAGGCCCGCCGCTTGCGCACGGATTCGCGCCAGAAGGTGTAGAGCCCGGCGCCCACGATCACCGCGGCGCCGGTCACCGTCCAGGCATCCACGTGCTCGCCGAAGAAGAAGATGCCGATGGAGGAGGCGAAGACGAGCTGAAGGTAGGCGAAGGGCTGCACGGTGGCGGCTTCCGCCGTCTCCAGCGCCTTGATGAGCAGGTAGTGCCCGCCGGCGCCGGTGATGCACAGGATGCCCATCAGCCCCCAGTCCGAGGCGGAAAAGCCGGTCCAGTAGAACGGCCCGATGGCGCAGGCCGTCACGCCGCCGGCGATGCCGGTCCAGAAGAAGGAGGTGGTGGCGGGGTCCTTGCGCGAGGCGAGGCGGGTCATCAGCCCGTAGGCGGCGAACATGCCCGCGGCCACCAGCGCCACCAGCGCGTTCGGGTCGATCACCGAGAGGCCCGGGCGCAGGATCACCAGGATGCCGAGGAAGCCCACCCCCACGGCGGACCAGCGCCGCCAGCCCACCTTCTCGCCCAGCACCGGCCCGGAGAAGGCCACCACCAGCAGCGGGTAGCATGCGAAGATGGCATGGGTGGCGGCGAGGCCGAGCAGGGTGAAGGCCCAGACGGTGACGAGTATCTCCAGCACCAGCAGCACGCCGCGCGCGGCCTGCAGGAGCGGCTGCTTCGTGTGCACCGCGGCGCTGAGCCCGCCGGGGCTGCGCGCCGAGATCACGGTGACGAAGATCATGAAGGCCCAGTAGCGCACCATGATGACGAACATCGGGTTCGCCGCCTCCGCGAGGTGCTTCGAGAGCCCGTCCTGCGCGGAGAAGACGATGGTGGCGAGCACCATGTAGAGGATGCCGCGAAGGGTGTTCTGTTCTGCCATGGGTCCGGGCCTGATGAAGGGTGCTCCACCGAGGCCCGAAATTCCCGGCGGCGTCAATCGCAAAGGTTGCGGGCAGGGGGCGGGACGTCGTGCCGCCCGGGGTCCATGCGCCGTCCCGGGCCCGAGACGGCCATCCGCCGGCAGCGGCCCGGGCCACGCGCGGAACCCGCACCGCCCGGGCGGAGGCCCGTCGGCGCGGAACGGGCGGGCGCGCAGCCCGGGGATTGCCGGCGTCGGCCGCGTGGTGCGAAGCCTGTGGCGCGGGTGCGGAGCCGGGGGGGCCGCGCGCACTGGTGCGACAGGGCGGAAACACTGGGGGCGCCGCCCGACCGGGGACGGCAGGCAAGGCAGGGCCGGAGGGCCCCCTCGACCGGGCTGCCCCGGAGAGGGCCGGTAGGCAGGAGTGCCCCCGGAACACGAAAAAACCCCGGCCGCGCGGGCCGGGGTTTCCTCAGTGCTCGGGGCCGGAGGGCCGGGGCGGGCGGATTACTCCGCCGCTTCCTCGGTGATCTCCTTGCCGGTTTCCTGATCGACCATCTTCATGGCGAGGCGCACCTTGCCGCGGTCGTCGAAGCCCAGCAGCTTCACCTTCACTTCCTGGCCCTCCTTGAGGAGGTCGGAGGGGTGATTGATCCGCTTCGGCGCGATCTGGGAGACGTGGACCAGCCCGTCACGCTTGCCGAAGAAGTTCACGAAGGCGCCGAAGTCCATCAGCTTCACGACCTTGCCGGTGTAGATGCGGCCGACTTCCGGCTCGGCGACGATCGAGTAGATCAGCTCGCGGGCCTTCTCGATGGCCGCGCCATCGGCGGAGGCGATCTTGATCAGGCCGTCGTCGTTGATGTCGACCTTGGCACCGGATTCCTCGACGATCGAGCGGATGACCTTGCCGCCCGAGCCGATCACTTCCCGGATCTTGTCGGCCGGGATGGTCATGGTCTCGATGCGCGGGGCGTGGACCGAGAACTCGTTCCGGCCCGAGGTCAGCGCCTTGGACATCTCTTCGAGGATGTGGACACGGCCGCCCTTCGCCTGGGCGAGGGCCTGCTCCATGATCGCCGGGGTGATGCCGGCCACCTTGATGTCCATCTGCAGCGAGGTGATGCCCGCTTCGGTGCCGGCCACCTTGAAGTCCATGTCGCCGAGGTGATCCTCGTCGCCCAGGATGTCGGTGAGCACGGCGAAGCGATCGCCCTCGAGGATGAGGCCCATGGCCACGCCCGCGACCGGTGCCTTCAGCGGCACGCCGGCATCCATCATCGACAGGGAGGCGCCGCAGACGCTGGCCATCGAGGAGGAGCCGTTCGATTCGGTGATCTCGGAGACCACGCGGATCGTGTAGGGGAAGTCGGTCGCGGCCGGCAGCACGGCCTGCAGCGCGCGCCATGCGAGCTTGCCATGGCCGATCTCGCGGCGACCGGGGGAGCTCATGCGGCCCGCCTCACCCACCGAGTAGGGGGGGAAGTTGTAATGCAGCATGAAACGCTCGCGCCATTCGCCTTCGAGCGCGTCGATGATCTGCTCGGAATCGCCGGTGCCCAGCGTGGTGACCACGAGGCCCTGCGTCTCACCACGGGTGAACAGCGCGGAGCCATGGGTGCGGGGCAGGATGCCGACCTCGGAGACGATCGGGCGCACGGTGACCAGGTCGCGGCCGTCGATGCGCTTGCCGGTGTCGAGCACCGCGTTGCGCACGATGTCGGATTCCACGGCCTTGAAGGCGGTGCCGGCGAAGTTGCCCTCGAGCTCTTCCTCCGTCAGGCCGGCCTTCATCTTGTCCTTCGCGGCGGAGACCTTGTTCTGGCGCTCCATCTTGTCCACGGTGGTGAAGGCGTCGCGCAGGTCGGCCTCGACGAGACTGCGGATCTTGGCGGTGAGCGCGTCGTTGGTTTCCGGCTGGAAGTCGAACGGCTCCTTGGCGGCGGTCTCGGCGAGGTCGATGATCAGGTCGATCACCGGCTTCATCGCGTCATGGCCAAAGGTCACCGCGCCCAGCATCTCTTCCTCGGAGAGCTCATAGGCCTCCGATTCCACCATCATCACCGCGTCGGCGGTGCCGGCGACGACGAGGTTGAGCTTCTGGTCCGGCTTCTCGTTGAGCTTGTTCATGTCCTCGACGGCCGGGTTCAGGACGTACTTGCCGTCCACGAAGCCGACGCGCGCCGCGCCGATCGGGCCCATGAAGGGCACGCCGGAGAGGGTCAGCGCCGCGGAGGTAGCGATCATGCCCAGGATGTCCGGGTCATTGACCAGATCGTGGCTGAGCACGGTCACGATCACCTGGGTCTCGTGCTTGAAGCCGGGCACGAAGAGCGGGCGGATCGGGCGGTCGATGAGGCGGGAGGTCAGGACCTCCTTCTCGGTCGGCCGGGCTTCACGCTTGAAAAAGCCGCCGGGGATCTTGCCCGCAGCGTAGTACTTTTCCTGGTAATGCACGGAGAGCGGGAAGAAGTCGAAGCCGACCTTGGGCTTCTTCTCGTACACGACGGTGGCGAGAACCGACGTCTCGCCGAGGGTCGCGACGACGGCGCCGTCGGCCTGGCGGGCCATCTTGCCCGTCTCAAGCGTCAGCGTCTCGCCGCCCCATTCCATCGTCTTCTTGGTAACGTTGAACATCCGATTTCCTTTTCATCGGGGCGCGACCCCCCTGGGCCGGCCCAATACGCCCCCGTACGGGGCGGGCTCTGCTTTGCTTTCCACGCAGTCCGGCCGGAGCCTTGGGCCGGGTGCGCCATTCGGTCAGTCATGCCCCGGGGGGCGGTGTGGTCTGCAGGCCGTCGGCCTGGTATCCGGCCGGGGCCCGGCCCTGGGTCCGCGTGCCCGGAGCGGGGTTGCGGGCGGGTCGGGCGCCAGCCTGGTCTGCGCTGGCCGGCCGGTTCCGGGCCGGGCGGCGATCGATCGTCTTCAGCCGAGGGTCAGCCTCGGAGCTTGCGTCCGGTCGGTCATCCGGGCGGTGCCGCGCCGGTGTCCGGCGGGGCGGGGGCCCGTACCCCGGTCAGCGAAACGAAAACGCGCCCCGCAGGGCGCGTGTCCGCAGCCGCGTCAGCGGCGGATGCCGAGGCGCTGGATGAGCGACTGGTAGCGCTCAACGTCCTTCGCCTTGACGTAGTCGAGCAGCTTGCGCCGCTGGGACACCATCTTCAGGAGACCACGGCGGGAGTGGTTGTCCTTCTTGTGGGCCTTGAAATGCTCGGTGAGCGTGGTGATGCGGCTGGTCAGGATCGCAACCTGGACTTCCGGCGAACCGGTGTCGCCTTCCTTGGTGGCGTATTCCTTGATCAGGTTTTCTTTCACGTCGGGCGTGATCGACATCGGGGATCTCCTCAAATCTGAGTTTTTCGGAACGGCTGCTGCCGGGATGTCGTCCAGCAGAGTCGTATGCATCATGGCACCGGTGGGAAGCTCCCGCCAGCGCTCCGGGCTCCATACAGCGTTCCGGCCCCGAAAGAAAGCGATAATGCGGCGCCCGCGCCCGGTTGTGGCGGGTGGCGTCGCCCGGTTCGATGCGCGGCCGCATCCGCCGGCCGGGCCGCCGGGCCGCGGTGCGCGCGGGGCCCGGGGGTATTGCCGGGCCAGAAGAGCCGGTGCCCGGCGGCGCTGCCGGGCCGGGAGAGCTGGCGTCCGGGGAGCTGGCGAGGGCCCGGGCGCCTTGCCGATGTGCGGGGCATCCCCCGCCCGGGCAGCGCGATCAGGCGCGCCGGCCGGAGGTGCGGGGCGGGAAGACCTGCTGCGCCGCCCCGGCGCCGAGCAGGTAGGCCGAGGTGACCAGCAGCCCCAGCGTGCAGAGCACCGGCGGGTCGAAGCGGGCCGCCGCCGCCCAGCCGGCGAAACCGGTCCACAGCACGATCGCCGGCAGGCTGATGGCGCGCCAGCGGTCGGTGCGCACCGGGTGCACGAACTTGATCGGGAAGAACTGTGCCAGGGCGAGGATCACCGACAGGCCGATCACCGTCCACCAGGCCGGTTCCGTGGCGAAGAACACCAGGATCACCATGTTCCAGCAGCCCGGGAAGCCGGAGAAGCTGTTGTCGGAGGTCTTCATCCGGGTGTCGGCGAAATAGACCACGGAGGAGAAGGTGATGAGGATGGCGGTGAACCAGCCGGCCCAGCCGGGCAGCAGCCCGCTTTCGACCAGCGCGAAGGCCGGGATGAAGACGTAGGTGAGGAAGTCGATGATCAGGTCCATCAGCACCCCGTCCCACTGCGGGGCGTAGGACTTCACCTCGTAGTGCCGGGCCAGCGGGCCGTCGATGCCGTCCACCGCCAGGGCGACGACCAGCCAGATGTACATCAGGCTCCAGTCCTGCCGCGCGGCGGCGAACATGGCGAGCAGCGCGAAGACCGCGCCGGTGGCGGTCAGCAGGTGCACGGAGAAGGCTTGGAGACGTTTTGTCATGCGGCGCGGGTCGCGGTTGTCTGTGTCATGCGAGGCACATTAAACCGTCATCCGGAGCGAGCGAAAGGCAATTCGGTGCCGCATCCGGTGGCTCAGCCTCCGCCTTTCGGGTGGGCGGAGGCGTAGATTTCCATCAGCCGGGCCTGGTCGACCGAGGTGTAGACCTGCGTGGTCGACAGCGAGGCGTGGCCGAGCAGGCTCTGGATGGCGCGCAGGTCTCCGCCGGCCTCCAGCAGCGCGGTGGCGAAGCTGTGGCGCAGCGCATGCGGCGTGGCCGTGGCCGGCAGGCCGAGCTGAGCGCGGCACACTTCCATCAGCTTCTGGATGGTGCGCGGATTGAGCTGCCCGCCGCGCGCGCCCAGGAACAGCGGCCCGGTGGCGCCGGGGTCGTGCGGGCACAGGCGCAGGTACTCCGACACCGCCGCCCGCGCCACCGGCAGCACCGGCACCAGCCGCTCCTTGCCGCCCTTGCCGGTGATGCGCAGCACGTCGGGCAGCACGCCTGTGCCGCGCGGCAGGCCGAGCGCCTCCGAGATGCGCAGCCCCGAGCCGTAGAGCAGGGTGAGCACCGCCCGGTCCCGCGCCGCGATCCAGGCTTCGGGGTGCTGAAGCTCGGCGCTGTCGAGCAGGGCGCTCGCCGCCTCGCGCGCGATGGGCCGGGGCAGGCGCTGGCGCAGGCGCGGCCCGCGCATCGCGTGGACGGCCGGGGCCTCCACCGCGCGGTGCTCCGCCAGCCAGCGGAAGAAGCCCTTCACCGCCGAAAGCCCCCGCGCCAGCGACCGGGCGGAGAGCCCGCGCTCGCGCTCCCGCGCCATCCAGGCCCGCATGTCGGAATGGGTGACGGTGCCGAGCGCGCTCAGCCCCGCCGGTCCGCCGCGATGCAGGTTGAGAAAGCCGAGGAAGCCCGCCACGTCGCGCCGGTAGGCCTCGATGGTGAGGGGCCGGCTGCCGCGCAGCACGCGTTGATGGGTGAGCCAGTCCTCGAGCAGCGCGGCAGCGCCCTCCGAGGCGGCGGTCATGCGGCCCAGCGGCGCAGGGCGCGCTCGAACACGGCGCCGAAGAAGGTGAGCAGGTCGACGCCCTGGTCCGGGCTGAAGCGGCGCGGGTCCTCGGCGCCGAGGATGAGCAGGCCCGGCAGGCGGCCGTGCCCCAGGTCGAGGCGCAGCAGCGCCTCTGAGCGCACGGAGCCCTCGCGGTCGCCGAACAGGCGGCTGTCCGCGGCCTGGCTCTGGCGCAGCAGCACCGCGCGGTGGGTGCCGCCGGCGCCCGGAACCCCGAAACGTGCCGCGACCGCCCCCGGCGCGAGGGCCACCGCCACGGCGGCATGCGGTCCGACCGGCCCGACGGGCAGGCCCGCCTCGCGCTCCGTGGTTTCCAGCCCGACGCGCACGAAATCCACCGCCAGGATGTTGGGCAGGTCGTTCGCCACGGTGTCGAGGAAGGTGCCGAAGTCCTGGTGATCGAGCAGCGCCAGCACCGCCCGGTGGATCTGGTTGGTGCCTGCGAGATTCTCGTAGGCGGCCGAGATCACCGAGCGGTGGGTGTCCTCGAGCCGGCCCAGCCGGCTCTCCAGTCGCTCGACAAGCACTCCCCTCAGGTCGACCACGTTGCGGCCGATCCGGGCCTCACCGGCCGAAATCAGGGCTTTCATCACTTCGGCGTCTTCGAGAAGCGCCTCCGGATCCTTGAGGATCTGGGCTTTGAACTCAGCGGAATCCTCGAGGGGAGTGGGCATGTCTTGCTGCTCGCGAATCACTTAAGAGTTAACTGCAAGTGTTACTCTTAGATGATTTTCTGTCCAGTTTTCGCCCAATCTGCGACGAAGGAGTCGATACCCTTGTCCGTCAGCACGTGATCGGCGAGTTTGCGCAGCACCGAGGGCGGCATGGTCGCGACGTCGGCGCCGATCTTCGCGCATTCGGAGATGTGGTTCGCGGAGCGGATGGACGCCGCGAGGATCTCGGTGGAGAAGTGGTAGTTGTCGTAGATCTGGCGGATCTCGGCGATCAGGTCGAGACCGTCGATGTTGATATCGTCGAGCCGGCCGATAAAAGGCGAGATGAAGGTGGCCCCGGCCTTGGCTGCCAGCAGCGCCTGATTGGCGGAGAAGCACAGCGTGACATTGACCATCTTGCCCTCGTCGGAGAGGGTCTTGCAGGCTTTCAGCCCGTCCCAGGTGAGCGGCACCTTGACGGTGATGTTCTCGGCGATCTCGGCCAGCTTGCGGCCCTCGGCGATCATCTCGTCTGCCTTCAGCGCGGTGACTTCGGCGCTGACCGGGCCGGGCACGATGTCGCAGATTTCCTTGACCACCTCGAGGAAGTTGCGCCCCGATTTCATGATCAGCGAGGGGTTGGTGGTGACGCCGTCGACCATGCCGGTCGCGGTCAGGTCGGCGATCTCGTCGATTTCAGCCGTGTCCACGAAGAATTTCATGCCATGCGCTCCGATGTCTGGGGGCCGGGCCGGGCCGGGCTGCCCGAACCGCTTGCCCGGACGGCTATATAGCGCAAGGGCGGGCAACGTGAAACCCGGGGAGACGCATATGGAGGCGCAGATGGCGCGGCCCCGGCGCGCGCCGGGGGAAGGGTTCGGCGCCCGGGCCGGGCGCGGGGGGCGGCATGGACGGGGCTGAGTTTTCCGCCGGCAGGCTTGTCGCGGTGCTGACCACGGAGCCGCTGGACCGGTTGCTGGACTACAAGGCCCCGGAAGACGGCGTGAGCACCGGCGATTTCGTGCGCGTTCCGCTGGGCCCGCGCCAGGTGATCGGCGTGGTCTGGGGCCCGGGTGAGGGCGGCTTCGACCCGAAGCGCATCCGCAGCGTGAGCGCGCGGATGGACATTCCGCCCATGCTGCCGGCGATGCGCGCCTTCCTGGAGCGCGCGGCGGAGTACACGCTCACCCCGCTGCCGGCGATGCTGCGCCTCGCCACCCGTGCGCCGGGGCTGGGCGAGGCGCCGGGCGCGCGCCGGGTCTACCGGGCCGGGCCGGCGGAGCCCTCGCGCCTCACGCCGGCGCGGGCGCGGGTGCTGGAGACGGTCCGCGCCCATGGCGGGCTGGGCTTCTCGCTGGGCGATCTCTCGGCGGAGGCGGGGGTCTCCACCTCCGTCATCAAGGGGCTGGAGGCACAGGGGGTGCTCATCGCCGGCGAAGCACCGCGCGACCCGCCCTATCCGGAGCTGGACGCGGCGCATCCCGGCCGGGCGCTCTCCGCGCTGCAGGCGGAGGCGGCGGAAACGCTCCGCGCCGGTGTCGTCTCCGGCCGCTACGGCACCACGCTGCTGAAGGGGGTCACCGGCTCGGGCAAGACGGAGGTCTATCTCGAAGCGGTGGCCGAATGCCTCGCGCGGGGGCGGCAGGCGCTGGTGCTGCTGCCCGAGATCGCCCTCACGGTGGATTTCCTCGACCGGGTGGAGGCGCGCTTCGGCGCCCGGCCGGCGGAATGGCATTCCGGCGCCTCCATGGCGGAGCGCCGGCGCTGCTGGCGCGCGGTGGCCGAAGGCGCGGCGCGGCTGGTGATCGGCGCGCGCTCCGCGCTGTTCCTGCCGTTCCGCGACCTTGGCCTGATCATCGTCGACGAGGAGCATGACGGCTCCTACAAGCAGGAGGACGGCGCGCTCTACAATGCCCGCGACATGGCGGTGCTGCGCGCCGCGCTCGGCTCCGCGCAGGTGGTGCTCGCCTCCGCCACGCCCTCGCTGGAGAGCTGGGCGAACGCCGAGGCCGGCAAGTATGCCCGCATCGACCTGCCGGAGCGCTTCGGCCCCGCGGTGCTGCCCGAGATGCGCGCCATCGACATGCGCAGCCAGGAGATGGCCTCCAACACCTGGATCTCGCCGGCGCTGGCCGCGGCGATGCGCCAGCGGCTGGAGGCGCGCGAACAGTCGCTCCTGTTCCTCAACCGCCGGGGCTTTGCCCCGCTCACCCTGTGCCGGGCCTGCGGGCACCAGATCGGCTGCACGCACTGCGACGCGCGCATGGTCGAACACCGGTTCCGCCGGGTGCTGATGTGCCACCAGTGCGGGGCGACGGCACCGATTCCCACCGCCTGCCCGAACTGCGAGGTGGAGGGCAAGCTGGCGCCCATCGGCCCCGGGGTGGAGCGGCTGGCCGAGGAGGTGGCGGCGCGCTTCCCGGAGGCGCGGGTGGCCATCCTCTCCTCCGACCTCGCCACCACGGCGCGGGACCTGAAGGAGCGCATCGACGAGATCGCCTCCGGCGCGGCGGATATCGTGATCGGCACGCAGCTGGTGGCCAAGGGCCACAACTTTCCGCTGCTGACGCTGGTGGGGGTGATCGACGCCGACCTCGGCCTGCAGGGCGGCGACCTGCGCGCGGCGGAAAAGACCTTCCAGCTGGTCCGCCAGGTGGCCGGGCGCGCGGGCCGCGCCGAGCGGCCGGGGCTGGGGCTGGTGCAGACCCACCAGCCGGACCACCCGGTGATCCGCTCCATCCTCTCGGGGGACGAGGAGGCGTTCTGGCGCAGCGAGGCGGCGCAGCGCATGGCCGCCGGCGCGCCGCCCTACGGGCGCATGGCCGGCGTCGTGGTCTCCGGGCCGGACGAGGCGCGCACCTTCGAGACCGCGAGGGCGCTGGGGCGGGCGGCGGGCCTGCTGGAGCGCGCCGGGGTGACGCTGTTCGGGCCGGCGCTGGCACCGGTGGCGCGCATCCGCGGCCGCACCCGGGTGCGGCTGCTGCTGAAGGCCCCGAAGGGCGCGCCGCTGCAGGCCGCCGCCCGGGCCTGGCGCGACTCGGTGCGGCCGGGGGCCGGGGTGCGGGTGAGCATCGACATCGACCCGATGAGCTTTTTCTGAGCGCCCCGTTACCGCTTCCCGGGCGCCGCCGCCCGGCTGCCGGATTATCGGGCAGGCGGCGGCGAAGAGAGCATTGCCAGACCGGCGCGACCCGGCGCAGGATCGCGGGGGTGCGGGGCCATGCGCCCCGCGCGTCAGGTCCACCGGCGAAGGGGGCAACGGGGAAGGGCATGCATCTGGCACAGTTCAACATCGCGCTGGCGAAATATCCGCTCGACGATCCGCGCATGGCGGATTTCATGAACAATGTCGGGCGGATGAAGGCGCTCGCGGCGCGCAGCCCGGGATTTCTCTGGCAGTTCAAGGAGGACGGGGCGGACGAGGTGATCCTCGGCGACCCGCTGATGACCTGGACCCTGTCGCTGTGGGAGAGCCCGGAGGCGCTGGCGCATTTCGCCTTCCGCACCGCGCACCGGCAGTTCTTCCGCCGCCGGGCCGAGTGGTTCCCGGTGCTCGACCACAACTGGCTGGTGCTGTGGGAGATCGAGGAGGGGGTGCGCCCGACGCTGGAGGAGGCGCTGGACCGCAAGGCCCGGATGGACCGGGACGGCCCCGGGATGCACGCCTTCGGCTGGGAGCGCTTCGCCCATCTGGGGGACCTGCGCAGCCGCGCCGACCTCTGACCTCCGACCCCGGCGCGGGAGACGCCCGCCGCGCCGAGGGGGCTGGCGCCCCCGCAGCTTGGCGGGCGTGGTCGCGCCCTGCGGGCCGCGACGCCCCGGCGCGGAGAGGTCCGCGCGCCGGAGTCCGGCGAATTTTCCCCCGGTGAGGGAGGATTCGACACGACACACCTGCAAATGGCATAGATGGCGCGACACGCCCGGGCCTGTGCCGGGCGAAGCGCGCCGCGGGCAGGAAGCCCCGGCGGGGTGGTCCGGACGGGAGGCAGTGTCTGACGCATGCAGGATTTCGGCGCGGCCTTTGTCGAGGCGTTCCGGCTCATCGTCACGGCGGAGCCGGCGCTGGTGGAGATCGTGGCCCTGTCGCTGCAGGTGTCGCTCTGCGCGGTGGCCGCGGCCTGCGCGATCGGGTTCCCGCTGGGCGCCTTCCTCGCCGTGGCGCGGTTTCCCGGGCGCGGGGCGCTGATGATCCTGGTGACGGCGCTGATGGGCCTGCCGCCGGTGGTGGTGGGGCTGGTGCTCTACCTGCTGTTCTCCGCCGCCGGGCCGCTGGGCGTGCTGGGGCTGCTCTACAGCCCCGCGGCGATGATCGTGGCGCAGGCCGTGCTGGTGACGCCCATCGTGGCGGCGATGACCCGGCAGGTGGTCGAGGACCTCAACCGCGAATACGACGAGCTGTTGCGCATGATGGGGGCGGGCCGGGCGCGCACCGTGACCACGCTGCTCTGGGACGCGCGGCATTCGCTGCTCACCGCGCTGCTGGCCGGGCTGGGCCGGGCGCTGGCCGAGGTGGGGGCGGTGATGATCGTGGGCGGCAACATCAACCACGTGACCCGGGTGATGACCACCGCCATCGCGCTGGAAACCTCGAAGGGCGAGCTGGCGCTGGCGCTGGGGCTGGGCATCGTGCTGGTGCTGCTGTCCGTCGGGCTGAACGCCACGGTGATGGGGCTGCGCGGGAGGCTGGAGCATGTCTGAGCGGCGGCTGGCCGATCTCGCGCCCGTGGCGCGGCTCTCCGGCGCAAGGGTGCTGCGCGGCGGGGAGACACTGATCGACGGGCTCACGCTCTCGGTGCCGGCGCGCGGCGTGCTGGCGCTGATGGGGCCGAATGGCGCCGGCAAGAGCCTCACCCTGCGGCTGCTGGCCGGGCTGGTGCGCCCGCAGGCGGGGCAGGCGGACTGGGACGGCGCCCCGCTGCCGCCGCGGCCGAAAGTGGCGCTGGTGTTCCAGCGGCCGGTGATGCTGCGCCGCTCGGTGCGCGGCACGCTCACCCATGCGCTCGCCACCTACGGCGTGCCGCGGCGGGAGCGGGCGGCGCGCTGTGACGCGCTGCTGCGGCTGGGGCGGCTGGAGGCGCTGGCCGAGCGGCCGGCACGGTGGCTCTCGGGCGGCGAGCAGCAACGCCTCGCGCTGGTGCGCGCCCTGGGCGCCGAGCCGCGGCTGCTGCTGCTCGACGAACCCACCGCCAGCCTGGACCCGGAAGCGACGGCCGCCATCGAGACGCTGATCCGCCAGGCAGCGGAGGCGGGGACCTCCGTGGTCCTCGTGACGCATGACCCCGGGCAGGCCCGGCGGCTGGCGGACAGGGTGGCCTTCCTGCACCGCGGGCGGATCACCGCCGAGCAGGCCGCGGAGGACTTCTTCGCCGCGCCGGCCTCCGCCGAGGCACGGGCCTATCTCGACGGCCGCCTGTTGCTCTGACCCTCAGGGGCCGTTGTGCCGGATCGTGCCGAGGCCGGAGACGTCATAGCCCCCGAAACTCTCCGCCCGGGCGGCGAAACCGGGGCTGCGGCAGAAGGCCAGCAGCCGCTGGAAGGGCGGCTCGAACCAGCAGCGCCGGTCCACCACCAGATCGAAACGCTCCACGGCCGTGGGCAGGAAGTCCAGCCGGAACTGGGCGGCCAGCGCGCCGAGCCCCGGTGCCGCCTCGGCGGCGCCGGACAGCACGGCGGTGGCGGCCTCGGTCTCCGTGCGGGCAAGGTCGGGCGTGAACGCGGGCGCGCCGCCGCCCGCCTCCGCGATCAGGTGGTCGAGCAGCATCCCGGCGCCGGAACTGGGCTGGCGCCGCACCACCCGGCGCCCGGCGAGATCGGCCAGGCTGCGGACCTGCGCGCCCAGCCCGGGGGCGAGCAACACCCCCTGCTGGCGCCGCGCCCATTCGGCCACCACCACCGGCGCCTGCCCCAGCCGCGCGGCCACATGGCCGAGGTTCCAGTCTCCCGTCTCCGGCTCGAAGACATGGCAGCCGGCCAGCGCCGCCTCCCGGGCCGCGAGCCGCTCCAGCCCGTCGAGACTGCCGTCGAAGGCGGTGGCAAGGCCGCAGGCCGATTCGCGCAGGGCCCATTCGAGCAGCGGATCATGGCTGCCGGCCACGATCTCGGGCAGCGGGCCCGGCGCCGTGCCCTCCAGCCAGAGCTCGATCTCCTCACGCGGGAACAGCAGCTTGCCGGTCAGCCGCCGGCAGGGGATGCCGCCGGCAGCGGCCAGGTCATAGACCTTGCGCTCGCGCACCCGCAGCAGGGTGGCCACCTCGGCGGTGGTCAGAAAACGTGGTGCCTCGTCCATATCCCGCCTCCTCCGGACTGCCGCTGCACCCCGCACGCTCCGGTGCGCATCAGCCCGGACCGAGGGCAGCATATCGCCGCCGCATCGCGCCGCAAGGCCCGGTCGGGGTGAAGAGTTCATTAGGCTCGGCGCGTTAGGCTCCACGCCTCTCTGACCACATGAGTGACCGCGCCGCACATGACCCCGCTCCTGACCTTCCTCACCCGCATACATGACCCGGCCTATGTGGTTCTGGCGCTGGTGGCCCTGGGCGTGACGACCTTCACGACGTTCTTCTGCATCGCGCAGGGCGTGCGCGGCGGTGGCGGCGCGTCGCAGCGGCTCTGGCTGGTCGGGGCGGTGATCTGCGCCGGTCTCGGCGTCTGGGGCACGCATTTCACCGCGATGATCGGCTACCGCCCGGACCTGCCACTGTTCTTCCGGCCCGAATACGCGGTGGGGTCGGCGGCGGCCTCGGTCGGGGGGCTCGCGCTCGCCCTGGTGCTGGCGGCGCGCCTGCCGGAGCGATTGCGGGTGATCGGCGGCGGGCTGGCCGCGGGCGGCGCGGTTTGGAGCCTGCATCACATCGGCTTTTCCGGCTTCTCCGGCTGCCTCGTGCAGTTCGACTGGCTGACATCCGGCCTGGCCCTCGTCATCTGCTGCGTCGGTTGCGGCATCGCGACGAATCTCGCGTTGCGCGACCGGGCGGGAGACCTGCTGCATGCCGCTCTCGCCTTCAGCCTGGCGGTGCTCGTCGTCCACTTCCTGAGCGTGTCCGGCACGCGGATCACCTTCACGGCGGTGTGGGAGGGGGGGTACAGCCGGGCGGAAATGTCCCGCCTGCAATATGGCGAGGCGCTGCTGTTCGGCCTGCTGATCTGCTGCCTCACCGTGGCGCAGTTCCGCAGCATGGTGCGCCTGCGGCGGCTGGAACTCGCGGTGCGCTACGCCGGGGACGGCATCCTGATCCTGGACCCGCGCCGCCGCACGGTGTGGGCGAACCAGGCGTTCGAGACGCTCAGCGGCTTCTCCTTCGACGAGATGGAAGGCCGGACGCCGGATCAGCTGCTCGCGCCGCCGGGAGACATGTCGGACGAGGGCGCCTCCGGGCTTCTCCGGACCGACCGGAGCGGGCCGGTCACCGCGACGGTGCGCATCCGCAAGCGCGATGGCGGTGTCACATGGTGCGCGGTCAACAGCACGCCGGTGCGCGATTCCCATGGCCGCCTGGAACTGCTGATCGAAACCGTGCGCGACATTACCGCCGAGCTGACGGCGGCGCGCCGCCTGGCCCACAGCCGCGCGGTGGAGCTGCGGCTGACCCGCTTCGCAGCAAACACGGCGGACCTCGTGTGCATGTGGCGCCCCGAAGGGGGAATCATCTGGGCCAATCAGGCGTTTCTCGACTGCGCGGGCCACAGCCTGGACAGGGCGCTGGGCCGCGATCCGGACCAGTTGCTGGACCTCACCGAGCCCTGCTCGGAAGGCCGGGCCCGCCGGCAGGAGACCCTGTCGCGCGAGGGGCGGGTGATCTTCGAGGCCCAGGCCCGAGCCGAAACCCTGTGGCTGTCGCGCACCGACCTGCTCCACGAGGACGAAGATGACGGCGCCTGCGTCGTCACCATCTGCCGTGACATCACGCGCGAGAAGATGCGCGAACGGGCGCTGCACGACGCCAACCGGCAGATGGCGCGCCAGGCCCGGCACGACCTGCAGAGCGGCCTGCCCAACTGGCGCCGGGTGACCGAATTCATGGTGGATTGCGGGGAGACCGGCAGCGGCTTCACCCTCATCCTGCTCGGGCTGGACGATTTCCGCCAGGTGATCGACACGTTCGGCCACGTCTCGTCGCACAACATCCTGCGTCGGGCCGGAGAGGCCCTGTCCGCGGAGTTCGGCGCCAGCTGCCTCGTCGGGCGCAGCGGCGGAGACGAACTCGCCCTGGTGCTTCCCGACACCGTGAACCCGGAGGACGCGACGACCGCGCTGGGCCTGCGCGCCATCGAGGTTCTCCAGCGCAGCATCCCCACCTCCGGCGGCATCTGCCGGCTTTGCGCCAGCGCCGGCATCCGCGTGGTGGACGGCACCGGCACCGTCATGGCGAGCGCCCTGGTGAAGGACGCCGCCCTGGCCCTGCAGGAAGCCCGGAGCCTGCGCAAGGCGGTGGCGATCTTCTCGCCCGGGCTGGAGCAGCGCAACGCCAGTCGCATTCGCATCGGCGCCGGGCTGGTCGCCGCGGTGGAGCAACGCGCCTTCGAGCCGTTCTTCCAGCCCCAGGTGACCCTGGAGGAGGGTGCGCTGGTCGGCTTCGAATGCCTCGCCCGCTGGCGGATCGACGCTCAGACCGTGCACGAACCGTCGGCGTTCCTGGATTTTGCCGAGCGGGGCGGGCTGCTGGTCGAGATCGAACGGATGATCCTGGCCCGCGCGCTCGACAGCCTGCGCGACTGGCGGCGCGAAGGGCTGGCGGTGCCGCGCCTCTCGATCAACGCCTCCGTGCAGCACCTGCGCCGCCCGGATTTCGTGACCCACCTGAAATGGGAGCTGGACCGCCGCGATCTCGCCCCGCCCGACCTGGCCGTGGAGGTTCTGGAAACCATGCTCATCACCGATGAGGACGACCCGGCCGCGCGCAACATCGCCCGGCTGCACGATGCCGGCTTCGTGGTGGAGCTGGACGATTTCGGCACCGGCCACGCCGCGCTGGCGAATCTCTCGCGCCTGCGCATCCACAGCGTGAAGCTTGACCGCTCCCTCGTCGCGCCGCTCGCCCATGACGCGCGGATGACCGCCATCGTCCGCGCGATCCTGTCTCTGGCGCGCGAGCTCGACATCGCGGTGATCGCCGAGGGCGCGGAGACCGCGGCGGATCTCGTCCGCCTGCGCGAACTGGGCTGCCGGGTGGTGCAGGGCTACGGCATTGCCCGGCCCATGTCGGCCGAGGCGGCGCATGCCTGGCTTGCCGAGCGCGAGACCGCGCTGCGCCGCATCGGCTGACCGACCCGGCCGCAGCGGCGCGAAAACCGGGATTGATCTTTTCCGCGCCACGCCGGACTCTCCCGCGCATGTCACAACGGGAGGGAATGCGATGTCCTTTGTCTTTCAGACCACGCGGTCGGTGCTGTGCGAGCCGGGCAGCAGCGCGCGGATCGGCGCGCTTGCCGCCGGGCTCGGCTGCCGCAAGGTGGCCTTCATCACGGACCGCACGGTGCTGGACCTCGGCCTCGCCACCCCGGCGCTGGACGGTCTGAAGGCGGCGGGCATCGAGGTCTGGCTCTGCGCCGAGGTCCAGCCCGACCCGCCGGAGAGCATCCTCCTCGCCGCCGTGGAGGAGGCGAAGCGCCAGGGCGTGGACGGGGTGGTCTCGGTGGGCGGCGGCTCCTCGATGGACACCGCGAAGCTCGTCGCCGTGCTCACCCGCGCCGAGCAGCCGCTGTCGGAGATGTACGGCGTGGGGCTGGTGACCGGCGACCGCCTTCCGCTGATCCTCGCGCCCACCACCGCCGGCACCGGCTCGGAGGTGACGCCGATCTCGATCATCACCATCGGCGAGAACGACAAGAAGGGCGTGGTCTCGCCCCAGCTCCTGCCCGACTGGGCGGTGCTGGACGCCGAGCTCACCATGGGCCTGCCCCGCGCCGTGACGGCCGCCACCGGCATCGACGCGATGGTCCATGCCATCGAGGCCTACACCACGAAGCTCAAGAAGAACCCGGTGTCGGACTGCCTGGCGCGCGAGGCGCTGCGCCTGCTCGCCGGCAACATCCGCACCGCCTGTTTCGAGCCGGGCAACGTGGAGGCGCGCTCGAACATGCTGCTGGGCTCCATGCTCGCCGGCATGGCCTTCGCCAACGCGCCTTGTGCTGCGGTGCACGCGCTCGCCTACCCGCTGGGCGGCTTCTTCCACGTGCCGCACGGGCTGTCCAACGCCCTCGTGCTGCCCTTCGTGCTCGACTACAACATGCCCGTGGCCGAGGCGCTCTATGACGAGATCGCCCCGATCATCTTCCCCGGAACCCGCGGCGCCGGCCTGCCGGAGGCCTTCGTGGCGCTGCGCGAGGAGCTGGGCATGCCCACCACCCTGCGCGAGGTCGGCATCAGCCACAACCACCTGCCTATGATGGTGGAGAACGCGATGACCCAGACCCGCCTGCTGGTGAACAACCCCCGCGAGATGACCCCCGAGGCAGCCCTCGAGGTCTATGAAAAGGCGCTTTGACCCGGGCAACCTTAACATGTTAAGCATGCCGCCGAACGGGAGGACGGCATGCAGACATACACCACCGGCGAAGCCCTCGTCCGGGCACTGATCGACCGCGGGATCGACACGATCTTCGGCATCCCCGGCGCGCATATGTACGAGTTCAACGATGCGCTGGCGCGGGCCTCGAACCGCATCCGCTTCA
Organism: Paroceanicella profunda; assembly: GCF_005887635.2. Classification (GTDB taxonomy): domain Bacteria; phylum Pseudomonadota; class Alphaproteobacteria; order Rhodobacterales; family Rhodobacteraceae; genus Paroceanicella; species Paroceanicella profunda. The sequence goes on along the minus strand of NZ_CP040818.1, from coordinate 998,523 downwards.
TCCACACCCGGCATGAGCAGGGCGCGGGCTACATGGCCTACGGCTATGCGAAGTCCACCGGCCGGCCGGCGGCCTTCACCGTGGTGCCGGGGCCGGGGGTGCTGAACGCAGGAGCGGCGCTCTGCACCGCCTATGCCGGCAACGCGCCGGTGCTCTGCATCACCGGCAACATCTTCGCCAACCTGATCGGCCAGGGCCGCGGCCAGCTCCATGAGCTGCCCGACCAGCTCGCCACCCTGCGCAGCTTCACCCGCGGCGCCTGGCGCATCGACCACCCGGCGCAGGTGCCGGCGAGGGTGGAGGACGCCTTCCGCACCCTGCTCGCCCCCCGCCCCGGTCCGGTGGCGCTGGAGGCACCCTGGGACGTGTTCGGACAGTCCGCCGCCTTCGACATGCCGGCCCCCGCGGCCACACCCGCTCTCCCCGCGCCCGACCCGGCGGTGCTGGAGCGGGCCGCGGCGCTGGCCGCGCGGGCGAAGCGCCCGCTCATCATGGTGGGCGGCGGCGCGCAGGACGCAGGCGCCGAGGTGCTGGCCCTCGCCCGCAGGCTCGACGCGCCCGTCACCGCGCATCGCTCCGGCAAGGGCGCGGTGCCCGAGGACGACCCGCATTTCCTCGATGCCGTCGCCGCCTGGGAGTACTGGCAGGAGTGCGACCTGCTGATCGGCATCGGCAGCCGGCTGGAGCTGCAATACATGCGCTGGAGCTGGCAGCCCGAGGGGCTGAAGACCATCCGCATCGACACCGACCCCACCGAGTTCGTGCGCCTGCCCGCCGACGTGGGCCTCTATGCCGACGCCGCCGCGGGGGCCTCGGTCCTGATGCCGCTGGTGCCGCAGGCCGCGCGCGGCGCCGATCTCGCCGGCCTGCGCGCCCGGGCCCGGGCCGCCATCGACGTGGTGCAGCCGCAGATGGCCTGGCTCGACGCCATCCGCGCCGTGCTGCCGCGCGACGGGATCTATGTCGACGAGATCAGCCAGATGGGTTTCACCGCCCGCTTCGGCCTGCCGGTCTACACCCCGCGCGGCTATATCTCGAGCGCCTATCAGGAGAACCTCGGCTTCGGGTTCATGACAGCCCTCGGCGTGAAGGTGGCGCACCCCGATCGCGCGGTGGTGCAGGTCTCGGGCGACGGCGGTTTCATGTTCGGCGTGCAGGAGATGGCCACGGCCGTGCAGTACGGCATCGGCGTGGTGACCATCGTTTTCGACAACGCCTCTTACGGCAACGTGCGCCGCGACCAGGTGGAGCGCTACGGCGGCCGGCTGCTGGGTGCGGACCTGCAGAACCCCGATTTCGTGGCGCTGGCGCAAAGCTTCGGCATGGCGGCGGAGCGGGTGGAGCGGCCCGAGGCGCTGGGCCCGGTGCTCTCCGCCATGCTGGCCTCCGGCGCGCCGGGGCTCATCGTGGTGCCGCTCGCGCGCGGTCAGGAAGCCTCGCCCTGGCCCTTCGTGATGCCGAAGCGCCCGGGCTGAGGCCGCTTGGCAGGCGGGGCGGTTTCGTCTATGTCGCGGGGTTGAGAGCCGCGAGAGGAGAGCCGCCGATGTTTGCCAACACCTTCCCCGACCGGGCCGAGATGGCCGAGCTGACGGCGCGCATGCTCCTGGAGATCGGCGCGGTGCATTTCCGCGCCGACGAGCCCTACACCTTCACCTCCGGCCTCAAGAGCCCGGTCTACACCGACTGCCGCAAGATCATCTCCTACCCGCGGGTGCGCTCGGCGCTGATGGATTTCGCGGTGGCCACGCTGATGCGCGGCGCCGGCGTGGAGCGCTTCGACGCCATCGCCGGCGGCGAGACCGCGGGCATCCCCTTCGCCGCCTGGATCGCCGACCGCATGGGCCTTCCGATGCAATACGTGCGCAAGAAGCCCAAGGGCTTCGGCCGCGATGCCCAGATCGAGGGGGACATCCGCGAGGGCCAGCGGGTGCTGCTGGTCGAGGATCTCACCACCGACGGCGGCTCGAAGCTGCGCTTCGCCGAGGCGATCCGCACCGCCGGCGCCGAATGCGCCCACACGCTGGTGGTGTTCTACTACGACATCTTCAAGGACACCCGGCCGACCCTGGCCGCCAACGGCCTCACCCTGCACAACCTCGCCACCTGGTGGGACGTGCTGGCGGTGTGCAAGAAGGACGGCACCTTCGACACCCGGACCATCGACCAGGTGGAAGCCTTCCTGCACGCGCCGCTGGAGTGGTCGAAGGCCAATGGCGGCGTCTACGAGCTGCCGAAGTAACCCCGCGCTTCGGCGCGCCGGGCCCGACCCGGCGCCTCCCGGCCGCCACGCCGCGCTGCGACGGAGGGGGTGAGTACGCCCCGGCTCCGAGCGTTCCGCCGCGGCCGGAGGGGTGATTTCCAGGCCCCCCGGGGTCCACGGGGGGCGGACAGGACCGTTCGCGATCCCCGGTCGTTCCGAGTGGGGCCGGCGAGGCCCCGGGTCAGGCCCGGGGCGCGGCGGCTCAGGCTTCGCGCGGGCGCTCCTTCTCCACCGGGTTGCGCAGACTGCCCACGCCCTCCACCGTCACCTCCACCACGTCGCCCTCCACCAGCCATTTCGGCGGGTCGAAGCGCGCGCCGGCGCCGGTGGGCGTGCCCGTCGCGATCAGGTCGCCCGGCAGCAGGGTGGCGAAGCTCGACACGTATTCGATGATGCGCTCGAAGGGGAAGGCCATCGAGGCCGTGGTGTCGGACTGGCGCAGCTCGCCGTTCACCCGGGTCTCCACCCGCATGTCGTGGATGTCCACGCCCTCGGGGGCGGTCTCGATCCAGGGGCCGAGGCCGCCGGAGCGGTCCCAGTTCTTGCCCGGGGTCACGTTGAACTTGCCGTGGCGCACCCAGTCGCGGATGGTGCCCTCGTTCATCACCGTGAAGCCGGCGACATGGTCCATCGCCGCCGATTGCGGGATGCGCCGCCCGGCCTTGCCGATCACCAGCACGATCTCTCCCTCGTAATCGAGCTGCTCCGATTCGGGTGGCACAAGTATCGCTTGCCCGTGCGGTGAGAAGGACAGCGGGTTGCGCACGAAGAGGGAGGGGTATTTCGGCGCTTCGGAGCCGTCCTTGTACTCCTCGTTGCGGTTCATGTAGTTCACGCCCACGCAGTAGATCTTCTCCGGATCGGGGATCGGCAGCGCGTGCTCCACAGCGTCATGCGCGTGGTCGGCCGGCACGCGCGCGGCCAACGCCTCCGCCTCGGCCAACCGGCCGCTCTCCAGGATCTCGCGCACCGAGGCGCCCTCCATCCGGGCGGAGAGGTCGACGATGCCCTCCGCCACCCAGGCGCCGGCATGCAGCACCCCGTTCAGCCCGAAGCTCAGCAGTCTCATGGCGGTCTCCCCGGTTCCGGCCGTCCCCGGGCGGGGCGGCAGATTTCTCTTGTCTTGCGTCCGGCTTTACACTTAACGTGTTAAGGAAAGCGGGATCAAGAGCAAACCCGTGCCCGGCCGCCTGCGCGCCGGGAGAGGGAGGGGCAGGGGCCGCCGCGCGGCCCGGATTGCTTCGGAAAGGACGGATATGAGCGAGCTTGCGGGCAATCTGGCACGGCTGGAGGGCTATCTTGCGCGCTTCCGCGAGAGCGGGGTGCAGAACCACATCGGCGGGCGGGCCTGCGAGGCCGCCTCCGGCGCGCGCTTCGACACGCATTCGCCGGTCGACGGCAGCCTGATCGCCGGGGTGGCCCGCGGCGGGGCGGAGGACGTGGACGCCGCCGCGCGTGCGGCGAAGGCCGCCTTCCCGGCCTGGCGCGACATGCCGGGGCGGGAGCGCAAGGCGCTCCTCCACCGCATCGCCGACGCCATCGAGGCCCGGGCCGAGGAGATCGCCTTCTGCGAATGCTGGGACACCGGCCAGGCGCTGCGCTACATGTCGAAGGCGGCGCTGCGCGGGGCGGAGAACTTCCGCTTCTACGCCGACCGCGCCCCCGCCGCGCGGGACGGCCAGGCCCTGCCCTCGGCCACGCTGATGAACATGACCGCGCGCACCCCCATCGGGCCCGTGGGCATCATCACGCCCTGGAACACGCCCTTCATGCTCTCCACCTGGAAGATTGCCCCGGCGCTGGCCGCGGGCTGCACCGTGGTGCACAAGCCGGCGGAATTCTCGCCGCTCACCGCACGGCTGCTGGTCGAGATCGCCGAGGAGGCCGGCCTGCCGCCCGGCGTGTGGAACACCGTGAACGGCTTCGGCCACGAGGCCGGCGTCGCCCTCACCGAGCATAGGGACATCCGCGCCATCGCCTTCATCGGCGAGAGCCGCACCGGTGGGCAGATCCTGTCGCAGGGCGGCCCCACGCTGAAGCGCACCCATCTGGAGCTGGGCGGCAAGAACCCGGTGATCGTCTTCGACGACGCCGATCTCGACCGCGCGCTCGACGCCGTGCTGTTCATGATCTACTCGCTCAACGGCGAGCGCTGCACCTCCTCCAGCCGCGTGCTGATCCAGGACACGATCCACGACGACTTCGTCGCCCGCCTCGCCGAGCGGGTGAAGAAGATCCGCGTCGGCCACCCGCTGGACCCCGCCACCGAGGTGGGCCCCCTGATACACCCGGTCCATTTCGACAAGGTGAAGAGCTATTTCGACGTGGCCCGCGCCGATGGTGCCACCATCGCCGCCGGCGGCCGCGCGCTTGACGGTCCGGGCTGTTTCGTCGAGCCCACGCTGTTCACCGGCGCGCGCCAGGACATGCGCATCGCCGCGGAGGAGATCTTCGGCCCCGTCCTCACCGCCATCCCCTTCTCCTCCGAGGCGGAGGCGCTGGAGATCGCCAACGCGGTGGACTACGGCCTCACCGGCTATGTCTGGACCTCCGACGTCACCCGCGCCTTCCGCTTCACCGAGGCGCTGGAGGCCGGGATGATCTGGGTGAACTCGGAGAACGTCCGCCACCTGCCCACCCCCTTCGGCGGCATGAAGGCCAGCGGCATCGGCCGCGACGGCGGCGACTGGTCGTTCGATTTCTACATGGAAACCAAGATGATCGCCTTCGCCACGGGCGCGCACCGCATCCCGCGGATCGGGCTCTGAGCCGCGCCGGGACAAAGAACAAGGAGACCCCGAGGAAATGCCCCTGCCCAAGCCCGAGCTCTACCCGCCCTTCAACATCATCCGGCTCAGCCATGTCACCTTCGACGTGACCGACCTTTCCGCCTCCCGCGCCTTCTACGTCGACACGCTGGGCCTGCAGGTGACCGACGAGACCGCCGACACCATCTGGCTGCGCGCGATGGAGGAGCGCGGCCATCATTGCATCGTGCTGCGCCGCGCGGCGCAGGCCGCCACCGAGGCCCTCTCCTTCAAGCTCTTCGACGAGGACGACCTGGATCGCTGCGCTGCCTGGTTCACCGCGCGGAGCAAGCCGGTCACCTGGGTGAAGCGCGCCTACCAGGGCCGCACCCTGCGCACCGAGGATTGCCACGGCATCCCGCTCGAGTTCTACCACCGCATGGACCGGCTGGCGCCCATCCACCAGCGATATGCGCTCTACCGCGGGGTGAAGCCGCTGCGGATCGACCATTTCAACTGCTTCTCGCCGAACGTGGACGAGAGCGTGGCCTTCTACGCCGCCTTCGGCTTCCGTGTCACCGAGTACACCGAGGACGAGGCCTCGGGCCATCTCTGGGCCGCCTGGATGCACCGCAAGGGCGGGGTGCATGACATGGCCTTCACCAACGGCCGCGGCCCGCGCCTGCACCATGTCGCCTTCTGGGTGCCGACGCCGCTCAACATCATCGACCTGCTCGACCTGATGGCCACCACCGGCTACGTGAAGAACATCGAGCGGGGCCCCGGCCGGCACGGCATCTCCAACGCCTTCTTCCTCTATATCCGCGACCCGGACGGCAACCGCGTGGAGATCTACTGCTCCGATTACCAGACCGTGGACCCGGACCTGGAGCCGATCCGCTGGGACCTGAAGGACCCCCAGCGCCAGACGCTCTGGGGTGCGCCGGCGCCGCGTTCCTGGTTCGAGGAGGGCTCGCTCTTCACCGGCGTGGAGCCCCGCGCCGCCGAGCTCGACGCAACCCCCATTGTCGCGCCATGACCGCCTTCACCCGACCGCGGCCGCGCCGGGCCAAGCGGCCCGCCCGGGCCGCGACCACGCCCGCCGAGCTGCGGGGGCGGCGCCCCCTCGGCGAGGCGGGCGTTCCCCGCGCACCGGCAAGGACCCCGCGATGACCTGCACCCTCACCACCACCGAGATCGACGCCGCAGTCGCCGCGCTCGACACCGCCGAGACCACCCGCAGCCAGACCGGCCTGCTTTCCCTGCAGTATCCGGGCATGACCATGGACGATGCCTATGCCGTCCAGTCGGCCTGGGTGGCGCGCAAGAAGGCCGCCGGCCGGCGGGTGATCGGCTGGAAGATCGGCCTCACCTCCAAGGCCATGCAGGCCGCGCTGGGAATCGACATCCCCGACAGCGGCGTGCTGCTCGACGACATGTGGTTCGAGGACGGCCAGGTGGTGCCGGAGGACCGCTTCATCCAGCCGCGCATCGAGGCCGAGATCGCCTTCGTGCTGAACGCCCCGCTGCGCGGCCCCGGTGTCACGGTCTTCGACGTGCTCGCCGCCACCGATTACGTCACCCCGGCGCTGGAGATCCTCGACACCCGCATCTTCCGCGCCGATCCGGAGACGAAGCGCCCGCGCACCATCCTCGACACCATCGCCGACAATGCCGCGAATGCCGGTATCGTCACCGCCGGCCGGCGCATCGCCCCCGATGCCACCGACCTGCGCTGGATGGGCGCCATCCTCTCACGCAACGCCGAGGTGGAGGAGACCGGCCTCGGCGCCGGCGTGCTCAGCCACCCCGCGCGCGGCATCGCCTGGCTCGCGAACCGGCTCGGGGACTACGGAGAGGGGCTCAGCGCCGGCGAGATCGTGCTCGCCGGCTCCTTCGTGCGCCCGGTCGAGGCCCGCCACGGCGACACGATCACCGCCGATTACGGCCCCTGGGGCAGCATCAGCCTGCATTTCGCCTAGACCCCCGCCGGGGGCGGGCAGGGCCGCGCGTTCTGCGTTCCCGACAGTGGCAGGGGCGCTTCGCACCCCGGTGGGAGGAGGCGCGTCGCACCCCGGCTGCCCCGGGGGCGAGGGGCTGGCGACACGCCAGCGACATGCACAGAGCGGCACCGCTGTTTCGGGCCTGATCGCGTCTCCGCTGCCGAAAGGTCCGAGCGCAAGACCGGGACCCCTGTAATCCCGCGGGTGCCGGCAGGGCAGCACGCGGCACAGATGCAACGGGGGCGCATCGGGTCCGCATCGCCCGGGGCGGGCACGTCTTCGGGTGCGTCACAGGAGCGGCTCTGCTCCGCCGCCGCCCCTCACATGGCCGAGGGCGTGCGGGTGTCGCGCTCGATCAGGGCCTCGTAGAGGCTGCGGATGCGGCGGGTGATGGGGCCGGCGCCATTGGTGCCCTCCTCGCCGATGCGTCTCCCGTCGATCTCCGACACCGGGGTCTGGGCGCCGAAGGTGCCGGTGAGGAAGGCTTCCTCGGCGCCGTAGGTGTCGACCAGCGAGAAATTGCGCTCGAATACCGGGATGTCATTGGCCCGGCACAGCTCGATCACCTTGCCGCGGGTGATGCCGTTCATGCAGTAGTCGCCCGTGGAGGTCCACACCTCCCCGTGGCGCACGATGAAGAAGTTGCAGGCGTTGGTGGTGTTCACGAAGCCATGCGGGTCCAGCATCAGCGCCTCGTCGGCGCCGGCCTTCTCCGCCTGGATGCAGGCGAGGATGCAGTTCAGCTTGGAATGCGAGTTCAGCTTCGGGTCCTGGCTCATCGGCAACCCGCGCACCTGCGGCACGGTGGCGAGGCGGATGCCGCGTTCCATCAGCGCCGGGTTCGGGCGCGAATGCTCCATGATGATCACCATCGTCGGCCCGGAGCGCGACAGCGCCGGGTGCTGGAACGGACGGGTCTTCACGCCGCGTGTCACCATCAGCCGGGCGTGGACATGGTCCTGCATGCCATTCGCGAGGCGGGTCTCCTCCAGCGCCGCGGCGATGCCGGCCCTGTCCATGCCGATGTCCAGATCGATGGCTTTCGCCGCCTCGAACAGCCGGTCGAGATGCGCGCCCAGGAAGGCCCAGCGGCCATTGTGCAGCCGCAGGCCCTCCCAGATGCCATCGCCCAGCATGAAGCCGGAATCATACACCGAGACCATCGCCTCCGCCCGCTTCCTGAGCGCGCCGTTCACCCAGATGAGGAGATCGGCGTTGCGGGCATCGTCTTCGGCGTCATGGGTGGTGAGGTCGTCTGTCATGTGTCGTCCTGAAGTGGGGGGAAGGCGCGCCCCGGCCGGAAGCGCTGCGGCCGGGGCGTGGTGGAGGGCGGTCAGTCCGGCTGCTTCACCCGGGCGCCGCCCTGGAACATGCCGCGGATGTCGACGGTCGAGCAGCGGCCCAGGTCGTCGAAATGCTCCTCCAGCCAGGCCTCGGCGGTCAGCCGGCCGATGTCGCGCAGCCAGGTGAGGAAGGCCCATTCCGCATTGAGCTTCGAGGAGGCGCCGAGCGG